>CAMCYZ010000189.1 GCA_945885545.1 Spirosoma fluviale
CAGATTGGAATGTTTGTGACTGGCTTTGTGTAAGACTACTGAGCCCATTAGTAGATAAAGAACCCCAACAAACTATTCTTGAATTTGAAAAATGGAATACTAGCACAAATTTATGGAGAGCAAGGGCATCACTTGTTCCTTTCGCTCAATGTAAGACTATAGAAAAACATATCAATATTATTTTGACTTTTTCTGAATGCTTAATAAAAAGAGATGAACGATTTTGTAAGACAGCTGTAGGATGGATTCTAAGGCAGTATTCAAAAATCAATGAAAAGTTTGTAATAGAATTTTTGGAGCGAAACAAGAATTGGACTACAAAGGAAGTTATTAAGAATGCAACTAAATATTTATGATAACAAATAAGCACATACCGCCAACAAAGTGTATATGCCATAAGGGTTTCAGTGGGTATTCAAGCATTGTCACCCGCTCAAACTTTCGTATCAGTGGACAGGTTACTGCCCCGCAATCCCTTACGGCACATACACTTGACCGTTGTGTGTAACAATCAAAATCTCAATCAAATGAAGAAAATATCCTTTATTTTTGTTTTATTAATAACTTCGTTTTACTGTTTTGCTCAAAAAATTGAAACGGTAAAAATCGACTCAAAAGTTTATGGAAGCCGAGAAATTATAATTTATACACCAAGATTGTATGAAGAATATCCTCAAAAAAAGTATGAGGTAGTATATGTTTTTGACGCACAAGCTCGACAATATTTTGACATTGTCCATTCTAGCTTGGCTTTTATGAATAGTGCGGTACCAATGATTGTTGTTGGAGTAATTTCCAAAGAAAGAGATGATGATTTTTTACCTGCCTATATACATGGTGAAACAGCCAAAATGATGCGTGATAATAAAGGTAGAGCAAACGATTTTCTGAAATTCCTCAAAAATGATATTTTCACCTATGTAAATAAAAATTATAGAACATTACCAACACGCCTTGCTATAGGTCACTCAAATGGCGGTGTGTTTATCACATATTGTATGGTTGAAGACCCTACCTTGTTTAATGGTTATATAGCTATTTCACCTCATATGCGTTATGATAAAATGCAATTGGTAGATAGTCTTCAAAAATTCGACCCCGGCAAAGTTAAAAGAGAAATCTTCTATTATATGTCAAAGGGAAATGAATCGACTACCGATTGGGAAAAATCAATTAACAGGACAAGGGAATTTTTTAATTCAGAAAAAACTAATAAAGTAATTCATTTTGAGTATGAATATTTTCCGTCTGAGACGCATACCACAATTTATCCAAAAGCAGTTATCAATGGGTTTAACAAGTGGTTTGCTTATCAATACAATAATTTGAATAGATGTAAAGAATATTATACCTCTTTAAAAGAACGTGACAATTATACACTTTCTGAGGAAGATTTGCTTGGGCATATTTCAAATCATTTCTGGGCTAAGGATTATTCCACTGCAAAAGATTTTATGGAATGGGGGAAAAGTATGTTTCCAAATTCAAGATTGCTTGCTGATTTTGATAAAAGATTGGGGATGGTTCAGGAAACAAAAGCACCTTCAATTTTTCCCGAAAAATGCTTAGGTACTTGGGAAGGTACAATGAAAATTTACAGCTACAACACATTACGTGATAGCGTAAAAGTTAGGTTTACAGCCGCTAAAACAAATGTTAAAGGTATTTACACCTGGAAAACCGAGTATTTATCAGCTACTACACCTATGATTAAAGACTATAAATTAGTTATTGACGATTTAGATAAAGGTCGATATAAACTTGATGAAGGTGACGGTGTAGAATTGATTGAGTACAATGTTAATAATAAACTCTATAGCTTGTTTAAAGTTAATGATATCTGGCTAACTGCGACTACCCAATTACTGGATGATAAATTAATCTTTGAGGTAACATCGGGTAAGGAATCGAATGAAGTCAAAGCAATTACAAACTATTCTTTTACTAATGTACAAAGAGTAATAATGACAAAGATTGAGTAACACATTACTACACACAACAAGCCGTGAAAGCATTATTTGGTAAGTCCTCATTAAACAAAAACACATCCCTAACGAGTCAACTCAAGAGAACAATGGACCTTTTGACTATTAACGAAATAAAACACACAGACAACGCAGTAATCGCAAATGCAGATGACACCACAATCTTAATCGAAACTTTGCAAGTAAAAGCACTAGCCTTAAAAGGTGCAGAAGATTATGTCCCCTCCCCGCCTAATCTGGAGACAATTATTGTAAAGGGAGGACATGTTAGTCCACTTGAAAATCCAAATGGAGTGATAGAATTTATAAAAGGATTGATTTCCTGATAGTCACATACTCAATCATCGTATTATAGTTGCATCTCTTATTACCGATTTGATTGATTAGTATCTCCCATTTTAGTCAATACTTTTTCAAAAATGGGAGCCACTGCCCCACCTCCCCAACCTCCAGAATAATTGGCGGCCATGTAAATGTCTAGCTTTGGAATATAGAGGACTTGTGTTCCCCAAAAACCAGAATGACAATACGCATCCATGTTGTTCACTTGTAATTTGAACATCCCCATTCCATAATCTAATTTAGGTTTAACGGGATAGGTACCCGGCTGCAGCATTAGTGCTAAGGTGGCTTGATTGTCAAATATTTTTCCTTGAAAAAGTGCTTGGAAAAAGTCGATTAAGTCTGCTGTATTGGAAAGAATACCTCCTCCTCCATAATAATCCATGGTCGGACTGAAGTCGTAAGTATCTTTTCCCTGAAAGTATTGGTGAATCCGTTGTTGATCAGTTTGGGAATCCATGCGTTCAAAATCTGTTCGGACGAGCCCCAATTTTTCCAATCCCAGTAATTCTTTTATGCCTCCATCCAAGGACTTCCCGGTATAGATTTCAATCAGTTCTCCCAAAATCACATAGCCCATATCCGAATAGCTAAACTGTTTTCCAGGCGGACCGATTCGATCCCCTTTCTCAACACCTAATTGGATTTGGGCAGTTCGTGTCCACTCATAAACAGGTACCGAAAATACCTTGTCAAAGAATTCAGGAGCATGCGTATGGTCGAAAAAACCTGCAGAATGCCTTAAAATTTGAGCGATAGTGATTTGCTCCAAGTCATAATCATGTGCAAGAATTTTAGCATGCATGGGCGAAAGATGCTTTGAAATAGGATCTTCAAGAAGTAAAACCTTTTTTTCCATCAGCCTAAGAATTGAAGCAGCAACATAAGTTTTGGTTACGCTTGCAATTCTAAAGGTTTGGCGAACCTTCAAGGAATCACCAAGCTTAATGTTGTTGATTCCTGCTGCACCTGACCAAGTAAGCTGGCCGTCTCCCGACTTGATTGAAAAAAGGATTCCTGGATTGGTGGCACTGAGCTCAGATTGAAGTACCTGATAAAAATTTTGGGATTTTGTGCTTCTTACTGAAAACACTAGAATAATTAGACCAAGAATGAGGTGGATTCGCTTCATCTGATAAATGTACTGAGATATTTTATTTACTGTCAAACGGTTAAATTGAATTTTTGATTTTGCAATCTTGAAAAAACACAAAAAGGCTTCAAAAAATTTCTTTTCCGCCTTTTTGTTTAGAAATTTGAGTTCCTCAACACTAATTTCTATATGCAAGATACTAAAAAAGGCGGAATGCCCATTATTTCTCAGTTGATTTCGTACATACCATTAGATTTAATTGAGAAAGCTGTCTCGGAGTTCAATTCGGATAAGGGCAATAAAAAGTTAAAAACTAAAGAGCATTTAGTCTTTATGCTTTATGGCGTTGTAGGTAAGTTGGAGTCTCTAAATGGGCTTAATTGAAGCCTTCCATTTTTAGGTAAAGCATTGATTTATTTCGGCATAACGGAGTTACCAGCCAGAAGCACCCTGGCCGATGCCAACAGAAAACGGAAGAGTGCTGTTTTTGAAAAGCTGTATTCTTTATTAGTTGAGCATTATAAAAAACAACTATCAGGTAGCTATTTGAGTGGATTGATTGACAAAAAGATTGATATGAAGAGAGTAAAAATATTCGATTCAACGACTTTCACTCTTTTTGTAGATGTATTTACTGGAGCAGGCAGGAATAAAATAGAAGGCAAAAAGAAAGGAGGTATAAAAGCCCATGTTTTGCTCTCATTACATTCATTAATACCTGAAATCGTGTGGATGAGTGCTGCCAGTAAAAATGACAAAGATTTTCTCGGACAGCTTAAACCACTTAAAGGAGAGATTTATGTATTTGACAAAGGGTACGTTAATTACAATTACTATTTCAACTGGACAGAAATGGGTACATTTTTCGTTACAAGGCTTAACGAAAACGCCAATTATAAAGTAATAGACCAGAAAGCAATCCTAGAAAGAGATGCAGAAATGGATGGCGTCTTAAAAGACGAAATAGTATCTCTAAAGACAGATAAAGGCTCTTTAAAAGCAAGATTAATAACATTCAAGTCTTTGACTACAGGTAAAACATATACTTTTGTAAGCAACTTATTTAATGTAGCTGCAACCACAATAGCTAAACTTTATAAAAACAGATGGGAGATAGAACCCTTTTTTAAACAACTCAAACAAAACTTTGAATTGAAAGGATTTTTCTCGGACAGCAAAGAGGGTATAAAGACTCAAGTATGGAGGGGACGCCTAGTCTTGCTATGATTGCAAATTTGATTTTTACAGTAATTCATAGACAAATAAAACAAGCAGAATCATTTTCTGCGATGGTTCAAATGGCAAGAGTAAATTTAGGTTCGTATATTAGATATATTGATGTACTTAAAATCAAATATTGGCGAGGAGAAAAGAAAGATATTGAAAAAATACAATTAGATTTATTCCAAAATTGGGAGGGGGTAGTTTTAAAAACTTAATCAAAACTACCCCAATAGAATAAATAAGGGTTGTTTACCCTCGGATTTATAATATTCACCGTTTGACAGTATATTTTATTTAAAAAAAGTTTGATAATGGATTAACAGGAATTCTAAGCATAGCGATGTTTCACAACTTTATTTTTGGAGACCATTAGGTTGGTAACAAAATTTCAGACCACATTGGACAAGCCACCTGAAATGATGGCTATTTCTTTGTGTATTTTTGAGTATCGAAATTACATTTCTAGTTATTTTCATTTCTTAATAACAGACTATGAAAAACCGTACTTTTCATTCCGATTTTTTAAAGAGGCGAAAAGAGTGGTTTTCGGCTTATGCAACAGCCCATACGGCTATGTGGTGGATTCTAGCCGGACATCTTCCTACAGTCAAGAGGCAGTAGACAAATTAGACTTTTTACAAAAGAATGGTGCTTCTCCTAATTCATTCGACTTCAGAACTAAATTTCCTGCTCCATCTGTTTTCTAGTAAAAATTCAAATTCTACTAAGAATGGGCATTATTCTAAAGGGACTAATGACCATCTTCTCTTTATTATAGAACCCTGCTCCGCTCAGTCTTAAGTCTAAGTGGAAGTGTTTTTCAATCTAAGACCGAAACCATAATATAAATCAAATATCCAGCTCAAAAAATAGCAATACCACCCATTCCGGCTCAAAGTGAGCCACCTTGGTTCAGGTCTTTGGTAATGATTTATTTTAAGCCCTTAAGGCTTGAGTTTTGCAAGGGCAGCACCTACCCAAAAGGCCGTGTTTCGTTTTCCAAAGACAGATTTGTGGCGACGTATTTATTTGTTTTTCAAATCAAAGACAAAGTGGCTCACTTTCACCCAGAATATAAGCAACAAAGGATTTGACCAAATTATGAGTCCCGTTATTGATTTTGACATTTGAAATAATTTTTTGACTAACACAGAATATAATTTATCTTTGAATTTTTAATAAACATAATACCCCTTTATAATGAAAAACATATTTACGCAACTACCCATTTTTAAACAAATAGCTCATAATCAATTTAATACTCAAATAACTCCATCAAATACAAATCAGATATTTACGCAACTGTAAAAATATATTGCGTAAACATAAACGTTATGTGCAACCTTATGACTCTTAACATTATAATCAACATGAAAGAAAAAGTCGAAAATATTTTCAATCAATTAGAGCAAACCAAAGATTCACTAATGACAAGACTTGATGAAATCGATTCTGTCTTGCTGCAAAAAAAACCTTCTGATGAAAATTGGTCAATTGTTCAAATCATAAGTCATTTAGAGAAAATAGAAAGCGGCACCTTAAAGTATATTGAAAAAAAAAATAGGTGTGGATAGTCCTTTAAAAGGAAGCGGATTAATAGTTAGCATAAAGGGGTTGATACTGAGGTTAAGTCAGAAATTACCATTAAAGTACAAAACTAATCCCGGACTTGAGGAGGATTCTAATTCTGTCAACTACCAGTATGTAAAGGCTAAGTGGACAGAAACCAGAGAAAAAATGAAAGTCATGTTAAATAGACTGTCAGAGGAGCAACTGAATACACCTGTCTACAAAAACTATGCTGTGGGATACATCAGTATCGCAGAACAAATGAAATTCTTGCTCGTTCATTTGCAAAGGCACATAAAACAAATTGATAAAACATTTAAAAAGATGAAATATGAAAATTGAAAAAATTCAAATCCCTGCAAGGGACGGGTATATGTTGTATGCAAATTTATACACGCCTATGGAAATCAGCAAAGGTTTTGTTCAAATACATTGCGGAACGGGAATACCTCAGAAACTATATTCAAATTTTGCTTCCTTCTTGGCGGAAAATGGATTCACCTCACTTACCTTTGACTATCGGGGTATAGCAGAATCAGCACCAAGATTTCTTAAAGATTCTGATGCGAAAATAAGTGACTGGGGTAGATTAGATATGTCTGGTGTCTTTGATTGGGTGCTTTCTAATTTCCCAAATCAGAAAAAAATTATAGCTGCACATAGCATGGGTGGGCAAATGATTGGGCTGATGGATAATCATAAAGAAATAGACCAGTTGTTCTTTATTGCCTCATCAACTGGATATTGGCGTGACATGAGTAATCCTTACAAGTGGTTGCCCGCTTTTTACTGGTATTTTATGATACCTATTCACATAAAATTATTCGGATATGTAAACGCCATGAAAGTAAAGCAAGGTGAAAACCTGCCAAAGGGCGTTGCGTTAGAATGGAGAAAATGGTGTACAAATCCCGATTACTTCGAACCCGAATTTGAAAAAACACTAAACCCAGTGT
>CAMCYZ010000190.1 GCA_945885545.1 Spirosoma fluviale
AAAAAAAGCGAGAATCAAAAACTATGTTAACTATATGCCTATGTGTTTAATAAAAAGCAAGAATCAAAAGCAAAAAACTATGTTAACTATACGCCTATGTGTTTAAAAAAAACAAGAACTATGTTAACTATGTGCCTATGTGTTTAAAAAAAACAAGAACTATGCTAACTATATGCCTATGTGTTTAATAAAAAGCAAGAATCAAAAGCAAAAAACTATGTTAACTATACGCCTATGTGTTTAAAAAAAAACAAGAATCAAAAGCTATGTTAACTATGTGCCTATGTGTTTAAAAAAAACAAGAATCAAAAGCAAAAAGCTATGTTAACTATGTGCCTATGTGTTTTAAAAAAAACAAGAACTATGTTAACTATATGCCTATGTGTTTAACACAAACAAGAATCAAAAACTACCCTAACTAGGTGTTAAAAAATAAAAAATGACTTACACAAAACAATACTTGGCCAAGTGCCAGAAAATGATGGAAACCGTAGCTGCTCAAGAAAAACAAATTCTTGAAGTGGCCAAAATTTTTACTGATTCTATTCTGTCAGGAAGAATGGTGCATGTTTTTGGAAGTGGACACAGCCGCATAATGGTAGAGGAAATGTGGCCACGTTACGGTTCATTCCCAGGCTTCAATCCCATTGTGGAGCTTTCGCTCACATTTCATAATTTGGTTGTAGGTGCCAACGGCCAACGGCAAGCGATGTTTTTAGAAAATGTTAGTGGTTTGGCAGAACAAATCATTCGAAATTTTGATGTTTCTGAACAAGACAGTGCTTTGATTATTTCATCTTCGGGCTGCAATGTGGTGCCGATAGAAATGGCAGAAATATTTAAGTCAAAAGGATTGAAAGTGGTCGGCTTGAATACCAAACTGCATTCTGAAGCCAGTACATCCAAACGAAAAGACGGCAAGAAATTACAGGATTTTTGTGATATCGTTTTGGATTCGGGAGCACCGCTGGGCGACGCCATGATAAAAATTGAGAACTTAGAAACGCCAGTGGCACCAGGCTCCACGGTGGGTTCTTGTATGCTCATCAATTCCATCAAAGCAGAAGTAGCGAATCTTTTAACGCAGGCAGGCCGCCCGCCAAAAGTATTGACAGCAGGGGCCGTAGTTGGAGCAGAAAAAGCGGCGGAACTATTCCAAAGTGCTTATGATGAACACGCCCACCGCATTTCGAAAATGTACAAATCTGTGGGTATAGAAAGTTACGTTTCGAAAGAGGAACAGTAATTAGATTGATTTTAGATTGGGAAGTTGGTGAGTTGGTAAGTTGGGAAGTTGGTAAGTTGGGAAGTTGGTAAGTTGGGAAGTTGGTAAGTTGGAAAGTTGGAAAGTTAGTAAGTTGGTAAGTTGGAAAGTTGGGAAGTTAGTAAGTTGGGAAGTTAGTAAGTTGAATGACCAAGGTTTTAGACACAGAGAGAAATGATTGCGTCTTAGCGTCCTAGCGGTAAAAAAATATGAAACATGAATGACCAAGGTTTTAGACACAGAGAGAAATAATTGCGTCTTAGCGACCTAGCGGTAAAAAAATAAATACATGAATGACCAAGGTTTAAGACACAGAGAGAAATAATTGCGTCTTAGCGACCTAGCGGTAAAAAAATAAAAACATGAAAAGAAGAGAATTTGTATCGAAAATGTCTGCTTTAGGCTTGGTTATGCCACTGCATAACTCTCTTTTGCAGTCCACCGTGTTTAATGTCAAAAAAATGGGTGCCTGTGATTGGTCTTTAGGTAAAAGCTCTGACCCAATGTCTTTTGAAATTGCCCGCAAAATCGGTTTGTCGGGCGTTCAAGTGAATATGGGTAATCTATCCAACGACCTTCACTTAAGACAAAAATCTGTTCAAGAAATTTTCTTGAAAAAATCAAAAGAAACCAAAGTGAAAATCACCAGTTTGGCCATTGGTGAGCTCAACAATGTTCCTTATAAATCAGACGACAGAACCACCGCCTGGGTAGCAGACAGCATAGGTGTTGCAAAAAACCTTGGGGTTCAGGTGGTATTGTTGGCGTTTTTCTCTAAAAATGATTTGCGAAACGACCCCAAAGGCATACAGAATGTAATAGCCAAACTCAAAGAAGTTGCCCCTGATGCCGAAAAAAATGGCATTACGCTCGGAATAGAATCCTATTTAACCGCAGAAGAGCATTTGGATATCATGGAAAAAGTGGGTTCAAAAGCCATAAAAGTGTATTATGATTTTAGAAATGCCAAGGATGCTGGGAATGATATTTTTCATGAAATTAAGCTCTTGGGCAATGACAATATTTGTGAAATTCACCTCAAAGAAAATGGGAAGTTTCTGGGCACGGGAGATATAGATTGGCAAAAAGTAAGCGATGCCCTGGAAGATATTGGATATTCTAACCGCAAATGGCAGCAGCTGGAGTGGTCGCTGCCTGATAAATATGATTATGTGTTGGGTCACCAAAAGAATCTTGATTTCATCAAAACCTTAAATTGATTTTTATGACAAATAAAGCTTTTGCTATTGCATTGTTTTTGGCTAGTGGCTTATTTTTTGCTTTTACAGCTAACCCGGTTTCGTCTTTAGATGAAGAACCATTGAAGTTTTATCTGCCTGACGACCTGAAAATTGAACTTTGGGCAGAATCCCCCATGCTTTACAACCCAACCAACATGGACACCGACCTCAAAGGTAGGATTTGGGTGACAGAAGGTGTAAACTATAGAAATTTCAACAACGATTCCTCGGCTTTCTTTCACCATGAAAAAGGCGATAGAATAGTAATACTGACCGATACCGACCAAGATGGTAAAGCCGACAAATCACAAGTTTTTGTACAAGACAAAGATTTGGTGGCACCACTAGGAATTGCGGTTTTTGGCAAAGATATCATCGTTTCTTGTGCTCCCTATTTGATAAAATATACAGACGAAAATGGCGATGACATTCCTGATTCAAAAGAAATTATCTTGAAAGGCTTTGGTGGATTCAATCACGATCATTCACTACATTCGGTGGTGGCTGGGCCTGATGGGAAGTGGCATTTTAGTGTCGGAAACGCTGGGCCGCATCTGGTCACTGACAAAAGTGGCTTTACGCTTCGTTCGGGTAGTATTTACACCGGCGGTACGCCTTATAACGAAAAAAACCAGGGCAACATGGTCAGCGATGATGGCAAAACTTGGGTGGGTGGATTACAGCTGCGTATCAATCCTGACATGACGGCACTAAAAGTGCAGGCCCATAATTTTAGAAATTCCTACGAAACCTTTGTAGATGGGCATGGTGATATGTGGCAGAATGATAACGACGACCAAGTGGTTACGTGCCGAGTTTCGTGGTTGGCGGAGGGTGGTGATGCAGGTTTTTTTAGTAAAGATGGTACCCGTTTTTGGAACGCCGACCAAAGGCCCGGCCAAAATATGTTTACCGCACATTGGCACCAAGAAGACCCTGCAGCGATGCCTGCCGGAGATAATTCAGGGGCCGGTTCGCCCACAGGAATGCTACGAATAGAAGGGAACAGTTTAGGTCAAAAATACCAAGGAATGGTGCTGAGTGCCGATGCCGGCCGGAATGTGCTTTTTGGATATATGCCAAAAATAAAAAACTCAGCTTACGACCTTAAAAACAGGAAACAGATTTTTGTTTCCTCGAGTTTTACAGACGACCCTGCCTATCAATGGAACAATTCTAATTTCCAGAACGACCTCTCCAAATGGTTTCGGCCATCCGACATCATGATGGGTACAGATGGAGCACTGTATGTGGCTGATTGGTACGATGCCGTGGTGGGTGGGCACAGAATTCAAGACCGAAAAGCACAAGGGAGAATCTATAGAATTACGCCCAAAAATAGTAAACTTAAATCTCCGATTTTAGACTTGACTACCATCCAAGGCCAATTGGAGTGTTTTAAAAATCCTGCTGTTCATGTAAAATACCAAGCTTATCTAAAATTAAAAGAAAACCCGGAGGCGAATTATAAAGCAGTTTTAGGTTTATTACAAAATCCCAATCCATTTATCAAATCGAGGGCCATTTGGCTTTTGGCCGCTATGGGAGAAAAAGGGGAAGCAAAAGCTAAAGAATTGCTAAAAATCGGAAATGAGCAAGATAGGGTGGTGGCCTTGCGGGCTTTGCGTCAAAATATTAATCAGGATCAATTATTTAAACTTATCCAAAATCTACCCCGAGACCCATCGGCTTTTGTACGGAGAGAAGCTATTTTGGCTTTACAAGCTTTTCCGTATGAAAAATCTAATTCTATTTTAAAGCAATTTGCAGACCATAGTCCTTTAAACGATTCATTTTATACCAATGCCTTGGCTTTCGTTTTGGCGGGAAGAGAGAACGATTTCTTTAAAAATAATAGCCTTTGGTTCAATAAGCATTTTGATTTGGCTTTTGCCATGTATCCGTCAGGGGCATTAAGCTACTTTGAAAAAATAGCTGTCAACGCCAACGAGCTTTTCGAAAAAAGAAAGAAAGCCATCACGGCTATCGGTTTCATCAAATCCAAGGAAGCCGTAAAGTCCATGTTGCTGTTGGCAGATTCTAAAGATAAGAGAATAGCAGATATGGCAAAATATTGGCTTTCCTTCAGAAGCACCAATGATTGGTTTGATTTGCACAATTGGAATAGTATTTCGGACGAAATGCAACAGCAAAAAGTACTCAGCAGACTTTTGAGTAGGAAAGAAATAGTATTGAATGGGAATATTGCATTTGGTGAAAGAAAAAACGCAGCCTTAGAAATGCTTAAATCTACGCAAGGCAGTCAGTTGTTGTTGGAAATAATTCAAAAACAAGCACTTAGCGAGGATTTGATGGAATATGTTGGGCCCTTGTTAAGCAATCATTCGGAGTCCACCATAAAGTATCAAGCAAAAAACCTGATAAATACAATGGAAAATACCTACAATTCAGAATTCGTAACCAATACCAAGGGGAACAGCGAAAACGGTAGGATGGTTTTTGAATCCAATTGTGCTTCTTGTCATAAAATAGGGAATTCAGGGAAAGAAATTGGCCCGGAATTGACAAAGATAGGTGCAAAGTTAGAAAAGAAAGGACTTTATGAGGCTTTGGTTTATCCTTCAGCATCTTTGGTTTTTGGATATGAAACGTATTCCATTGAAACCAAAAACGGTAACAACTATTATGGTTTTTTAATTGCCGAAAATGAGAAACTTTTGACTATCAAAGACCTTTCGGGAAAGATAAGTACGATTCAGCAAAAAGAGGTTAAAAGCAAAGCCAAACAAAAGAAAAGCGTGATGCCCACGGCCTATTCATTGGCTATAAAAGAATCAGAATTGACAGATTTAATAGAATATCTAACAAAACAGAACCAATAATGCAACAGATTCCGATAAAAACAACCGTAGTAGGTTCTTGGCCATTTCCAAGTTGGCTAGAGTTTGCCTCTCAAAATCTCGATAAATTTGGCCCAGCCGATGTCAACGAAATGATTGAGGATGCGGTGGTAAATGCCATTCACGATCAAGTTTCAAGTGGATTAGACGTAATTACAGATGGCGAACAAACCCGTCTTGATTTCAACCTTTCGTTTTATGGTTTCATAAAAGGAATCCAAGCCAATCACGAAGAAACACGTAAATATGGCCCACCCGCTCACGACCAAAGGGGAAAACATACGGTAGTAGAAAAACTAACTGCTCCCAAAGGCCTTGGCGTGGTTGAGGAATACAATCGTTTGAAAAGACTAGCTCCCGAAGGTAAAATTTTGAAGGCTTCCATTCCGGGGCCTTACACACTTTCGGGTAGAATGCTGCCTGGTGAAATTTACAAAGACCGCTGGGAAATTACAGAGGCCTTGATGCCTTTGGTGGCTTTGGAGTTAGAGAAACTGGTAGAAGCTGGGGCGAAAGAGATTTGTATAGATGAGCCTTCCATGTCTTGTTATGCTTACAAAGAAGACACCAAACGATTTGTGGATATTTTTAATAGGACAGTGAAGGGGATTGTTGGTAAAACCCGAATCGGCACGCATTTGTGTTTTGGAAATTTCAAAGGCCGCTCGATTGGCAAGAAAACGATTGCTCCTATGTTGCCTGATTTTCTGGATATGACTGTTGATGAGCTACACACCGAAATGTGCGTTTTGAATTTTGCGGAGGTTCATCTTTTAGAGCGTTTTGCCGAAAAAATGGACGTCGCAGTGGGCGTAATTGATGTAAAAAGCTATTACATAGAAACAGTAGAAGATGTAAAAGAGCGAATCCAAAAATGCCTGAAATATGTGCCGGCAGAGAAATTGGCTGTGGCTCCAGATTGCGGACTGTCACAAACTGCTCGTTGGGCATCAAAACTAAAAATTGAAAGCATGTGTCAGGCGGCGAGGGAGTTACGTTGAAAATTATATTAACCGCAAAGACGCAAAGGCACGAAGAATTGGGAAAAATCTTTGCGAGCAAAAGAAAAAAGTAAAAGCAAACCTTAGCGACTTAGCGTCTTTGCGAGAAAAAGAAAAAAGTATTAGTAAACCTTTGCGACGTAGCGTCTTTGCGGTAAAAGAAAAGAAATAAAGTCAAACCTTTGCGACTTAGCGTCTTTGCGAGCAAAAGTAAAAGCAAACCTTTGCGGCTTAGCATCTTTGCGGTAAAAAGAAAAGAAATAAAGTCAAGCCTTTGCGGCGTAGCGTCTTTGCGGTAAAAAGAAAAGAAATAAAGTCAAGCCTTTGCGACGTAGCGTCTTTGCGGTAAAAAGAAAAGAAATAAAGTCAAGCCTTTGCGACGTAGCGTCTTTGCGAGCAAAAGTAAAAGCAAACCTTAGCGACTTAGCGTCTTTGCGGTAAAAAGAAAACAAGCAAAAGCAAACCTTTGCGACTTAGCGTCTTTGCGAGAAAAAGAAAAGAATCTTTGCGAGCAAAAGAAAAAAGTAAAAGCAAACCTTAGCGACGTAGCGTCTTTGCGAGCAAAAGAAAAAAGTAAAAGCAAACCTTTGCGGCTTAGCGTCTTTGCGGTAAAAAATAGGACTTAATGTTAAAAAATACGACCTAGCAATAAAACAATGATAAAACCGAAACAAAAAAACGAGCAAGTCATTAAGGATATTAATTCCTTTTCTTCCGAAACTACCTTCAAAGTTTGGTGGCTTGGGCAGAGTGGTTTTTTGCTTAAATTTAGAGGCGAAACGATTCTTTTTGACCCTTATT
>CAMCYZ010000191.1 GCA_945885545.1 Spirosoma fluviale
TCTATCAAAAACTTATTAGATGAAAAAATACATTTATCCTTTTTCTATAATTCTGATTGTAATTGTGGCCTACAACTTTCCTGATTATTTTGTGGCGTATAACGGTGTTAAGTTTAGTAAATTCATTATACCTATTTTGCAAGTTATTATGCTGGGCATGGGCTCTACTATCACTGAGGAAGACTTCATGGCCATTGTAAAAACTCCTAAGTTGGTTCTAATTGGTCTTGTAGCTCAGTTTATGATTATGCCATTGTTGGGTTTTGGATTGACCAAATTGTTTGATTTTCCAGCTGAAATAGCCGCCGGAATGGTTTTGATTGGCTGTAGTCCAAGCGGATTGGCTTCTAACGTGATGGCCATGTTGGCCAAAGCAAACTTAGCACTTTCGATTTGTATAACTACCATGGCAACACTTTTGGCACCCATTCTTACGCCACTTTTGATGAAAACCCTAGGTGGCGAACTCATCGAAATTAAATTTTTGAGTATGGTTTGGGATATGACCAAAATCGTAATTCTACCCGTAGTTCTGGGAGTATTGGCCAATAAATTCTTTCCAGTTTTAATGGCCAAAATCAAAAATGTCTTGCCCTACTTTTCTATGGTCGGTATTGGCTTCATCATTATTATTGTGACGGCCAGCGGTCAAAAATCTCTTGAAACAGTGGGTGGGCTATTGTTGTTGGCAGTATTTATTCATAATATAGGAGGTTATTTGTTGGGCTATTTTTCAGCCAAATTATTGAAACTAAAAGAAAAAGATGCCCGAGCCATAGCCTTGGAAGTAGGCATGCAAAATGGAGGCCTAGCTTCTGCTCTTGCCAACGAAATGGGCAAACTGGCAACCGTTGGATTGGCCTCAGCCATATTTGGGCCAATGATGAACATTTCAGGTTCGCTTTTAGCTAGCTGGTGGGGTTCAAAAAAAACAGCCGATTAATTAAAACTATCGAGAACAATTGCAAAGGTAAAAGTGACCAAAGAGTAATGAATTATACTCTGCGTTCTTCTTTCCTAGCGGTAAAATCAAAAAATAATGAAGACCAAAATTGTATTAATAAGCCTTTTTATATCAGCTTCCTTTGTGGGATTTGCACAGCAGATTTCTAAGGAGTATTTACTTCACCTTACCCGTGAGTGGAAAGGAGAACGTTTTCCGGATGGAAGGCCGAAAGTACCTGATGCTCTTTTAGTTAGACTAAAGAAATCTACATTGGAGGAGGTTTGGGCTGTTTTGAGAAACAAGAACTATAAACACCAATATGAGGGAAATTGGCAAACAATAAACCCTGACTCAGTATTGGTTGGTCGTGCCGTTACTGCCACTTTTACGCCGGGTCGTCCAGATATCCAAACAGCGATAGACGACAAAGGCCACGAAAAAGACGGTAGGGTGAAGTCTCAAAACGCTTGGCCTATTGACCTTTTGGTCAAAGGTGATGTTTATGTGGCCGATCAATTCAATGCCTACGAAGATGGCCCCACAATTGGCGACAATCTGGGGAATTCTATATTTGCCAAAACAGGAAACGGTATTGTATATAACGGAGCAGTTCGGGATATCAATGGTTTAAAAGAGATAGGTGGATTCACTTCATTTTTCAAATCTTATCACCCTTCTCATCACCTCAACAATGCCGCAACTTCTTTAAACACTACTTTGATTGGCATAAATACACCTACCAGAATTGGAGATGCAACAGTGATGCCTGGCGATGTGGTTTTTGGAAGAGACGGTGGTGTTTTGTTCATTCCACCGCATTTGGTAGAAGAATGTGTGAAAGTTTCGGAAGTGGTTCGATTAAGAGACATATTTGGTCACCAAAGATTAAGGGAACAAAAATATACTCCTGGCCAAATAGATACCCGTTGGTCTGACGAAATCGAGAGGGATTTCTCAAAATGGCTCAACGATAATAAGTCAAAGTTGCCTGTGCCTATGGAACAAATTCAAGAATTGTTAAAAGGGAGAACCTGGTAAGAACAATCGTACATGGGCCTTAAATTATTTATTCAACCAAAAAAAAATATTAAAATGTCATCTAGAAGAAATTTTCTTTCTAAAGCGGCTCTAACTTCTGCTTTAGCAGCCACTCCTTTGTTAAATTTTGGTCGTGAATATGAGGTTGCAGTAGACAAAGCACCCAAAAGTTCGGCTCCATCTGACCTTAAAATCAAAGACATAAAATGTGGATACATCCGAAATGGACATAGTCTTTTTGTGAAAATATATACCAATCAAGACATAGTTGGCCACGGTGAAGGTGTAGACGCCACACCAGGAACGTATCATTTGGTTAAAATGTTTGGGCAGAGAATCAAAGGTAAAAGTCCCTTGAATGTTCATAGACTTTTTGAGGATATTCGCAGATCAGGCTTTTTTGAAGGTGCTCAGTCGGGTATGTATGTAGCTGTATTAACTGCCGTAGAAACAGCTCTGTGGGATATCGCTGGCAAAGCCTTGGGCGTTCCAGTTTACCAACTCCTGGGAGGTAAATTTAGAGATACCATCCGATTGTATATGGATACTGCTCTCTATCAGAACAGGCTCCCTAAGCCTTCAGATTTTGCAGAATCTGCACTTGAAGCCGTAAAAATGGGTTTTAATGCCGTAAAATTTGACTTAGATCAAGCCAACGACCCCAACAAGTACGACAAATATAACTGGACCGCTAGCCCTGCCGAACTCCAGCGTATGTATGACCAAATGGCAGCCGCACGAGCAGCCGTTGGGCCAAACGTGGATATTTGTGCTGATATGCACGGCCGCTATGATGCCATTACGGGTGAGAAAATAGCCAAAATGCTTGAGCCGCTCAACCTCATGTGGCTAGAAGAACCCATTCCTGCCGAAAATGCCGATGCCTATAAAAAAATAACCAATTCTACATCAACACCCATCTGTGCTGGAGAGAATCACTATTTGGCTCACGGATTTAGGCCTTTGCTAGAGTCGGGTGCAGTGGATATCATCATGCCTGATTTGCAAAAAGCGGGCGGACTTGGAGAAGGACAAAGAATTGCCAACTTGGCCAACTTGTACTATGTGCCGTTTGCACCACACATGGTGGCTTCGTACTTGGGTGCCATGGCTTCTGCACATGTTTGTGCGTCTGTTCCCAACTTCATGATTCTGGAGTGGCAAATTTATTTCCACAAAGATCCGATGTTTAAAGAAATCGTGAATTATGACCCATCTATGATAAAAAATGGTCAAATAACCCTCTCTGAAAAACCAGGAATTGGCGTAGAAATAAACCAAGAGGCTATGCGTAAGTATGCCCCTGCTGGTGTACCGTTTTTTGAGTGAGTTTGCTTAGTGGAGATAATCATTAGATTTCGTTTGTTCAGAAAATAGGTAAAAGGTGATGGAGTTTCGTGATTTTTACCTTTTATCTATTTCTTTTGAAAACTCATCTCCCCAAAACCTCCAACAATTCTTTGCGATTAAAAGCCTTAAAAATATCAGCTTCGGTATTGACGAGTTTTCCGGCTAGGTCCTTTTTTGAAGACTGAAGTTTGAGCATTTTGTCTTCTATGGTGTTGGGGCAAATGAGCCTTACAGCTATTACCTTGTTTTTTTGACCAATGCGGTAAACTCGGTCAATGGCTTGGTTTTCTACGGCAGGATTCCACCATGGATCTACCAAATACACATAATCAGCTTCGGTAAGATTTAGGCCAATTCCACCGGCTTTAAGGCTGATTAAGAAAATCCTGACTTTTTGATTTTCTTGAAAATTCTTAACCTTTTCTGCTCTATTTTTGGTTTGTCCTGTTAGGTATTCAAACTTGATATTACGCTCAATTAGTGCTTTTTTGATTAAATCTAACATGCCTACAAACTGTGAGAAAATCAAAACCTTATGATTGGAAATCTGAGCTTCCAATTGCTCCAACAGCACCTCAATTTTAGAAGAAACTTCGTTTGGAAACTCATCATCGGGCAAAAGCGAAGGCGAATCACATATTTGTCGAAGTTTGGTTAAACCCGTCAGTACATGCATTGGGCTGATTTCTTCATCCGTTTTGTGTTGTAAATAATCTCTCAATTCGGCTTCATGTGTGTCGTAGATAGCCCTTTGCTCCAGACCCATTTCACAATAAATCAACATTTCTGTTTTTGAAGGCAATTCTTCAATCACCTGCTTTTTGGTTCTTCGCAGTATAAACGGACTTATTTTCTTGCGTAATTCTTCCGCCCTTTTGCTGTCCTTAAATTTATCTATGGGTTCGGCGTAAATGTCTTTGAAATAGTTTTTGCTACCCAAAAGCCCTGGACAAACAAATGACAATTGCCCATACAAATCATAAGTATTGTTTTCAATCGGCGTACCTGTCATTACAATCTTATTGCGAGAAACCAACATTCGAGCAGCTCGGTATCGTTGTGATTCAGGATTTTTTATGGCCTGCGATTCGTCCAGTATGGTGTAATTAAAAGCAATACTTTTTAGAAAATTCAAATCTGAAAGTAGCGTGCCATAAGTGGTCAAAACGACATCAAATTGTTTGATTTCTATCTTCGAATTCAGTTTTGTATTTCCATAGTGGGAACAAATTTTAAGACTTGGTGCAAATCGGCTGAACTCATCCAACCAATTGAACATTAAAGAAGTTGGAACAATAATCAAACTTTGCTGCTCTGGGTGTTTTTGTTTTTGAGTCAACAGAAAAGCGATAATTTGAATAGTTTTCCCTAAACCCATGTCGTCCGCAAGACAAGCTCCAAAATTAAAACCGTCTAGGAAATTCAACCAATCGAGACCGTGTTTTTGATAAGCACGAAGAGTAGCTTTCAACTCTTTCGGAACTTCGATATTTTCAATCGTATCAAAATGCTCAAATTTTGTTTTGAGGTAACTGATTTCTGCCCAAGCTTCTTTGCTCAATACCTCCGTTTCGTACAAATCCAAAATGTCCAGAAATCTAGATTTTGGCGTTCGAATTAAAGCTCCATCCAGTTTGCCGGCTTTGAAATAATCATTGAATTTCTTAATCCATTCTTCAGGAATCAAGCCCAAAGTGCCGTCGTCTAATCCCACAAACTTCGATTTGTTCCTCAGTGATTTGTGCAACACTTTCAGAGGCACATCTTTTTTGCCGAATTTGAGTTTTACTTTGGTATCAAACCAATCAATTCCTGAGGCTACACTTATTTCCACTGAAGCTTTATAAGGACTCAACTTGTTGTTTGTCAAAGAATTGAAACCTAAAACTTTAATGTCGTTCTCTCTCAAGATTTCAAAAAAATCAAGAAACCAATTGTCGTCCAAAAACTTCTGTTTGTGCAAATAGAAATAATTTCCGTCGGCCAATTGCTCTGCAAATTCGGGATGCAGTCGAGAAACTAATGCTGTAAAATTCAATTCCGCGGCATCATCTCGCTCCACCGAAAAGTGGTTTCTGTTAGGGTCAACATCAATCAATTGTTTTTTAGAATGCACCGCCACCTCCAAAGCACCATATTTTAATACGGGAGTGATGTTAACAAAATTCTTTTCGTCAGTCAGGTATATGAGTTTCTCTACTTCATAACTACTTTTCCATTCTATTGATTTCTCTTCTTTTTTCTTTTTGATAAAGGCATATTCAATACTTACTTTGTCTGACATAGCATCGAGAATTTCCTTTCGAAAAAGCTCAAATTTCGAAGGATAAATGAGCATAGTGGCTCGCTTTTCAGAGAAATATTTGACGGTTGGCAACATTTCAGCGTCAGAAATAAATACGAACCTATCACCAATTTGGAGGAAGCAATTAAATCTGATTTTTAAATCTTGCAATGAATAAATATGCTCATTGATGGTTACGCTTGTGGTTACTTCATAAAACGGCTCCTTCAAATTCACTTTAATATTCAAGCCAACTGAAGCATTTTCGAGTTTAACAGTAATCAGATTACTTGCTGAAATTGTATCATTTTCAGAAATAAAATAAGAAAGGGATAGTGGGTTTTTAACTAAGGAACCAATTGCCTGATTGTCATTCCATTCTGTGTTTTTTTGAACTTTTGCTAAGGCAGTAAAAAAACGAATCTCTTCTGGCTTTTCATGATTCCAAACTTCATTTAGGGGGTCTATTTGGCTAAAAGGAGCTTTGATTTTACCGTTTTTTGTTAAAGTGGCCTCGTAAAGTTCGAGCGAATAGGTTTCCTGAAATTTGTTTCTTCTAAAAACCAAAATTTGCTGCGTTGTTTCGCTTTTTTCAGTTTCAGTAGATTCAATATTTTTAGCAAATAATTTACTTTTAAAAAAAGAAGTAGATTTTTCATCTACCGGAATCAGCTCAGGATTTAGCGGGACTACATAAGTCTGTCTATCTGCATATTTGAGTCCAAAATATTTCTCCAAATCCTCTTCTTCAGCCATACCGTAGGCTTCAGCGGCTTTTTTTATTTTTTCAAGACGAAGATTTTTGTCGAAAAATATCTTAAAATCAGGCTTCGAAATAATCGTTTGCAAAACTAAAGTTTGGTGTTCGCAAAGTGTGTTCTTCACGGCAGCACATCCACAAGTCAGCACCAAATCGGATGCTATCTGACTTACCGCAACATCCGGCAGGTTTTTACTTTGGCTATTTAAAGCAAAAAGAACATTGTCTATTTCAATATTTAATGGCTGAACATCAACATTTTTAAGCCCCGAACTTATCTCCACACCATAGCGAAAAGTGTCAGCGTAAGTTAGCTTCCCTATTTCGTGGTTTTTTAGGATGTAGGTTTGGGGATGCATTTGATTAGTTCATATATTTTTGATGAATAGAGTTTTTGGAACAATCTCCTTCAAACTGTCAGAATTAGGATTTTTTGGATTAAATGATTTTAAGATTTTATACCATTGAGGACTTCCTATATTATTTACCTCATCCCAAAATCCTTTAATCCCAAAATCCTAAGAATCCTAATCAAGACAATTATAGACAATCTCCTTCAAACTGTCAGAATTAGGATTTTTTGGATTAAAGGTTTTAAGATATTATACCATTGAGTACTTCCTGTTTTATTTACCTCCTTCCAAAATCCTGTAATCCCAAAATCCTAAGAATCCTAATCAAGACAATTATAGACAATCTCCTTCAAACTGTCAGAATTAGGATTTTTTGGATTAAAGGTTTTAAGATATTATACCATTGAGTACTTCCTG
>CAMCYZ010000192.1 GCA_945885545.1 Spirosoma fluviale
TAATTTATGATTTAAAATGATAAATTTAGTCCTAATACATACGACTTGAAGGTGGGATATGCACCTTCATCAACACCAATGTGACGGTCTTGTCCGGTAGTACCTGCAGTAGAATTTCTCAAATTTATCTCAGGATCAATACCAGTATATTTAGTTGCAGTAATTAAGTTTTGTCCCTGTACATAAACTGTAGCTGAACCGATACCCACTCTTTTCAAAAGGGTGTTTGGTAATGAGTAATTCAATTGAATATTTTTCATTCTAAAATAAGAACCATCCTCTAAATAATAAGTAGAAGGACTAGAGCTTATGTTGTCATTTGAACGAAGTATTGGCAATTTAGCATCTGTTTTACCTGGTTCCCAGGATTGGGTTACCATTCGAATAGATCTATTCCCCGCAAAGGTTGGGAAATCTGTCCAATATCTCACATAATTGAATATCTGATTTCCTTGAACTCCCTGTCCAAATAAGTCTAGTCTAAATGCCTTATAACTAACTGTTGCATTAATTCCGTAAGTAAAATCAGGGTGAGGACTACCGATTACCTCTCTGTCCGCAGCTGTAATTCTTCCATCGCCGTTCACATCTCTAAATTTGAAATTACCAGCTTTATTGTTAATACCACCTCCAAACTGTGCAGGAAGTCTTGCTCCTTCCTCGTCAGTTTGAATGAAACCGTCAATGTGGTAGCCAAAAAACGAAGCTATTGGAAAGCCAGCCTGTGTAACACTCATAGCTGGTAATCTAGTAGTAAAACCAAAATACTGCGTACTTGCGTTTCCATCTGTTTTCAAAACTTCATTTCTATAGGTTGAAAATTGTCCTCCAATGGAGTAGGATAAATCCCCATTCATGGCTTTACCATTGTAGTTAATTCCTAGTTCTATTCCTTTGTTTCTCATTTCTCCGATATTTTGGAAAGGAGAAATTGCAAATCCTTGGCTTCTTTGAACTTCTACAGGGAAAAGCATATCGCTTGTAGTTCTATTAAACCAGTCAAATGATAAATCTACTTTACCCTTCAATAAAACGGCATCAAAACCTAAATCAATTGATTCTGTACTTTCCCATTTAGCGGTTGTATTGCCAAACTGTGTACGGTCATAACCTTGTAGAGGGTTATTTCTAGTACCACCAAGGTCATAAAAGTTTTGTACCACATTTGTTCCAAAAATAGCAAAAGCATTATAGTTTCCAATTTCTTGGTTACCCGTTTGTCCATAACCAGCACGTAATTTTAAATCCGTAAGCCATGTTAAGTCTTTCATAAACGATTCGTTTGAAATTCTCCATCCCGCCGAGAAGGCAGGGAAAATTGCCGTCCTAAATGCTGGTGCAAAACGAGAAGAACGATCACGACGAACAGTTAAATCTAATAGATACTTATCGCTTAAATTAAAATTAGCTTTCGCAAATTCAGAAGCCAAACTCCAGTTATCCGCAGAACCACTATTGGTTTGACTACCCGTACCTGCAAAACCACCATCTAAATATCTGTTTTCTAAGTCGTCACTAGCAAAACGAATCCTTGAAGCAGAAAAAAACTCTCTATAATTTTTAATAGATTCGGTTCCCGCTATTAAGTTAAACTTAAGCTTGTCATCCATAAATGACTTATTATATGTCAAAGTATTGTACCAAGTCCAAGTCCAATCAAATGCGTTAGTTTGGCTAAAGCTATTGTTGGCAGCATTTTCAGCATTTTGAATATCTACAGGGAAGAAATTCCTAACGTTAAACTGGTTATAGTCCATTCCAAACTGACTCCTTGCAGTAAGATTCTTAAGGATGTCAACTTCCATGTACGCATTGCCAAAAAATCTTGCATTCTTTAGTTTGTTATCCTTCTGAGTATATAAATCAGCAATAGGGTTTCTTGAGTTATCCAAACCGGCACTGTAGGTACCTCCCCAATTGCCCTTTATATCGTATACAGGGATAAATGGCTGCTGACGATAAATAAATGAAATGGGATTGTTCTCAGTTTGATTACCGTTTCGCTGCTGCACAGTTTCGTCATAAGCCACTTGTATGTTTTCACCAATCCTTACTCTTTTATTCACATTAAATTCAGTATTTGCTCTTAATGAGTATCTCTTATAACCTGTGTGTATCATTATACCAGGCTGGTCAAAGTAGTTAAGAGACATCGAATATCTAGCTGCTTCGGTAGCCCCTGAAACTCCAATTTGGTGATTTTGCATCATGGCAGGCTGAAATGCCTCATCAAACCAATTTGTTCCAACCTTATTAGTTTTTTGAATTAAGTTACGAGTACTAGGATTCAATAAATCTCTAACATACAAGGAAGGATCAGCCAAAGGATTTCCTTCGTTTACACCACCAGACCTAACAATGTAATCTGGCATCACTGGCGTTGCTCCATTTCCAAAGTGTACGCTTGATGGATATCTAAGGGTAGTGCTACCCGGATTAGGAGTGGCAACTCCGTTTACAAGTGTATTGTTTGCATTAATAAATGATCTCCAAAACGTATCTAAATATTGCTGAGAGTTTGCCAAATCAAATCCTTCTCTTGGCAACTGATTGGCATAATAAGTATCATACGTAAAAGTAGGTTTGCCAGACTTTCCTCTTTTTGTTGTAATAATTACTACACCATTACCAGCTCTTGATCCATAAATAGAAGCAGCAGAGGCATCTTTCAAAACCTGCATGGTTTCAATGTCGTTTAGGTTCAAGGTATTCAAGTTTCCTTTAGTAGGTGTTCCATCAATTACATATAAAGGAGAGTTGTCGTTTACAGTACCAAATCCTCTGATACGCACCATAACTCCACCACCAGGTGAGTTGTCTGTACCTACATTCACACCAGCTACTCGACCTTGGATAGCCTGTGCTAAGTTTGTTGCCGGAACCGCCAGTACCGCTTTCATATCAACAGTAGCCACGGCTCCAGTGATATCTTTTCTTGATTGAGATCCGTATCCTGTTACAACCACTTCGCTCAAGGCCCTTGAGTCAAGCTGTAATGTAACATTGATTACCGATTGATTGCCTACGGTTACTTCTTTTGTGGAATAACCAATGGAAGAAATAACTAAGACATCCGATGCATTGGCATCTATACTAAAGACACCATTCACATCTGTAGCAGTTCCTTTGGTTTGCCCTTTAATAGAAATTGTGGCACCAGGAAGGCCTGAGTTGGAATCGCCATCTAGGATTTTTCCCGTAATTTTCTTTTGGGCAAAACTTAAATGAGTTACTAAAACTAGAACTAATACTAGCCATTTCTGATTACTTACACAATGAAGTAAAAGTTTTTTTCGCATAATGGTAGGAGATAAGATTGTTAATAAATAATTTTAAAATTGAAATATGTACAAATGTAAATATTCAAACGAAAAAAAAAATATTTGAAACAAAAAATATTAATAAATTAATACATTGATAATCAAAATGGCGGAAAAAGGAAATGTGTTTGATGCAATAGTAGTGGGTTCTGGAATTTCAGGAGGATATGCAGCCATGGAATTATGCAAAAAAGGCTTGAAAGTACTTTTGGTAGAAAGAGGTAGGCATGTAGAACATATAGTAGATTATAAAACCGCCTTAAAATCTCCATGGGAAATGCCCCATCGTGGAAAACCCTCCACGGAGCTTTTAAAAGACTATCCCATTACCGCTCGAGTGTACAATAAAGTCAATGAATATTCGGCGGACTTTTTTACCAAGGACCGACTTCATCCTTACGGTGAAGACAAAAGGTTCGACTGGATAAGAGGATACCAACTGGGCGGAAAATCTATTACCTGGGGAAGAATAGCTCTGAGAATGTCAGACTTAGACTTCGAGGCCAATGCCAAAGAGGGAATTGCCATCGATTGGCCTATTCGTTATAAAGAAATTGCTCCATGGTATGACTATGTTGAAAAATTTGTCGGAATTTCAGGAAATGCAGATAAAATCCCTCATCTACCCGACGGTATATTCCAGCCGCCCATGCCTTTTTCATGCGTAGAAAAAGACTTTAAAAGTAAAATTGAAACCGAAAACATTCATGTCATTCATGCAAGACAGGCTCATCTCACGGCTCCTACACCTGAGCAATTAGCCCTTGGTAGAGGTTCATGTCAGTATAGAAATATGTGCAGTAGAGGATGCCCCTACGGTGCATATTTCAGCTCCCAATCGGCTACAATTCCGGTGGCAAAGCTTACCAAAAACCTAAGTATTCTCACAAATTGCATCGTAAAAGAAATAGTATTCGATGAAAAAACGCAAAAGGCTTCGTCAATAAGCATTATAGACAGCATCACAAAAAAAGAAGCAACCTATTTCTCCAAAGTGTTTTTCCTAAATGCTTCTACGCTGGGCTCCACCCAAATATTGCTGAACTCCAAATCTCAAAGATTTCCGAACGGAATGGGAAATGACAGCGGCGTTTTGGGGCATTATTTGATGGACCACCATTTCGGGGCTGGTGCTACGGCAGAAGTTGAGGGATTTGAGGATACAATAGAATACGGCAGAAGACCCAACGCTTTTTATATACCGAGATATAGAAACATTGGTGGCGAAAAACGCAATTATCTTCGTGGATTTGGATATGAAGGCGATTCTGAAAGATCAAAACCAGACTTGAAAGATGATTTTGGAGCAGATTTCAAGAAGAAAATGACGGAATTTGGCCCTTGGAAAATAGAATTGTCGGCTTTTGCAGAAACATTGCCCTACGAAGACAACAAGGTGTATCTGAGCCAAGACCAAAAAGACGAGTGGGGAATACCTTTACTTGTAATGTCGGCCGAGTACAAAGAAAACGAAACCAAAATGCGGGTGGACATGAAAAACGACGCCGCCGAAATGTTTGAGGCAGCAGGCTACAAAAACATAAAACCTTATGACGAAATCAGAGGATTTGGTAGGTGTATTCATGAAATGGGAACGGCTCGAATGGGGCATTCACCCAAGGATTCCATTCTCAACAAAAACAACCAAGTTTGGGGTGTTCCGAATGTCTTTGTGACTGACGGTGCTTGTATGACGTCTTCATCGGCCGTGAATCCGTCCTTAACTTACATGGCTTTGGCAGCACGAGCGGCTGATTTTGCAGTAAACGAACTCAAAAAACAAAATATTTAGAACATGCTCAGCTACTGGGAACAAGATATTTTCAAACCAAAATACGACTACCTCATAGTCGGTGCGGGTTTTTCGGGACTTTGGATGGCCTATTTCCTAAAAAAACAAAAGCCTAAGGCCGCCATCGCCATCCTTGAAAGAGGGACCTTGCCCAATGGAGCGAGTACAAAGAATGCGGGTTTCGCTTGCTTCGGTAGTCCTTCTGAATTGTTAGAAAATGTAAAGGAAATCGGTTGGGACAAAACCTTAGAAATGACCCAAAAACGGTTTGAAGGTATCCAAATCATCCAACAGCACTTTGGAGAGCTCATCGACTATAATGCATGTGGTGCCTCTGAATTGTTTACCGAAAGAAACATTTTTGAGGAAAATCTGAGCCAATTGGAGCTTTTGAACAAAAACCTATCGGCTATGTTGCTCAACCAAAATCATTTTTATGAAGACACCAAAATAATCTCCGAAAGTAAATTCGAGGGTTTTCAATATGCCATCAGCAATGCAGCCGAGGCCTCTATACATTCAGGAAAACTATTTTATAATCTTTACAAAACTTTGGTGGGCCAAGACGTGAAGTTTTTCTTCGGCACCGAGGTGGAAAATATAGATACGAGCCACAAAACGGCCATTATAAAAACCAAAAACTTAGGCGATTTTGAAGCCCAGCATGTGTGTATTTGCACCAATGCTTTTTCTAATCTATTTCTAACAGCCCAAAATATCAAGCCAGGACGTGGACAAGTATTAATCACAAAACCCATAAAAAACTTGCCTTTCAACAAAACTTTTCATTTTGACAAAGGCTACTTTTACTTTAAAAACGTAGGCGACAGAGTACTTTTTGGTGGCGGCAGAAATTTAGATTTCGAAGGCGAAAACACGGCAGAGTTTGGAACTACCGAAATGATAATCAAGAAATTAAAACAACACCTGAGCGATTACATTTTACCAAATACCGACTACGAAATAGACCATATCTGGAGCGGAATAATGGCCTTCAACGAATCTAAAACTCCTTTCTCAGAAATCATACAACCCAACCTATCCGCCAGCGTTTGTATGAATGGTATGGGTGTAGCTTTGGCTCCGTATTTGGCTAGGGAATTGGCTTGGGAGATGGGGAAAGTTGAAAAGTAAATTAATTGTACTATACAATGAATCCAGAAAAAAACACAAAAAACACCGAAGAAAGAGAAATTACAATAAAACTAAAGGAAGAGTATTTTAATTTAAAAAAGAAGAAACGATAATATAGAAGCTGTAAAAAAGTCTAAAACTTTTGATGAGTTATTAGATAACCAGCTCTACGATGGTTCCACCATCGTTGGAGTGTAAAGCAAGTTTTACTTGCTAAATTAGCATTAAAGACTTCGGGCTAACCCAGTTTGTTTATAGATTTTGCCAGTCTCCAAGACAAGTTGGCATCCAAAAGTAATTTCATTTCAAACTATGATTGTTTTTATCATAGCCTCTCTGTTTGCAGAAAAAGATAAAGCCGCAAAAATTGCCTCTTCCGATAAAAGTGGATAGTCATTTAATATTTCTTGATTGTTCATACCCGATGCCAGCCATTCCAATATATCGGTAACACATATACGTGTACCCTTTATGCAAGGCTTTCCGAATCTAATTTCAGAATCTATAGATATTAAATTAGAATTTACCACCAGAATTAAACTTTAATTTTTTAAGGAACTAAGCATATTGTCAAATTATTCAAGAAAAGTTTCACATCAAAGTACCCTAAAAAACTATTTCCCTCAAAAATCAAACTTAATCCCTTGAGCCAACGGCAGAGTTTTTCCATAATTGATGGTATTGGTTTGACGACGCATGTAGGCTTTCCAAGCATCTGAGCCGCTTTCTCGGCCACCGCCGGTTTCTTTTTCACCGCCAAAAGCACCGCCAATTTCAGCTCCTGAAGTACCTATGTTTACGTTGGCTATTCCACAATCTGAGCCAACGTTGGAAAGAAACCACTCTGATTCTTGCATACT
>CAMCYZ010000193.1 GCA_945885545.1 Spirosoma fluviale
AGCGTGATAAGCCTTTTCTAGTGATTTACCAGTGGCCAACATAGGGTCGCAAATGATAAGTGTTCTGCCTTGTAAGCTGGGGCTGCTGATATAATCCATTTCTATTTCGAAATGCTCATTCGAATCATGAACACCTCTATATGCTCCTATAAATGCACTGTCGGATTTGTCGAAGAAGTTTAACAAACCTTGGTGTAAGGGCATGGCGGCACGCAGGACTGTGACGATTATTGGGTACTCACTCAAAGTAAAAGATTCTTTTGTGCCAAGCGAAGTCTCGGTTTTGGAGTTGCTAAACGACAGCGATTTTGATATTTCATAGGCAAAAATTTCACCCAATCTTTCGAGATTTCTTCTGAATCTCATGCTGTCTTTTTGGATTTCTTTGTCTCGAAGTTCGCTTAGGAAATTATTGGCGATAGAGTTTTGTTCGGCTAATACCCACATTTGAATGTTATTGTTTCAACAAAAATAACAAAATACTTTATTCTGGTTATATTTCCATAGAAACAAATCGAAAAATTGAGGGTTGTAAAAAACAAAACCTCTTTTTCGTAATGAAAAAGAGGTTTTTTAAAATGGCGATTCTTACGAAAACTACACTTTGATTTCAACATCAACACCTGCAGGTAGTTCCAATTTCATAAGGGCATCTACAGTTTTCGGACTTGCAGAGTAGATATCTATCAATCTCTTGTAAGTACAAAGCTGGAATTGCTCTCTTGATTTTTTTGAAACGTGGGGAGAACGCAAAACAGTGAATTTCTCAACACGAGTAGGCAACGGAATTGGTCCGCTAACTGTAGCTCCTGTAGATTTTACCGCTTTAACGATTTTCTCAGATGAGTTGTCAACCAACATGTGGTCGAAAGACTTTAATTTGATTCTGATCTTTTGTGACATTTGGTTCAGTTTTATTTGGTGAAAAATAAGCTTACGAAAGAACCATTTACTCCGACAAGCCAAAAATGTTGTACAAATTTAAGGATAATTCTCTAACCACAAAAGTTTTAGGGAAATCAATTTTTGATAGCCCTATTTTTGGGCTTTTTTCCAAAGATTTGTTTTTACATCACCGCTCAGGTTTATGTCCTCACAAACTTTCCTTAGAATTAATTCATTTCTTTGATTCGCAAAACCCTTTTCATATTTTTGCCAAAAATACGATAATGGTCACTTTTCCAAACGCAAAAATAAATCTCGGGCTTAATATCACTGAAAAACGGACTGATGGATACCACAACATCGAGTCTGTTTTTTACCCTATTGCCTGGTGTGATGCTCTCGAAATGGTGAAGGCCGACAGTTTTTCTTTTCAATCGTCGGGTTTAGAAATACCCGGAAATCAGGATGGTAATTTGATTTGTAGAGCATATCGAATTTTAGAAGGGAAAGGGTATTTTAAGGAATTTTCAGTGAATATACATTTGCATAAATTGTTGCCTATGGGTGCTGGCATAGGCGGCGGATCGGCTGATGGAGCTTTTGCTTTGAAAATGCTTAATGAGTTGTTTGGGCTTGATTTGGGCATAAAAGAATTAGAAACTTTGGCAGAAAAGTTAGGAAGCGACTGCCCTTTTTTTATTGAAAATAAGCCTAAGTTTTGTTTTGGGAAAGGAAATGAATTCGAAGAAATCAATATTTCTCTCAAAGGTAAGTGCATGGTTTTGGTAAATCCACAAATACATATTTCCACCGCTGAGGCCTATTCGGGCGTTCGACCAACTAAAACAGAGTTAAAAATCAAAGATATAGTTTCTGGGTCAATTTCTGTATGGAAAGACACTTTGAAGAATGATTTTGAAGCAAAAATTATAGAAAATCACCCAAAAATAGGCCATATAAAAGATAGTTTATATCGAAATGGAGCAATATACGCCTCAATGACCGGCAGTGGTTCCACAGTTTTTGGGATTTTTGATGAGAAAGTAGATGTTCTTGAAGAGAAATTCCCCAATTGTATTTGTTGGCAAGGGGAATGTCAATATTAAGTAAACAAAAACCCTTTTAAAAACGCTGCAGATTAGCGGATTTTTTTGTCACCAAAGTTTCGCTTTCTTGTCTAAAACATTATTGGTTTTTTTGAATTATGACTCATTTTGAAAATTTTTTACCGTTTAATAAATTAGTTTTCACTTTTTGTTCCATAGATTATTTTGACAAAACCCATTTCTTTTCTTATAAATCATGCATAAAATAACGATTACACTGCTTTTTGTTGCTCATTTTGTTTTTGGGCAGTACCCCTCAGGTTTTCAAGAGGAGAGTTTCGGTTCTTGGAATTTGCCAATGAATGTGACTTTCGACAACGCCAATAGAATGTATGTCACCGAGCGTGATGGTAGGTTTTATTTGTATAACAACAATCAGAAAACACTACTCATAGACCTCAGAGAGGAGGTTGCTACCTACGGCGATTTTGGATTATTAAGTGCCGCTTTGGATCCAAATTTTCAACAAAATGGTTATGTGTACCTCTATTACGTGGTAGATCGTCACCATTTATTACATTTTGGGACCAGCAACTATTCTTCTTCTGCAGACGAGCAGGGAGCTACTATTTGTCGTTTAACGCGTTTTACACTAAATCCAGCTAATGGGTTTAATTCACTTTTGCCCAACTCTAGGCTGGTTTTAATTGGTGAAACTAAGTCGTCTGGTTTCCCGATGACTGGAATTTATCACTCAGGAGGTGATTTGAAGTTTGCGATTGATGGTTCATTACTAGTCTCTTGTGGTGATGGTGCTAGCGGTGCAGATTATGAAAATCAGGCTTTATCAGACGGAATAATTTCTCAAGAAGAATACAATGCAAGAAGACTTTGGAGATGTCAGATTCCGAATTCCTTGAATGGTAAAATAGTAAGAATAAACCCGGTTAATGGCGACGGTATTTCCTCCAACCCTTTCTATGTTGCTGCTCTGCCTAGATCTCCTCAGTCACGTGTGTATGCTCTCGGATTTCGCAATCCTTTCAGGTTTAGCATAAAGCCTGGAACGGGAAGCCATAGCTTGGAGGAGGGAAATGCCGGGGTACTGTATGTGGGTGACGTAGGACAGGAAGCCAAGGAGGAAATAAATGTAGTTTCGGCTGCTGGTCAGAACTTTGGTTGGCCTAGGTGGGAGGGGATTGACCATGCATACGATAATAATCCAAGCTATAACCCCTCTAACCCCAAGAAGCCTACTATTGAGTGGGGTAGAGCTGGCTCTACTGCAAGGGTGGTAATCAATAATGTGGTTCAGAATGTAGGTTCGGGAGCTTTTCCTTATAGCAATTTTGTGGGTGGAGCGGCTATTGGAGGGGTGTTTTATGAAGGTGATGAATATCCAACGGAATACCATGGCAGCTATTTTTTTGCAGAATTTAACAACAGATGGGTTAAGAATTTCCAATTTGATGACGCTCATAATCCTACTTCAAAGATTGATTTTCATCCTGAAATTGCGGGTTTAATAAGCTTTGTTTACAACAAACATGACGAATGTGTTTATTTTACGGCAGTTACCGGTGTAGTAAAAAAAATCAAGTACGCACCATTTGGAAATCAAGCACCCACAGCTAGATTTACAAATAACCTTACATTTGGAAGTAGTCCTCTAAATGTAACTTTCGACGCTACGTCCTCTACAGACCCAGAAAACGGACCATTAACTTACTCATGGAACTTTGGAGAAGGTAGCACGGGCAGCGGAGCTACTCCGACGCATCAGTTTGTGGTAAGTGGTGGTAGTCAGCAGGCATTTACAGTGACACTTACCCTTTATGACAATCAGGGTGCGTCATCACAGGCCACAAGGATAATATCTATAAACAATACTCCTCCAACGGTTGTCTCGACAAGTTTAGACAGCCTAGAGGTTTTTGCAACCTCTGGAACACCAAGTGTTTTACTAAATGCCCAAGTGGTAGATAATGAGCAAAGTAGTGGAAGTTTGACTTATAAATGGGAGGCTTTTTTGTATCATAACGATCACCGGCATCAAGAACTCAACGTTCAATCAGCTTCCACCAATTTTCTTCTCGGTTTGGTGCCTTGTGACAAAGTTCTTTACTTCTATAGGTTTGTTTTAACAGTCACAGATTCTTATGGACTTCAAACCATCTATCAAAAGGATTTATTTCCAAATTGTAACCCTTCAGATACTAGTCCTCCAACATTCCCGGATTTGAAGGTAGAGGATATTAATTCTTCGGGTTTTAAACTCACTTGGAATCCTATTTTGGACAATGACGGGGTAAAGAACATTGAGGTGTTTATAAATGGTAAAAGTGAAGGATTCATAAGTTCTTTGGCCACAAGTTATGTTTATCAGTCTACTAGCAATATTTTAGGGAGTAATATTAAGGCATATTTAGTTGTCAGAGATTTTGCATCAAATAAAACTTCTAGTTCGGTTATAGATTTTACCCCCTTTCAAGTCTGTTTAGGGGGAGGTTCAGTTGCGTATTTGTCTGACCTTCAAGAATCCTCCGCTACTAACGGTTATGGGCCGTTTGAAAAGGATAAAAGCAATGGAGGTTCTGGGTCAAATGATGGCAATACGTTAACTTTAAACGGAATAACTTTTGCAAAAGGCCTGGGTGTACATGCCTACTCTGAATTGATATACAGCATTGATGGTCAGGGGTTTGCTAGCTTTGTTGCCACTTTAGGGATTGATGATGAAGTGAATTCTAATGATTGCGGTACCGTGATATTCAAGGTTTACCTTGACAATAGTTTAGCATATCAAAGTGCGATTGTAAATCCAGCCTCGGCTTCGCTCCCAATCAATATCAGTGTGGCAGGTAAAAGTACCATACGCCTTGTAGTAGAAGACGCTGGGAATGGCAGTTGTGGCGACCATGCCAATTGGGCTGATGCCAAGTTTTTAGCGGCTTGTGTCAACAATGACATTCTGGCTCCAAGTACACCCCAAAATCTCTCTGTGAGTAATCAATCATCGGGATATTTGTTCTCATGGAATGCTGTAAATGATAATCTTGACACACAGATAGAATATGAAGTATTCTTAAATGGGCTGTTCTTGGGTAACTCGTTCTCAACAAATTTTAGTACCGATAGCCTTCCATCAGGTATAAACTACTTTACTGTTCAAGCTAAAGACGATAGCGGAAATCGCTCGGTAAGCAAAGCTTTTTTTATTGATAATTGCCCATCGACTTTGAATATTTCGCAAACAGGAAATGTCTCTAACCAAACTATTGCCAGGAAAGCCTCGGGGTACATTACGGCTAATAATGTTATTAATAATCAGTCTAATGTGGAGTATCGAGCAGGGAATTCTGTTATATTAAGTCCAGGTTTTTCTGTTACTCAAAGTGTTTTTGTAATAAAAATTCAGGGATGTGATAATTGAAAATAGATTTTTATCTACGATTTTAGTAAATTTTACTAAATTTAGACTTTCTTAATTCAATTATTCCCAAGAACAGATAATGTATACTATTAAAGACATCGCCAAAATGATTGACCATTCGTTGTTGCACCCCACAATGACGGATAAAGACCTCGTGGAAGGCTGTGAGATAGCTAAGCAATATGACGTGGCGGCGGTTTGTATAAAGCCTTATTTTGTTAAAGAAGCGGCTGAAATTTTGAAAGATACTGATGTTAAAGTGTGTAGTGTGATAGGTTTTCCGCATGGAAATGGTACCATTCAAGCAAAGGTTTTTGAGACCAGATTGGCTTGTAAAGATGGAGCGACGGAAATAGACATGGTTGTAAACGCCGGGAAGGTCTTGGGAGAAGATTGGCGATATGTGAAAAAGGAGATAAATGCCATTAACAAAGAATGTCTGAAGCATGGAGCCATTTTGAAGGTCATTTTCGAGAACGATTTCATTACAAAAGACAAGTACAAAATCAAACTTTGTAAGATATGCTCCACTGTGGGTGTGGCTTTTATAAAAACATCAACTGGCTACGGCTACGTAAAGAAAGCCAATGGCGATTATAACTACAAAGGTGCCACTGATGATGACCTTATTTTGATGCGTAAGCATGCCTCACCCGAGGTTCAGATAAAAGCAGCAGGTGGGGTCAGAACGCTGGATGGCCTGCTCAAAGTAAGGGAGTTGGGTTGTACTAGACTTGGAGCTACAGCCACCATCAGCATCATTGAAGATACTAAACAAAGACTTGGGTTAGCAACAAATGCAGTTGCAGTAAAACCTGATGTTTCGGGATATTGAGTTTTTTAAAACTGAAAACCTAACCTTATTTGAAAACGATTTAAGTTTTTGGTTTCAACGCTTGCGATATTGTACAAATCTGATTCGTCGAAATTTTGGCTTACTTTCATGTATTGGTATTTGTAACCAAAGTTTACGAGGTAAGCAGATCCATTACGAGCTGGAAATTTAAAGCCAATAGTAGGGTTAATGAGCATACCTCCTGAAACATCCTCAAAGCTGTTTTTACTAGCTCCAAAAGTCGCTCCATAACCTGCGTCTATTCCGGCTTGAAGTTTTGCCCCTTCTTCGCTTTTCTCGTAAATAACATGCCTCAATCCAAGTGCTACCGGAACCAAAACCGCTGACCTATACATATCAAAACCCGTAGTGAGGCCAATTGTGGTTTTTTTTCTTACCTGATAACCATTAAATGTTTGTACGCTCAGATTAGCCACGTTTTGAAGGCTGTAACCGTTTGGTGTTGGGGCCGGCCAATAACTGGAGAAGCTTGGGTAATAATAGGAATAATTTGGGTTTTTGACTCTTCCAAACAAAACGCCAAACTCAGTTTGATTAACAAACGGATATTTGAATAATTTTTCTTTCTGTGCAAAAGAACTATTCAGAACCAAAATGCCGATGATGGCGAGGATAAATATCTTTTTCATGTGTTTATTTTTAACCGCAAAGTAAAAGACGCAATGAAATAATCATTTCTTTGTGTGTCTAAAGACTAAGCCATAGACTTTTCATTTCTTTACTTCTATTTTACTCAGTAATTTCAGGTTTTTGGCATCGCTGTTGTCGTATTGATAAAGACCATCTTCACCAATCATCAACAATAATTTTTCATTCAGTTGAATTACATCAAAAGCA
>CAMCYZ010000194.1 GCA_945885545.1 Spirosoma fluviale
AGATTTTACAAATGGCGAAATAGTTTGTGCTTTTGGCGGTATATCATCGGTAATAATTCGAAGATAGTTTTCTACCAATTTCGAAATACTTGAGCCTTTTTTTTGTGTATAAATTTTTGCTTTTTCAATGACAGACGCATCAATAGTAAGCGTTAATTTGGTACTCATTTCTATTAAGTTTGGTGCAAATATAGAATACGTATTAAAAAACAAAAACAGATACGTGTAAAAATTACTGTTTTAATCGATAACTGAATGTTAGATTTATTTGTCTTGGTCTAAACTGACGGTTACTAACTGTGTAAAATCCTGGGCCTTGGTTGATCGTACGCATCCAACGAGTGTTGAAAATATCGAGGACCGTAAAGTTTACCGATCCTTTTTTCTTCAGGATATCTTTTTTGAGTGAGTAGTCGAAGAAGTATATTGCTTTTCTGCTCCCTTGGGCAGTTTTTTGTGCCGCTTCATAATTGAATCTCAACTGCATGTCAAAGCCATTTTTAAGCGTAAATCTTGAGGTTTGTCTCGCAAACCACGAGTTAGTTTCTGCCACATATTGTTCATTGATGTTAGAACCGTCGATGTTTGCATGGAAAAGATTGAAGTTCAGGTCCATTTTCCACCATTTTGTGAGTTTGTAGTTACTCGTAAAATCTATTCCATAAGATTTTTCTGAATTGAGGTTTTCTGGCAACGAAGTTGAAAATCCTTGGCTATCCACACTCCTTATGTTTGAAATAAAATCTAAGGAGTTTCTATAAAAAACAGAGGTAGTGATGGCTCCTTTTTCGAAGTTTTTAAGATGCCCAATTTCTAGCACATCACTAAATTCAGGATTGAGGTTTGGATTTCCGCTAGAGAAGTTTCTACTATCAGACAAGGTCATGAATGGGCTTAGGTCGTTGTAAACGGGTCTTCTAATTCTTCTGCTGTAACTCAACTGCAGCGAATTGTCGCCGTCAAGTGCATAAGTAAAATGGGCACTTGGGAAAAGATTGAAGTATTTTCTTGGATTTACCTCATTGGTTTTTTGTAAGGTAGTGGTCACACTTGTCCATTCAGACCTGAGGCCAAGTTGGTAACTAATTTTTTTTGATTTGTTTGACACAATGCCGTAGGCCGCCGAAATGTCTTCATCGTAAATGAAATAGTTGTCTAGCCAGTCGATGGGTACATTTTTCCCGTCGATAACGTCATTCACCACAAAATCATTCACCATGTTTCTGAGCGATGTCCTTGCCCCAAATTCCATTTTGCCTTCTTTAGAAAATGGCTGAACATAATCCAACTGAAAAAGATATTGCTTCTCAAATTCATCATTTATTGAGGTTTGCAAAAGCGTATTTTTTAGGTCCACTCCGCCGTTTGGTAAAACAGCAGTTTGGCTAAACGTTTGGTCGGAGTTTTCGAAATGGTCCAGAAACCTAAACTGACCAACAAGCTCTTGGCCTTTTCTGCTGAAAGTCCTCTTGTAATTCAACACATACTCCGAAAGTGGCTCTCTTTCAACCTCATCTTGAATTCTGGTAATAGAGCCAAGTGGATTGTTTTGTGTATTTAAAAAGTCATTATAAATGTTTTTGGTATATCTTATTCCGCCTGCTCTGCTGTACATATAGGAACCCGTAAGGATACTTTTCTCCGAAAAATAATAATCGATACCCGCTCGGATGTTGTTGTCTAAACCCGAAACATCGCCGTTATTGTCCTGTTGAAGTATTTTGAGTGTATCGCCAGCAGTTACCTCTTGGTACATATCACCTCGGTAGGGATTCCATCTGTAAGCCAAGCCGTAGTTTACAAAAAAGTTTACTTTTCTGTGTCGATAATTGACATTTGCCGCAAATCCATAGTTGTCAGGAACACCTCCGATGAGTTCAAACGAGCCATTAAAACCTTGTCTTGAATCTTTTTTAAGTATAATATTTATGATTCCGGATTGTCCTTCGGCTTCGTATCTGGCTGACGGATTGGTGATTACCTCTACTCGGTCTATCATGCTGGCTTGTAGCTGCCTCAGCCCTGCTCCACCTTTAAAAGAAACCATACCCGATGGTTTTCCGTCTATCAAAATCCTTACATTATTGCTTCCTCTCAATTTTATTGCTCCATCGGGGTCAACCGTAACCGAAGGGATATTCATCAAAATGTCTTGAGCCGATCCGCCAGCATTGGCCAGGTCTTTGCCCACATTAAAAACTCTTTTGTCAAGGGCCAGTTCCATGGAGCTTTTTTCGCCCTGCACCACGAGTTCGTCAAGTGAATTATCAGACTCACTCAGCGATATTTGCCCTAAATCAAGAATGTTTTCAGTAAGGTTTATTTCTGAAGAGATATATTTTTTAAATCCTATAAATTCTGTTTCTAAAGCGTATTTTCCAGTGGGAATTTTGAATTCGAATGCTCCGTTTTCATTGGTCACATTTCCCGTTATCATTTTTTGATTTTGAAAAACTTTTACACTTGCAAAGCCTAAAGGGGCTTTGCTTTTGGCGTCGATAATTATCCCTTTGAGAGTGCTGCTGATTTGGGCTTGAGAGATTTGAAAGGTAATAAGTATAACTAAAAGTGTCCCAAAAGATAATCTGAGCTGCTGCATCTTGAAATGGTTGATTATTGAAAGACAAAGGTACGCTTTATCAAACATTAATATCCTATGCTAAATCTCCATTTTATAGGTTTTTATCTGTAAAAAGTCACAAAAAATGAATGGTACGATGGTTTGAAAGCCAATTTTCGAAACTTTATTTGGTGTGCACTTTTGGTGGTTTATGGTAATTGTTGATAAAGCATTATAAACCAGAAAGTATATATTGAATTTCGGATTTCGTTTTGCCTACTTTAAACTGAATTTTAGCCCAAAGTTCTTCCTGATTGCCATCGGTGTATGTAAGGTCTTCTTCGGCCAAACTGACGAATAACTTTACCAATTTTGTTCTTGTTTCTTCCCAGTTCCCTTTTAAATCGCTGTAGTCTGACATATTTATTATTTCATGTAATTTACGAAATATTTGACGGATTTCAGACAGATTTGGATTAAAGTTGCTCAAATAGTAACATAAAATGGGAGTTTTGTATTCGCAAAATAAAGTCCTTTTTATTTTGTAGTCTGCATGATTTTTTTCAAAATTCCCTGTATTTTATTTTCGCTTTTCTTGGCTGAATTCATATCGCCAATCAGAAATCCGTAAGGTTTCAAGGGTTCTATGTGATCACAAATGATTTTTATCATTGCTGCTATCGGTATAGCAAGTAAGATTCCCGGGATTCCCCATATCCAATCTCCAATGACCAATGCAATAATGGTGAAAAGTGGATTTATCTTTACCTGCGGCCCCAAAATGAGTGGTTCTAATACCCAACCTTGTATAAACTGAACTATGCTATAAGTGATAACAATTCCGAACATCAGCGTGAGATTACCACCATGAAGTGCCGCTATCAGCACCGTGATGATGGTGCCAGTTATGTTGCCAATAAATGGGATTATCTCTAATAAACCACATAAAATAGCAAAGAAAAAAGCGTTTTTAACGCCTATTATGCTGAATCCAATACCATAGAGTATCCAAAGGCAAACAATCATTTTGGCCAATCCGAAAAGGTATTGTTGTGATACTTGGGTGGTTCCCTTTAGTATTTTTTCCATTTCTGAGCGTTGATTGTCTTTGGCCAATTTCATAAAAAACTGCTTGATGTGTTGCCTAGAATACAGCAAAAAGAAAAAATAGGCCAAAATGAGGATAAGGTTCGTAATTAGGTTTTTCAAAGATTCTGCCGTCAGTTGCATAAGTCCAGCCAGCGATGGTTTCTCATTGTTAAATATTTCAGACTGTTTCTCAAGGCTTATTCCGAAGTTTTCAAATAAGTAAGTTTGTGTTTGGCTAAAGGTTTTTAGGGCTTGGATTTTGAGCAAGTCAAATTCATTGTAAAGCTCGGATACTTTCCAAGAAAGCATGGCTATTATGGCTCCAAAAACCGCCAAAAGAGTCAAAAGGCTGATGAAAACGGCCAGAATACGCCAAACGCCAAGACTTTCGAGTTTATTACACAGCGGCATGAATAGTGTGGCTAGAATACCTCCTATAACCAATGGCATTAGAAAACTTTTGGCATAAATCAGAATAATAACCAAAAGAATTATGGCCAGCAATTTCTTTATAATCGAATTTAGATTGATGCTCATTTTGAAGGAAATTTAGAGGTGTTACGTTTCCAAAGTTTTACTAATTCAAACCAAAGCACACTCACCGAGCCTATTAAAATAGAGAAACCGAGCTGCGTTAGGCTTAGTTTTTGGAATTGGAAAAATGCAGAAATGTCCGGAACAAATAATATAGTGCCCGTTAGGCTTATGGTAATGCCTATGATGAGTAAAACCAAGTTGTTTTTGTATTTCAGCGTTGTGAAAATAGAGAAAAAGAAAGAGCGATTTACAAGCGTCAGAACCACGTTGGCAATAACCAAGGTCGTGAAAATCATGGTTCGGGTGATATTTTCTCCAAGATTTTGACTCAGGGCAAACTGATAGGTGCCCAGTGTGCCGGCTGTTATAAAAAGACCTTGTATGATACTGGTAGTGAGTTCTTTCCAGCTAAAGAAGGTGTCACTCAGTGGCCTAGGTTTGAGTTTCATGGTGTTTTTTTCTATAGGCTCGTTTTCATAAATAATGGAGCAGGTGGGCCCCATAATCAATTCCAAGAAAATAATATGAATAGGCGAAAAAATGTTGGGGTAAATCCAGCCCAAAGCCAATGGTATGAACACCGTAAGAATAATGGGAATATGTATAGAAATGATATACTGAATGGCCTTTTTGAGATTGGTGTATATTTTTCTACCCATCGCCACGGCCTTTACCATTTTGGATAAATCGTCGTTCATCAAAATCAAGGAAGCAGCGTCTTTTGCTATTTCAGAGCCTTTTTTGCCCATGGCTATGCCTATATGAGCGGCCTTTAGAGCTGGGCCATCGTTTACGCCATCGCCTGTCATCGCCACTATTTCGTTTTGGTTTTTCAGTGCATTTATGATTCTCAGTTTAGCCTCCGGAAACATCCTCGTAAATATCTGCGTTTCCATTACTTTTTTGGCAAGGTCTTTTTCAGAAAGAAGCATTAGGTCTTTTCCCGAAATGTGTTTTTCGTATCCTTCAAAGCCTATTTGTTTGGCAATAGATACGGTAGTGGCCTCGTTGTCCCCCGTTATGATTTTTACATTTATACCAGCATCATAAAAATTGCTCAATACCTTCGCAATATTCTTTTTTGGTGGATCATAAAATGCCAAAATCCCTTTGAATTTAAACTTGAATTCTTGCTGTTTTTGAGGAAAATCCTTACATTTTGATATGGCCTCTGCTACTCCTAATACTCTGTAACCTTCTGCTGAAAAGGAATTTATGGCGTTTTCTATCTTTGTTTTTTGTTCATCGGTTATGCCAGAAACTTGCATGATAGCCTCGGGAGCACCTTTGGCGGCTATTATTATGTCACCCACTTTATTCTCAAAAACATGGGTCATCATAGGTGGAGTACCACCCAATGGATATTCTTTAATAATTTTAAAATGAGGACGTTCGTCTGATTTAGTTGTGCTTGTGTAGGCATTGTGCAAGGCCACCTCCATGGGGTCAAACGGAATGGGCTCTGAGGCAAACATGGCAGTTCTAAGTAGAATTTTGTTGGTTTCAGTAAGTGTTTGGTTTGTTTCAAAAACCGAGTCAGCTTCGAAGTCATAGATTTTGGCCAAATCCATCACATTTTCGGTTAAAGTGCCTGTTTTGTCCGTACAAATTACAGTCGCACTACCCAAGGTTTCTACGGTTTTCATCTGTTTCACCACTATGCCGCTTTTCATCAATCGCCAAGCACCCAGTGCCATAAAAGTAGTAAATGCCACAGGGATTTCTTCGGGCAAAATACTCATAGCCAAGGTCAAAGACTGCAGCAAACTGTTCAATATTTCTCGGGTGTTGTAATAGTTTATTCCCCAGACTATCAGAAAAACTACGCCTCCTGTTAGAACCATTTTTTTTACAAAATTGGCAATCTGTTTCTCTAAAGGTGTTTTTTCTTCTTCAATACTTTCTAGGCTTTTACCAATTTTTCCCAAGGAGGTATTGTTGCCGATAGCCGTAATTTCGGCTATTGCCAATCCGCCAACCACGTGTGTTCCCTTAAAAATTTGATTGTTATCTGTATTTTTTTCTATTGCTAGCGACTCTCCAGTAAGAATCGATTCGTTTACCGAAAAATCATTGGATTGCACAATGATGGCGTCGGCGGGAATGGCCGTTCCTTCTTCCACTATGATGGCGTCGCCAACCACCAATTCTTCACTTTTTATTTCTGTGGTTTTGCCGTTTCTGATAACCTTGGTTTTGGCTATTATAAAATCTTTTAGTTTTTCGAGGGCGTTGGTGCTTCGTGCATCTTGAAAAAATGAAATGCCAGATTGAAAGAGAATGGCAGAAACCAAAAAAATGCCATCGGCAGTTTTTCCGCTAATAAAATAGATAATTGACGCCACCAACAACATCAAAACCATGGGGTCTTTGGCAAGGCGTTTCATAACATTCCATAAACCATTTTCTTTCTTAAAAATCAATTGATTTGTTCCGTTTTTGGCTCGCGAGGTGAGCACCTCCTGATCAGTAAGGCCTTTGATTTGGTGGGTAGCTATCGGTAAATCCAGTTTCATGGTTGAGGTTAATTTGTATTTGCAAAAATCTCTACGGCCAGCTTTTTGTCCAAACCATAGATGTCTTTTCTGAAATTCAATTGGCCGGAATTATCCACCCAAGCAGTCAAATATAGCAAATAAACGGGCACAACCGGTTTGATACTTATTTTTTTCTCGATATCGGTTTTTAGTACGTTTTCAATATCTTTTATGGTCCATTTTAGGTCATTTCGTAGAATATACTCAGCCAGTTTTTTTGGATTTTGAACTCTTATGCATCCATGACTAAATGCTCGGTTAGTTTCTCCAAAGAGCTCTTGGGAGGGTGTGTCGTGGAGGTAAATGCTGTA
>CAMCYZ010000195.1 GCA_945885545.1 Spirosoma fluviale
TGGCTAATGTACTGAATATGCCCATAAAAGTGGCAAGTTCTGACCAAGCCTGTGCCTTAGGTGCCGCCATGAATGCCGCCACAGCAGCAGGAGTTTTTGCTAACATCAACGAAGCCCAAAAAGCCATGGGTTCAGGCTTTGATGCGACCTATTTTCCTGAGAAAGATAAAGTGGAAGTTTATAAGAAGCTCTATGAAAAGTATCTTGAGTTTGGGAAATTTATTGAAAACAAATCATAATTAAAAAATGGAATACTGATTAGACGGATCAGACATGGATTTTTTATTTGTAATCATCAGTGTCAAATCCGTTTTCCAATTTCGAAAAAAAAAATAATATGATAGATATAAAACATTACGAAGTATGGTTTGTGACGGGTAGTCAACATCTTTACGGAGAAGAGACACTTCGTCAGGTTGATGAGCATTCAAAGGTTATTTCGGAGGCATTAAATGCCTCGGTAGAGATACCCGTAAAAGTGGTATTTAAGCCAGTTGTGAAAACCCCAGAAGAGATTTTGACGATTTGCAATGAGGCAAACTATGCCAAAAACTGCATCGGTATTATTACTTGGATGCACACTTTTTCTCCCTCAAAAATGTGGATAAAAGGCTTGACTGTTCTGCAAAAACCATTGCTGCACTTGCATACCCAGTTTAACCGTGATATTCCTTATGCCGAGATTGACATGGATTTCATGAATCTCAATCAGTCGGCTCATGGCGATAGAGAACATGGGTTTATTTTGACAAAAATGAAAATCAACCGCAAAACAGTGGTGGGTCATTGGGATTCGGCAAGTATAAAAGCTAAAATTGGCGTTTGGACAAGAGTTTGTTTGGGAAGAAACGAAATGAAAAACCTGAAAGTTGCTCGTTTTGGGGATAACATGCGTCAAGTTGCGGTAACCGATGGCAACAAAGTATCGGCTGAAGAGAAATTCGGTATGGCAGTGAATACTTTTGCGGTTGGAGATTTGGTACAAGTAATTAATCAGATTTCGGATGCTGAAATACAGAATTTGATAAAGGAATATGAGGCAACCTATCAAATGATGACTTCTTTGAAATCAGATGGAGCGATGCGTTCTTCGTTGACAGAAGCTGCAAGAATTGAGTTAGGTATCAAAGCATTTTTGGAAGATGGCGGATTTGGAGCCTACACCAATACTTTTGAAGACTTGCACGGTATGCGTCAGTTGCCAGGCATAGGCTCGCAGCGTATGATGGCCGCAGGCTATGGTTATGGCGGCGAAGGCGACTGGAAAACCTCCGCCATGCTGCGTGTAATGAAAGTAATGGCAACAGGATTAAAGGGCGGCACTTCGTTTATGGAAGATTATACCTATCATTTTGACCCAGCCAATCCTATGGTTTTGGGCTCACACATGTTGGAGATTTGTCCAAGCATTGCCGATGGAACAGTAAACTGCGAAGTGCATCCATTAGGAATTGGCGGCAAAGAGGACCCAGTTAGGTTGGTGTTTAATGCCTGTGCCGGGCCGTCAATCAATGTAAGTTTGATAGATTTGGGCAGTAAATTTAGGTTGTTGGTAAATGAAGTGGATGCGGTAGAAGTTACAGAGAAATTTCCAAAATTGCCCACTGCTCGTGCTCTCTGGAAACCACTTCCAAATATGGAAATTGGCTTGCAAGCATGGCTCATGGCAGGCGGAGCACACCACACGGTTTTCAGCCAAAACTTAACAACTGAATATCTGGAAGATTTTGCAGAAATGTTTGATTTGGATTTGGTTGTTATTGATGCTGATACTAGGATTAGGGATTTGAAGAGGCAGTTGAGGTTTTAAGTTGGTAAGTTGGGAAGTTGGTAAGTTGGAAAGTTGGGAAGGTGGAAAGTTGGGAAGGTGGTAAGTTGGTAAGTTGGGAAGTTGGTAAGGTGGTAAGTTAGTAAGTTGGTAAGTTAGTAAGTTGGTAAGTTTGCAGTTGTGCTTATTTTTTGGGAATTTGGGTTTTAAATTTTTTCAAAACTTAAAACATATAAAATTATGGAGACTTCTAAAATTAAATCCTACCGAGAACTTATTATTTGGCAAAAGTCAATTCAACTTGTTACTAATGTTTATAAACTGACAAGGAGTTTTCCAAAAGAAGAACTATTCGGTCTAACTTCGCAAATGAGAAGATGTGCCATTTCTATTCCTTCTAATATAGCTGAGGGTTTTGGCAGGAATTCTCAAGGCGACTTTAAAAGATTTTTGAATATTGCTTTAGGTTCAACTTACGAATTACAGACTCAAATTGAAATTTCTTTTAACTTGGAATATCTAAATATTGAAAATTATAATAACCTTATGGAAAGCTGTGTAGAGTTAGAAAAGATGACAAATTCGTTAGCAAGTAAAATAAAAGCCAAAAGCTAATTACTTACCACCTTTCTAACTTACCACCTTACCAACTAAATATATGTATAAAGAACTTAGAAAAGAATGCTTCGATGCAAACATGCAATTGCCCAAATTGGGACTTGTGTTGTTTACTTTTGGCAATGTAAGTGCCGTAGATAGAGCGAGTGGGTTTTTTGCTATTAAACCTTCGGGTGTGCCTTATGAGGAGCTCAAGTGGGAAGATATCGTAATCATGGATTATGATGCCAAGGTGGTGGATGGAAAAATGAGACCTTCTTCAGACACCAAAACCCATGCTTTGCTTTATAAAACATGGGCCGATATAGGTGGCATTACGCACACACACAGCACACACGCAGTGGCTTGGGCACAAGCGGGCATGGACATTCCGATTTTTGGAACCACACACGCCGACCACACTCATCAGGATATTCCATGTGCACCGGCATTGTCAGACGAAATGATTAAAGGTGACTACGAACATGAAACTGCTAACCAAATTTTTGGTATATTTGAGCAAAAAGGCTTGAGCCACAAAGAACTGGAAATGGTACTTTTGCAAAACCACGGGCCGTTTACTTGGGGAAAAGATGCTGCAAAGTCGGTTTATAATGCGGCTGTGTTGGAAGAGGTGGCCAAAATGGCCATGTTGACTCTTCAAATCAATCCAGATACGCCAAGGCTAAAGGATTCATTAAGGATAAAACATTATGAGCGTAAGCATGGCAAAGACGCTTATTATGGACAAGGGTGTTGAGTTGCAAGTGCCGAGGATTGAGTTTTGAGTAAGTCTTGGGTAATATTTTTTAGGACATATATCTTAGATTTGAGTTGCGAGTGCCGAGGATTGAGTTTTGAGTAAGGCTTTGGTAACATTTTTCTGGAAATATGTCTTAGAGTTGAGTTGCGAGTGACGAGGATTGAGTAAGTCTTTGGTAATATTTTTTAGGACATATATCTTAGTGTTGAGTTGTGAGTGCCGAGGATTGAGTTTTGAGTAATTCTTGGGTAATATTTTTTAGGAAATATGTCTTAGAGTTGAGTTGCGAGTGACGAGGATTGAGTAAGTCTTTGGTAATATTTTTTAGGACATATATTTTAGTGTTGAGTTGTGAGTACCGAGGATTGAGTTTTGAGTAATTCTTGGGTAACGTTTTTTGAGTATATATACCCTTGTGTTCTGATTTAAAATATCAAAGCAGCTATGGTTTGAAGTAAATGAAAATTAAACGAATAAACTTTTTGCTCAGTAATTAGATCTCAAAACTCACAACCCAAAACTCACAACTGAAAACTTACAACTCGCAACTGAGAACTCACGACTCGCAACTGAAAACTCACAACTGAAAACTTACAACTGAAAACTCACAACTGAACACTCACAACTCAGAACTTAAAAACAACCCTAAATAAAAAAAGATATGAAACTCGGATTGGAGACGCTCGATTATTTAATTTTTCTGGTATACTTTGTTATAGTTGCCACTTATGGCTATTGGGTCTATAAAAACAAAGGCAAACAAACTGCCGACTCAAAAGACTTCTTTTTGGCTGAAGGTTCGCTCACTTGGTGGGCCATTGGGGCATCTCTGATTGCTTCCAATATCTCTGCCGAGCAGTTCATTGGTATGTCGGGGCAAGCTTTTCAGTTAGGTTTGGCCATTTCGGTTTATGAGCTTTTGGGTGGTGTTTCGTTGATTATCGTAGCGGTGTATTTTTTGCCGATGTATCTCAACAACAAGATTTTTACGATGCCACAGTTTTTGGCAAAACGTTATGATACCCGTTTAGCCACGATTATGGCCGTATTTTGGCTGTTTTTATACATCACTGTTAATCTCACTTCTATTATCTATTTGGGTGCCTTGAGTCTTGAAAAAATGACTGGTTTTGGTTTTATGCCCTGTGCGTTTTTTCTTACGGTTTTTGCCATTATCATTACTTTGGGTGGGATGAAAGTTATTGGCTACACAGACGTGATTCAAGTAGTTTGTTTGGTTATTGGTGGTTTGGCCACCACATATTTGGCTCTTGATTTATTGTCGAATAGAGTGGGGTCGGGCTCAGGAGTATTGGAAGGTTTGAGTTTGATAAAGGAAAAAGCCGATAGTCATCTGCACATGATGTTTAGTCCCGGACAATATTCGGTGCATGACGGAAAAGGTGGTTTTATAGATGCTTACCAACAACTGCCTGGTATCATGATGTTTGTAATTGGTGGGCAGTGGGTCAATAATTTAAACTATTTTGGTTGTAATCAATATATTACACAGAGGGCCTTGGGTGCAGATTTAAAAACAGCTAGAAATGGACTCCTTTTTGCTTCGGGTTTAAAAATGCTTATGCCATTTATTGTTGTACTTCCCGGCCTTGCAGCTTATGTGTTGTTTCAAGAAAATGCCGACCCCGCCATCGTGAATGGAATTACTCAAAATGGAATAGTAAAACCTGATAATGCTTACCCTGTTTTATTAAATATTTTGCCAACTGGTCTAAAAGGCCTCGCTTTTGCAGCCTTAACGGCCGCCATCGTGGCAAGTTTGGCGGGTAAAGCAAATAGTATCTCTACCATTTATGTCCTTGACATTCACCAGAAGTTTTTCAATAAAAACATGACTGAAAAACAAACCGTAAGAACAGGGAGAATTGCGATTTTGGTTTCCTTTGCTTTGGCATTATTGATCAGCCCGCTTTTGGCCAATTTTGGTCAGGCCTTTGAGTACATACAAGTCTACACCGGGTATATTTCTCCAGGTATTTTATCGATTTTCTTGCTAGGTTTCTTCTGGAAAAAAACTACAGCAAATTCAGCCCTTGTATCCGCCATATTGAGTATTGCCTTGAGTAGTCTGATAGCTTATGTTTTGCCTGAGTTTCCGTTTATGAACCGTATGGGCGTGGTTTTCTGGATTTGTGCCGTGGTGATGGTAGCCATTAGTTTGGTGGAGTCTAAAGGCAAAGAAAGTAAGAATGCTTTTGAAGTTAACAAAGAATGGTTTAAAGTTACGCCTGAGTTTAGATACGGAACTATTGCAGTCGTTACTATTTTCTGTGTGATTTATTATATATTTTGGTAAAATATTATTCAACCTATAAATTTTTAAAATGAAAAAGATGTTAATTTTAGCTTTGGCCATTTCGGCATGGTCTTGCAACGAAACAAAAAAAGAAGAAGCAATGAGTATTAAAGTAGAAAATGCCGGTGTCTTGGCATCGGGAGATAGTGTCAAAGTTTATACTTTGAAAAATGCCGCTGGCATGGAAGTAAGTATTATGGATTTGGGTGGTACTATTACCAAATGGACAGCTCCAGATAAAGATGGTAAGTTTGCCGATATTACTTTGGGTTCAAATACACCTCAGGATTATTTGACTACCACAAAATATTTAGGTGCTTTGATTGGTAGATTTGGGAATAGAATAGCCAAAGGGAAATTTTCTTTGGATGGCAATGAATATACATTGCCCGTAAACAATGGCCCAAATGCTTTGCACGGAGGCTTGAAAGGTTTTAATGCCGTTATTTGGAAGGCTATTCCGATTGAAGGTGCAGAGCCGGGTTTAAAACTGACCTATTTGTCGAAAGATGGAGAGGAAGGTTATCCTGGCAATTTGACAGTGGAGGTAGTTTATACTTTAAAAGCCGACAATTCACTCACGATAGACTACACTGCCACCACCGATAAAAACACAGTGGTCAATTTGACTAATCATGCGTATTTTAATTTAAAAGGAGAAGGCAAAGGAGATATTTTAGACCATGAAATTGTACTTAATGCAGATAAGTATTTGCCAACAGATGCAGGTTTGATTCCTACGGGAGAGTTGAAACCTGTCGCTGGAACGCCATTTGATTTTACAACGGCACATTTGATTGGTGAAAGAATCAATGATACCACAGATATTGATATCAAACTAGGCGGAGGTTATGACCACTGCTGGGTATTTACAGACCAAAGCAATAAACTTAAGTCGGTGGCAATGGTCACGGAGCCAGTTTCGGGTCGTACTATGGAGGTTTTGACAACAGAGCCTGCGGTGCAGTTTTATACTGGAAATTTCTTGAATGGCTCAGCAACTGGAAAATCGGGCGTAAAATATGAGCGTAGATATGGATTTTGCCTTGAAACGCAGCATTTCCCTGATTCACCAAATCAATCGGCTTTTCCAACGACAGTATTGAAACCAGGCGAAACATATAAAACGACGACTATTTATAAGTTTGGAGTGAAGAAATAAAAAATTGGTCATAAGGCGATCAAAAGATAGAATAAGCTGTCAGGCGATAGTCAGATTTGTTATTTGCGAACAAATATTTACCACGAATGCACGATTTTTTTGTGAATTCGTGGTTTTTTTTGATAATATAGTTTGGTCAAAAGATTTCGGAACCACTAAGGCAAAGTTTGTTCTCATCATAAAAACAAGTTAGGGCATTCGTTGCGTTTTTTAACCACATAGTGCACATTAGGAAATACAACATAGGTACATAGAAATAATAATTGCATAGAGAATCTCTATGTTTCCTTTAGATTTGCATAAAAAAAGCTGATAAAGAAAAATGAGTAATTGGGTTAAATTTACGACGGTAATTTTTCCTAAGTGGGAAGTAAGGAGAACCTATGCTGTGTCTTAGATTCAAACCTATACATAGATTCAGGC
>CAMCYZ010000196.1 GCA_945885545.1 Spirosoma fluviale
TACTTATCTTGGCCTTGTGAAATAAAAAATGAGAAAATTAAAAAAAACAAAATTCTACCCTTCAAACTATTCAATTGAGCCTATTTTTTATATTATTGCAAATATAATCTGAAATTGATGAGGTATGAAAAAATTACAAATAGCTTTTACATAGAAAACAGAAAGAGTTTTGCAAAGAAAATGTTACCTAATTCTGTAGCCATATTTTCTACCAACGACCCACTCCCGACCAATGCTGACGGGACTTTTGGATTTATTCAAAACAGTACTTTTTTTTATTTGACTGGCATCGACCAAGAAGATGGCTATTTGATTATCGACAAAAGGAAAATACCTCACCAAGAAATACTTTTTGTAAGAGAAACGAACGAAAAAATACGAGTTTGGGAAGGCGAAATGCTTTCTAAAGAGCAAGCGAGAGAGATTTCAGGAGTAGAAAATGTGGAATGGAGTGCGATTTTCTGGAAGACAATAGGAAATTATTTAAATAGTTGCCTAAGTATTTATACACACATAGATTTAAGCCAAGGAAAAGACACTGCATTCAAGTCGAGGGAGAAATATTTAACTACACTTTTAAAGCGAAAATTCCAGAATAAAAATTTCATCAACGCATCAGATATAATTGACAATCTGAGAATTACAAAGCATTCTTTAGAAATTATTCAGATAAAAAAAGCCGTAGAAATTACAAAACTTGGCTTCGAAAGAGCGGCCAAATTTATGAAAGCTGGAATTTATGAATTTGAACTTGAAGCAGAAATAAGTTACGAATTTTATAAACGAAGATCCAGAAATCACGCTTTTCAGCCCATAATGGCAGCCGGCAAAAACGCTTGTGTTTTACATTACATTAGCAACAACGAAGTTTGCAAAAGTGGTGACACAATTTTGATGGATTTCGGAGCCGAATATGGAAACTATAAAGCCGACATGACCAGAGTTTTGCCAGTAAACGGTAAGTTTACAGAAAGGCAAGCGGAGGTTTACCAATCTGTTTTGGATGTGATGCATACCATAAAAAAACAAATGGTAGTGGGAAACACCATCGCCGATTTAAAAAAAGAAACCCAAAACTTAATTGGAAAAGAACTTATAAAACTTGGTCTCTGCTCTGCTTTTGACCTAAAAAACGAACCAAAAACTATCCTTACATACTTTCCGCATGGCGTTTCGCATCACTTGGGCTTAGATGTGCATGATGTTGGCGACAGAAAAAGACCATTAGAAGAAGGAATGTTATTAACTTTGGAACCAGGAATATATATTGAAGAGGAAAATCTTGGAATAAGGCTCGAAAATGACATTTTAATTACCAAAAATGGAAATGAAGACCTAATGAAAGACATTCCTTTGGAAATTGTAGAAATAGAAAATTTAATGAAATAAATCAAGGCTTAAGACGCAAACTTAGAACTTATATTTCTTGGCAACCTTGCGTCTTAGCTGTAAACCATAAAAAATATGAAAACCTCAAAAATCACTTACAATGGTGGCTTGAACACCGAAATGACGCACCTGAAATCAGGAAAAACTGTGGTAACTGATGCTCCTACCGACAACAACGGTAAGGGCGAAGCCTTCTCTCCTACCGACTTGGCGGCCACTTCCTTGGGAGCCTGTGCAATTACCGTAATCGGAATTGCTGCCCAAAATGCAGGACATGAGTTTAAAAATTCTGAAGTACAAATTACCAAAATAATGACTTCTGAAGCTCCGAGAAAAATAGCCAAAATTATTGCTGAGTTTGACTTTACTTGTGAGCCTCCGCTATCGGATAGTGAAAAGAAAAGATATGAAAGAGTGGCACATACTTGCCCTGTTTCGCTGAGCTTACATCCTGATATTGAGCAAGAAATGATTTTCAATTGGCTGAATTGAGCATGACATGGCTCGACCATATCAGAAACTTCAAGAATTACCTGAAACTTGAAAGAGGATTGTCGGGTAATTCTGTAGAATCTTATGTCAGAGATGCTGAAAAACTCTTTCAGTTTTGTGGAGAGGAAAAAAAAATTGCTTTTTTAAAAGACGAAGACATTCACAATTTCTTGGTTTTTTTAAATGACTTGGGACTTTCAGCTACCAGTCAAGCCAGAATTCTGAGCGGCATAAAAGCTTTTTTTGAGTATTTGTTTATAGAAAAAATCATCATATCTGACCCAACAGAGCTTATTTCTTCACCACGAATAACAAGAAAACTACCTGAAACAATGCATTTACATGAAATAGAAGCTATGATGGACAGCATTGACCTCAGTACACCAGAAGGGCCTAGAAATAAGGCAATTATAGAAGTAATGTACAGCTGCGGCCTACGAGTTTCTGAGCTTACCAATCTTAAGATTTCTGATTGTTTATTTTCTGAAGGCTTCATTAGAGTTGTTGGCAAGGGCAACAAAATGAGGCTGGTACCTATCGGAAATGAGGCAATAAAGTTTTCTAAAATATACCAACGCGAAGTCAGAATACAATTGGACATTCAGCAAGGACATGAGGATTATCTTTTCTTGAACCGTCGTGGAAAAGCCCTTAGCAGGGTTATGGTTTTCTTGATTATCAAAGACTTGGCTGAAAAAGCGGGAATTCATAAAAGTATCTCGCCGCATACGCTTAGGCACAGTTTCGCTACGCATTTGGTGGAAGGTGGAGCTGACCTTAGAGCTGTACAAGAAATGCTCGGGCATGAATCCATCATTACTACCGAAATTTATACGCATTTAGACAGAGCCTATTTACAGCAAACTTTGAAGGAGTTTCACCCAAGGGGATGAAAAAATAAATAAAAACTTAACTTAATATTATATTTAAATCATTGACATGAAACGAATTACGATACTTTTTAATTTTGTTTTCACGATTTCTTTCGCACAAACACCCATTTTTACTTCGGGAACGGAGGGTTATCGTTCTTATAGAATTCCAGCTATGGTTGTTGCAAAAAATGGATGTTTGATAGCATTTGCGGAGGGTAGAGTTAATAATGCGGGAGATTTTGGAAACATAGATTTAGTAATGCGAAAAAGTTGTGATAACGGAAAAACTTGGAGCAAACTGAAAATCGTAATAGACAATGACAAACTCCAAGCTGGTAACCCAGCCCCTGTTTTTGATTTCCTAGACCCAGAATTCCCTGAAGGTCGACTGTTTCTTTTTTACAACACAGGAACAAACCATGAAAACGAGGTGCGAAAGGGTAATGGAAAAAGAGAAGTCCTTTATGTAACCTCTATTGACAACGGAGACACCTGGTCTTCTCCAGTGAATATTACCTCCCAGACACATAAACCATCAGAGTGGCGGTCATATGCCAATACCCCTGGACATGCTTTACAATTAACAAAAGGCTCAAAAAAAGGAAGACTATTTGTACCCGCCAATCATAGCGAAGGAGAACCTTTAGAACATTTTGAGGACTACCATGCACATGCATTCTATTCTGACGACCACGGAAAAACTTTCAAATTGAGTCAAAGTCTGAAACTAAAAGGGAGCAATGAAGCGACCGCAGCAGAATTAAGCAATGATAGATTAATGTTAAATATAAGAAATCAAAAAGGGGATATCAAACAAAGAATAGTTGCCATCAGCAAGGATAATGGTGAAACCTGGATTTCGGAACACTTTGACGAAAAACTAATCGATCCGGTATGTGAAGGTAGTCTATTGAATATTGGTGGAAAAAAACTTGCTTTTACAAATGCCGCGGATATTAAAAAACGCAACAACCTTACCTTGAGAATCAGTAAAAACGAAGGAAAAACTTGGTCTAAAACCATTCCAATTGACGCAAATGACGGCAGAGGCGACTTTACGGCTTATTCTGATATCGTGAAAATAAGTAGGAGAAAAATAGGTGTTCTTTATGAAAGAGACAATTATAAAGAGATTGTTTTTAGGGTAGTGAAATGGTAAAAACCAATCCATACAGAACCCGGAAATTAGTTTGGGTTAAAAATTCAGATAGAGAAGTTTCTTTGTTTTAATTTTATAAGACAGAAGTAATAAAATTTGAAAATGAAACTAATAAATTCAAAAACTGAACCCTATTGCGACTATAGACATCAGAATGGCAGAAATGCGGTAAAAGCAATTCTATTTGATAGATAGCACTGTTGGAAAAAGTAAGGTCTCTCAAATTTTAAACTAAAATTGTCTATTAAAATGTTTAGAAATTTAACGCTGGAATTTAATAAACCATCAAGTATGTTAATTGGTAATTGTCAAATTAAGAATTGAAATCTTCTTTTTTTATGCAGTTTTTTTTGTAACTTTAATCAAAAAAATATTCTTAATGAATTACAATTTCAAGATACATCTTCATAAAGAAGCCGAAGGCGGTTTTTCAGTGACCGTTCCTTCATTGCCGGGATGTATAACACAAGGAGACGACTTGGATGACGCTATAGCTATGGCTAAAGAAGCTATTGAGCTTTACATTGAAGAACTTAAAGAAAGGGGTGAAAACATACCTGACGACACCAACACATTCGAATATTCCCTAAACCTTGCCGTTGCGTGAACCAGTCTCCAAAGTTTCTAATAAAGCTTTTAGAGCAAAATGGGTTTATATTCAAGCGTTCGAAAGGTTCTCATCATGTTTACTTTAATCCACTTAACAATAAAACTGCTATAGTTCCTGTACATGGAAATAAAGACATTAAAAAAGGCACTTTTTTGGCTATTCTAAAACAAGCAGGAATTAATTTCAGTCTATAAGTTGGCTCTACTTCAACCACCAATACACCAAAAACGCAGAGACATAAGCCAAAACACTCATATAAACCAATTGGATAATCGGCCATTTCCATGACTTGGTTTCTCTGTAGACCACTGCAATGGTACTCATGCACATCATGGCAAATACATAAAATATCAGCAAAGAATAGGAAGTAGCAACTGAGAATACAGGCTCACCCGTTTCAGGATTTATTTCGTTTTTCAAACGCGATTTTATGGTGGAATCGTCGGCATCATCAGCACCAATACTATAAATGGTGGAAATAGTACCCACAAAAACTTCTCTCGCTGCAAACGAAGTAATAAGTGCAATGCCAATTTTCCAATCATAACCCAATGGCTTTATGGCTGGCTCAATAAATTTACCGAATAATCCTGCATAAGAATTCTGAAGTTTTTCAGCTGCTATTTTGGGCTCAAGCTGATCTGTAGTTAGTCCAACATTCTGGGCCGTTACCCTTTCCTCCGCTTTTGAAAAACCCTCTCCTGGCCCATAAGAAGCCAAAACCCACAGTATAATCGAAATAGCGACAATGACTTTACCGGCCTCAAAAACAAAGGTTTTTACCTTTTCTAAAATCGTAAAACCCACCTGTTTCCATCTTGGTTTTTTGTATGTTGGGAGTTCCATCACAAAGAAATTTCGCTCATTGGTTTTGAGTATTTTTTTCAAAAACCAACCGCCAACCAAAGCCGAAAAGAAGCCTAATAAATATAAACCCATTAAAGCCAATCCTTGAAAACCAAACAAGCCAAATAGCTTGTCATCAGGCACTACCAAAGCAATAAGTATGGTGTAAATAGGCAAACGAGCCGAACAACTCATCAAGGGAGTCACCATGATAGTTATGAGTCTATCTTTCCAATTTCCGATAGTTCTGGCGGACATAATAGCAGGCACAGCACAGGCCATGCTCGAAATCAATGGCACTACACTTTTGCCACTCATGCCAAATTTACGTATGAGTTTGTCCATCAAAACAACCACTCGAGCCATATAGCCCGACTCCTCAAGAATGGAAATAAATGCAAATAAAAAGGCAATTTGAGGTATAAAAATAACTACGCCACCTATTCCTGCAATGAGTCCATCTGTCAACAAATCTGTTATTTTGGATTCAGGAAGAACGGATTTTAGAAAATCATTGAGAGAGGCTATGCCGCCATCTATCAAATCCATGGGGTAGTTTGCCAACGTAAACACCGATTGGAAAATCAAAAACAATATTCCAAGAAATATTACATACCCCCAAAATCTATGAATAAGAACATTGTCAATTTTCTGTGTTAGCGTGAGCGAATTGTGCCTTTCAGGTTCAATTTCCACCACATCATTGAGTGTTTGTCCAATATCTTTATATCGCTCCATCACCTCTTTTGCCTGAAAAGCATCGGCGTCAAGGTTTAAATCTGCTGATATTTTTTGCAGAAACTTCTTTTCTTCTGCCTTTAAAAAAGAAAGTTTATCAGTTTGCGTTAAATAATGAAGGGCTGCATAATCGGTTTTGAGCGAAAATTTTTCTTTTACAGCCTTGGCTGCAGATTTCAGTTCATCCGAAACCACCTCTACATTATCGTGTATTTGTTTTTTTTCTAGAGCTCTAAAAATAGTCAATTTCAACCCTTCCAAGCCAATTCCTTCCCTCGCATTTACCTCAACCACAGGTATTCCTAGTATTTTCTCAAGCTTGGGCGTGTTAACAGTGATTCCGATTTCGTTGGCCACATCAAGCATATTCAATGCTAAAACCGTCGGTATTCCAAGGTCATTTACTTCTTCAAAAAGTAAAAGATTACGTTTAAGATTAGAAGAGTCAACTACTATTACCGCTAAATCGGGATAGTCAGAATGATTTTGATTGATGAGAACTTCGAGAACCACTTGCTCGTCGAGCGAGTTGGGATATAAACTGTAGGTACCAGGCAAATCAATAACCTGAATATCTGAGCCATCGCTTATTTTACAAAAACCAACTTTTTTGTCTACAGTTACGCCGGGAAAATTGCCAATTTTTTGTCTAAGACCAGTGAGATGATTGAAAAGTGAAGATTTACCACAGTTGGGGTTTCCAATTAATGCAACAATCATGGGCTCAGTCGATAAGTATAGTTATGGCTTCGGACTTTCTGAGTGAGAGCTGATAATCTTCGGATACTGAAATACAATAAGGACATCCCAAAGGAGCTTTGTGGTCTAAAGTGACTTCAGTACCAGGTAAACAACCCATTTCCAGCAATTTCAGTGCAAGTTTATTATCTAAAAATGCCGAAATCACTCCTTTTT
>CAMCYZ010000197.1 GCA_945885545.1 Spirosoma fluviale
AAGATTTTCTGTTCCGATTTTACTAACTTTGTTCAACATAGGGGTCTTTAAGAGTTTAAATTGTTATTTGCTATTTCAAATTTAATTCTTTTAGATCTCTTTTTCCTTTTTTATCCAAAAGGAATTTCAACTAAGTTTGGAACAATCTCCTAGATGATAATCAACAATTAACATCAATCATATTTTTAGAAGTGTATGATTATTAGTATTTTATTTTCCTCCGAAACTTCAGCAAATAATTTAAACCCCCAAATTTCTTCTAATACCCAATTCCAACCCACGCAATTCGGCCAAACCCCTCAAACGACCGATGGCCGTATAGCCGGGATTTGTCTTTTTGTTTGGATTCAAATCGTCTAGCATACGGTGTCCGTGGTCAGGGCGGAAAGGCAGCCTGTAGTCTTCACGGTTCTCTGATTTTCGTTTTTCTTGTTCCTTCACCAAAGCTTGCATCACACCAAACATATCCACATCACCATCCAAATGGTCAGCTTCGTGGAAATTGCCCATTTCGTCTCTTCTGGTGGCCCGCAGGTGTATGAAGTTAATTCTGTCGCCCAGGCGTTCTACCATACCTACTAAGTCGTTGTCTGCTCTTACGCCGTAGCTACCCGTGCAGAAACAAAGGCCGTTGTATTTGCTCGGATAAGCTTCAAGCAAAGCCTTGGCATCGGCTTCGGTGCTTACAACTCTAGGAAGTCCAAGAATGGTGTAAGGTGGGTCGTCTGGGTGAATGGCTAGTGAAACCTTATTTTGCTCAGCCACAGGTCCTATTTCGGCAATAAATGCGTAGAGATTGTTTCTCAGCGTTTGGTCGTCGATGCCGTCATAAGTGGCGAGTACATCGCCAAATTGTTCTATCGTAAAGCTTTCTTCACTTCCTGGAAGGCCAGCAATGATATTTTTAACTAATTTACTTTTTTGGGCTTCCGTAGCGGATTCTATCCACTCGTTGGCTTTTTCTAAAATATCAGCAGAATAGTCATCTGACGCATTTTTTCTCTTTAAAAGATAAACCTCAAAAGCACAAAACTCTACCATGTCGAAGCGTAAGGCCGTGGAGCCATCTGGCAGCAGGAAGTCGAGGTCGGTACGTGTCCAGTCTAAAACCGGCATAAAATTGTAACAAACCGTATCGATACCGCATTGGGCCAGATTGGCGATGGAGGTTTTGTAGTTGGCGATATAGGTTTCGAAATTTCCACTCCGTTTTTTTATATCCTCGTGCACCGGAATACTTTCTACCACTGACCAAGTAAGGCCAGCGGCCTCAATGATGTCTTTGCGTTTTTGTATTTCTTCCACCGTCCATACTTGTCCGTTCGGAATATGATGCAATGCCGACACAATGCCAGTTGCTCCTGCCTGCCTTACATCCGAAAGGCTAACGTGGTCGTTAGGCCCATACCATCTCCAAGTTTGCTCTAATGCCATAAAAAATTGATTAATATTATTTTGACAAAAATAATGTAAGCCTACACGAAATACTACCATTATAGGTTTAATTAATTGTATTATTTTGTCAAGAAATTGATTGGAATAAAGAAATTGAAAAAAAAGTAAATTTTTTTTAGGCAATGTTTGGAAATAAAAAAACAGTCCTACATCTTTGCAGTCCCAAAGGACAGGGAGTTTAGCTCAGTTGGTTCAGAGCATCTGCCTTACAAGCAGAGGGTCGGGGGTTCGAATCCCTCAACTCCCACAAAGCCTCAGAGAAATCTGAGGCTTTTTTTATACCCCCAAAGTGATATTTGCCTTACAAGCCGAGGGTCGGGGCGGTGCTACGATTCGCTTCGAATCCCTCAACTCCCACGTTTACAAAAGCCTCATAATCTAAAAATTATGGGGCTTTTTTCTTTTAGGCCAATCCATTGAACATGCTGGTTTAAACACAATTCAAACCTCATGATATTTATAATGGTTGAATATGAGTCAGTTATAGGGGTCTTCGAAAAGTACAGATTTTCTAGAATAAAAAAAACACTTAGCCCGAATGGTTTTTTGATTATAAATGAAGGCTTTCTGTTAGTTTTCTTAACTTTTTGGAGTTTTATTCAAAGTTTTTTATTTGCATTTTCTTGAATACTACACATTCGTGCTTGAGTTATTAGTAGCATCAAAAAAACAACTTTGAAAATATACTACTTCTCCAAACTTTACTTCGAGTTCAAAAAAATCTAGACAGTCAGCAATTACAATTTTTCAAATGAAAAATATAATTATTTGGACAAATTACTATAATATTGCAAAGACATTAAACTAAGAGGAAATCAATTGTAAAACCCCTATTTTTTCTAAAATGCATAAATCACGGAGGTCATTCATTAAAAAAACATCGGCAAGTGCAATTGCCCTAAGTTTCGGAGGAATTTTGCCTGGTTTTTCAGCCAAAAGTTATTCTAAAATAGTGGGTGCTAATGAGAAAATTTTGGTAGCTGGAATGGGTGTAAACAGCCGTGGATTAGCAGTAGCCAAAAACTTTGCTTCCCAAACCAATTGTGAGGTTTTACATATTTGTGATGTAGATAGCAGAGCATCCAAAATTTGCATCGACCAAGTTTCGAAAATACAAAAACAATCGCCAAAAAATACGCCAGATTTCCGCAAGGCCTTGGAGGACAAGGATTTGGATGTGCTAATAGTGACAGCCCCAGACCATTGGCATGCACCTGCCAGTTTGTTAGCTTGTGCGGCCGGCAAACATGTATATTTAGAAAAACCATGCAGCCACAACCCTAAAGAAGGCGAAATGCTGGTGGAATCCGCAAAAAAACATAGCAGAGTGATGCAAATGGGCAACCAACGACGCTCATGGCCGAATGTAGCTGCAGCCATAAAAGAGCTTCATGCTGGGGTTATAGGCAGACCATATTATGCCAAAACTTGGTACACCAACAATAGGGCATCGATAGGCACGGGTAAAAAAGTGACTGTGCCGGCTTGGCTAAATTTTGATTTGTGGCAAGGCCCGGCTCCGCGAATGGCTTTTCAGGATAATTTGATCCATTATAACTGGCATTGGTTTTGGCATTGGGGCACGGGTGAAGCCTTAAACAATGGTACACACATGGTGGATTTGGCCCGTTGGGGCTTGGGTGTTGACTTTCCAACAAAAGTTAATTCGTCAGGTGGGCGATACCGCTATACAGATGATTGGGAAACGCCCGATACCCAGTTGATTTCCATAGAATTTGCAAACAAAAGCCTCATCACCTGGGAAGGGAGGTCTTGCAACGGAAAACTCGATGAAGAGCAGAGCGTTGGTGTTATATTTTATGCCGAAAATGGTTCAATGCTTATAGAAAGCGGAAATTCTTACAAAATATTTGACCTTAAAAATAAATTAATCAAAGAAGTAAAAAATAACTTCGAAATTGACCCGAGAAACCTTCAAAACCCGTCTCAACAGTTGGATGCCCTGCATATCCAGAATTTCTTTGACGGTATCAGAAAAGGTACACCTGTGATTTCGGATATTGACGGGGGCTATAAAAGTACTTTGCTTATGCAATTGGGAAATATAGCCCAGCGAACAGGCCGAACATTAAACATTGACTCAAATAATGGGCATATCATAAATGACCAAGATGCCATGAAGTTTTGGTCGAGGAGTTATGAACCGGGCTGGGAGCCAAAAGTGTAAAATGATGGACAAAAAATCTTCATTTATACAAAGCCGTTTGCTTTCACTTGATACTTTGAGGGGTTTTGATATGTTTTGGATAATTGGTGGCGAAGAACTTGTGCATGCTTTGTCTAAACTATACCCAAATTATTTTTGGAGTCAATTTTCAAAACAATTGGAACATCCTTATTGGAATGGTTTTACGTTTTACGATCTTATTTTCCCTTTGTTCATCTTTTTGGCGGGTGTTTCCACTCCGTTTTCTATTGGGAAGGCATTGAATGATGGGAAAAGTAAAAAAGAAATCTTACTGAAAGTTTTGAAGAGAGGCCTGATTCTAATTCTTTTAGGTATTGTTTATAACAACGGATTGCAAATAAAGCCAATAGACGACATAAGATTTATGAGTGTTTTGGGCCGAATTGGCATCGCTTATTTGTTTGCAAATATCATTTTTCTTTATGTCAAAGAGACTTTTCTCATCTACTGGTTTGCGGGCTTAATTGTTGCTTATTGGCTCGTTCTTAAGTTTACATCTGCACCGGGCTTTCCTATGGGCGACTTGAGCATGGAAGGCAATTTTGCTTCTTTCGTTGATAGAAATGTTTTGCCCGGGAAACTGTCGAGGGGAATTCATGACACTGTTGGTCTTTTCAACAATATCCCTGCCATTAGCAATGCTTTAGCGGGCATCATTACGGGCATATTTTTACAAAAACAAGCGATAACTTCCACAAAAAAAGCTCTTTACATGGCATTGGCTGGATTGTTGGCTGTGATAATTGCACAAATTTGGAATCTGGATTTTCCGATAAATAAAAACCTGTGGTCTAGTTCTTTTGTAATGCAAACGGTTGGTTTAAGTTTATTGCTTTTTGCTCTGTTTTATTATGTAATAGACGTACTAAAATACACGCGTTGGACGCTCTTTTTCCAAGTGATTGGCATGAACTCTATCCTTATTTATATTTCAGGAAAATTTATTGACTGGGAATTTACGGCTGACGCATTTTTCAAATGGCTGGGGCAACTTACAGGAGAGCCTTATTCTATTGTGGTGATTGCAATAGTTTTGGTATTCATAAAATGGCTATTTTTGAAATTCCTTTATGATAAAAAAGTATTCTTACGGGTTTAAATTATAAACAATGAAACGATATTGACTAAGATTTTAGACACACAGAAAAAAGGTTATTTCTTAGCGTCTTTGTGCCTTAGCGGTAAATAATAAACAATAAAACGATATTGACTGAGATTTGAGACATACAGAGAAATTATTATTTCTTAGCGTCTTTGTACCTTAGCGGTAAATAATAAACAATAAAACGATATTGACTGAGATTTGAGACATACAGAAAAATCATTATTTCTTAGCGTCTTTGTACCTTAGCGGTAAATAATAAACAATGAAAAGTAGTATATTCAAAAATTCGGAAGAAATGGGGAAGGCTGCAGGTAAAAAAGCCGCCCAAATAATTAGAGAAACATTAAAAGAAAAAGACTCGGCCAACGTAGTTCTTGCCACGGGAGCTAGCCAATTTGAGGTATTGAAACAAATGCTTTCTGAAAAAGATATTGCTTGGGATAAGGTCACGGTGTTTCACTTAGATGAGTATTTGGGTATTCCAATCACACATCCCGCCAGCTTTAGAAAATACCTTTTGGATAGGTTTATAAATGTAATTACGCCTAATTTAAAAGAAGTAATCTTGATTAATGGCGAAAAAGACGGAAAGGAAGAATGTAAAAGACTAGGCGAAATCATTGAAAAACATCCGATAGATTTGGCATTTGTGGGTTTTGGTGAAAATGGGCATTTGGCCTTTAATGACCCTCCTGCAGACTTTGACACAGAGGAACCCTACTTGGTGGTAGATTTGGACCAAGCTTGCCGACAACAGCAATTCGGTGAAGGTTGGTTTGAAAGCCTAGACTCCGTTCCGAAGCAAGCTATTAGCATGTCTATAAAGCAAATAATGAAAACCAAACATATCATTTGCTCTGTACCCGACACCAGAAAAGCCGAGGCTGTAAAAAACTGTCTCAATGGAGAAATTAGCAATCTTCACCCTGCTAGTATTTTACAAAAACACCCCAATTGCGAGTATTTTTTAGATCAAAATGCTGCCAGCCTTTTGCCTCAAAATATTTTGGAAAAAATGAAAGTTTATTAAGCATGCTTTCGAAAATCAAAATATTCAACGGCAAAGTAATTACTCCATATACAATTATGGAAAACGCTTCTGTGCTTGTTTCAGAAGGCAAAATTATTGGGATTGAAGAAGGAAATCCGAGCTTTCCAGGGGCTTTAGAAATTGATGCAAAAGGGCAATACATTTCCTCAGGTTTTATAGATATACATATTCATGGAGGAGGTGGAAGCGACTTTATGGACGGTACACCAGAAGCTTTTTTGAATATTGCTGAAACGCATGCCAAATATGGCACAAGCTCCATGTTTCCCACTACTTTAACCGCTGAACAAGGGGATCTTTTAGCAACCCTAGAATCTTTTGAAATCGCAAAAAGTAAAAACACAAAAGGTGCTAATTTATTGGGGATGCATCTGGAAGGCCCATATTTCGCGATGAACCAAAAAGGAGCTCAGGATCCTCGTTTTATTCGAAATCCAGACCAATCAGAATACGAGAACCTTATTGAAAATTACAAAACCATAAGTCGATGGAGTGCTGCTCCGGAGTTACCCGGAGCAATGGAATTTGGTAAGTTTTTAGTTGAAAACAACATCCTTCCTGCCATAGCCCATACGGACGCCATTTATGAAGAAGCCGAAGAGGCATTTAGAAATGGATATACCTTGGCAACACACTTTTATTCTGCCATGTTGGGTGTTACCCGTCGCAATGCTTATCGTTATGCGGGAGTTGTTGAAGCGGCCTACCTGATTGACGACATGGATGTAGAAATAATTGCGGACGGGGCTCATCTTCCAGCTCCGCTTTTAAAGTTAATTTACAAAATAAAAGGGCCCAAAAATATTGCCCTAATTACTGATGCAATGCGTGCCGCTGCCATGCCAGAAGGCAAGTCACTTTTGGGAGGACTAAAAAACGGCGTAGAAGTGATAGTAGAAGATGGTGTGGCCAAAATGCCAGACAGAAGCTCATTTGCAGGAAGCGTTGCAACTTTTGATCGGCTGGTGAGAACGATGCTAAATTTGGCAGAAGTTCCTTTGCTAGATATTATCACGATGGCTTGCCTCACTCCTGCCAGAATTATGAAAGTTCAAGACCGAAAAGGCTCCTTAGAAATAGGCAAAGATGCAGATATTGTAATTTTTGACAATGCTATCAATATCCAGATGACAATGGTAGAGGGAAGGATTATATATCAATTATGAGCCGATATTTTTCA
>CAMCYZ010000198.1 GCA_945885545.1 Spirosoma fluviale
TATAGCTATAACTCCGAGTGCTATTATATGTGTTTTTTTCATTTGTTGATAATTTATCTGTAAGTCGCTAAGAAATAATCATTTCTATCGGTGTCTAAATTCGTATTTCTGAATGTTTCCTTCTGAATACTGAAGTTTTACTTCTTTAATATCTATTTTTTTATTTCTTTTTCGAGCTTACTCACTTTCTTATCCAAGCTGAATAAGTAAGCGATAAGACCAATAACCACCACCGAAATGACGGCCACCACTACATATATCTTGCCGTCTGCCCTGAAGGCATCGGCCATCTCTACGTTTTGTAAATTCAATAAGCTCATATATTTTCTTGTAAATAATTGTTTAAAAGTTTTATTCTGATTCTAAGTGAGGCAATCCAAACTCCTATCAGAATCCAAGCTAAAATAGCAGGATAGAAAACCATTCGCATGTTGCTGTCCATATCGTACTTTCCGAATGCTGGATTTCCGCCATTTCCGGGGTGCAGAGAGTCTGTCAAACGCGGCAAAATCCATACCAAGGGCATAAAAGAAGCAAATGCGAAAATGTTATATACAGCTGACAGCCTGGCTTTCTTTTGCTCGTCTTCGAAAGAACCTCTTAAAACGAAATATGCCGAGTAAATCAGCAATCCAACTTCAACTGCAATTATTTTAGGATCTTTTGGTAGTGGGTCGCCCCAGGTGTAATTTCCCCATATTGAGCCTGTTATGAATCCGAGTACTCCGAAAACTATGGCCACATTGGCATATTCTACGGCATAAACATCGTCTTGGATTTGTCCTTGCCTTAAGTATTTTATGGAGTAGGTGAGAGAGGAAATCATTAAGGCCATCATACCAAACCACATCGGTACATGGAAATACACATTTCTAATGGTCTCGTTTAGAATAGGTTGTCTCGGCACCTCGCCAATTAACCCAAATATTACCGAATACAACAGAAGGCCCGCGGCCAAGAATTTCCACCAGATTTTTCTCATATTTTTAACTTTTCCAAAGAAACGGAAACAACATATAACTTAACGTAATAACTATTAAATCAATTCCTGAAATGACCAATATTTCATCATAACTCGAACTAAAAGCCAAACCATCCATGGCATTTTTGGAGAGTTTTATTAGCATGCTTAGCATAGGCAACAATATTGGGAAACTCAAAACGGCCATAAGTCCGGCAGTGTTGTCCGACTTTGAGGCAATGCCCGCTATGAGCGTTAAACTTGCACTAAAACCCAAAGCACCCAACGTCAGAGATAAAAGATATAACCACAGATTTTCTGCTTTGTTTCCCATGAAAACCGAATAAATAAAAAAACCTAAAAAACCCAAGAATATCATCAGAATGAAGTTGTAGATGATTTTGGCCAGAATAATAGAACTCGGTTTGGCTATTTGGTAATAATACAGTTGTCGTCCAGCTTTTTCTTGAATAAAACTCTTGGTAATGGAATTAACAGCCGAAAACAAGATGATAATCCAAAAAAGCGTGTTCCAGGTGATGGCTTCTATGGAGTTAGTTTTGAGTTTAAAACTAATATAACACATAAAAACAGTAGAAACCACATACAACACCATTCCATTGAAGGCGTACTTTTGCCGCCATTCAAGTATAATGTCTTTCATGATGAGGTTTTTAATTTCCTGCATTTGATTTTGGAGTCAATCTATTTAGCTGTAAAATTAATCAATTGTAACGCCCCTAGATATGAGTTTTCTCATTTATTTTTTATTAAATCCAATACAAAATTCAGAGGAGAGTCCTTTCTATTCATAAAGTCTTCAAAAGATTGCTCTACATAATAGTCTGGTTCCACAAAAAAAGTGGTATTGGTTTTGTTTGGGTGGCCATGAATAAGTTTCATGAGCGGAATGTGCACCTTGAACTTAGAGTTTTTGAGTTTTAAGTTTTTCCATTGCCCAGCAAAGCTTCCCCAATTGGCTCCACCGACTGTACTTCCCACAAAAGTCGCCCTGTTCATGTCTTTCCAGAGGCCTATGGTTAGTGTTGTGGCAGAATAAGAGCCGCCATCCATCAGGACATATATTTTTCCTGCATAGTGATATTTTTTTGTAGGAAGGTTAGGTTTTTTTGAAGTTCGGAGATACGAACCGTCGGTTTGTTTTTTGAAAACTAGCCGCCCTAACAGGTAATTGGTAAAAAGGTAAGGCGGGAAAATTTTATTAAAACCACCTCTGCTCAATTTGATACTGTCTGTAGATACAAAAGGGCCATTAGCTACATACTTTGTGATTCTTTTGGTGTTGGTAAGTAATCCGCCACCATTGAATCTGAAGTCGATTATGAGATGTTTAATATGGTTGTCCTGTATGGATTTGAAGTTTTTCTTTACCAAATTATTGAATTTTAAATGGTGGAAATCTAATTTGTTTCCTTTTTCTGAAAAACTTACTACGTCCATAACCGCTATGTGATTTAGGCTGTCTATAATCTTGAAATTCAGGTTTTTGCGGTTTATATTTTTGTATCTTTTAGCCAGAATCTTATTTGAATTCTTACTAAGCTCGGTTTGTATTTTTCTAAAATAAACGCTGTCTTTTTTTGTATTTCTAAGTTCCAAAAGCATGCTGTCCTTCATGCCATAAAGCACATTGGTATTTCTGGCAAAATATCTTTCTGCGTAAAAATTTTTGCTATTTTGGTTTGCTTTATCAGTTCCAAACAAGTCTTTAGATTTCTCAAATGTCTCCTTTACCGGAATTTTGTCAACGGAAATAATTTCTTCACCTCTTCGAATGGTAGAATCTGTGGAGCCATTGAGGTGAATATAAAACTTGTCACCCTTTTTACGAATTACGATAGGTAAGGCTTTGTTTTTGTCTTTCGGGAAATAGTTTTTTGGAAAAAACACACTCGTATGTAAGTCTTGCATACCACCTATGAACCCATTAAGAGCTAAATATGCCTCTGATACCGTTAATGAATCCGGGAAATCGCTGATGGTTTTTGTGTATCTTTTCTCAAAGTCCTCCTTGGTTTCGTAGTGATATAGTCCGAGATGTAATTTTTCAAGTTGACCTTTGAGTTGGACAAAATCTTCGGTAAGTTCCTGCTTTGATATTGTCTTCTGTGCAAAAGCGACTAGAGTTAAAGCCATAAAGAACAAAGTCAAAAAACAGTGTTTTGAGTTTTTATAAAAAATCAGCCAAGTGTTTTTTTTCATAATGTAAGTTTGTAAATATTTCAATATCTGATATTTACGAATAATTGACAAAACAAAAGCCGATATTTTATTTTCAGAATTTGTTTAAAACCATAAAAATAGGCATCTTTTTTTTATCTTTGTACCCGAAATGAAAAGTTCTTTGAATCAATATGCTTAATCGTCGACTAATTCGAATCAGGGTAATGCAAACTTTGTATGCTTTTGAAAAATCAAAAGGTGCAAACTTTCAGCTGGCTCAAGATGTTATTGCCGAGTCTTTTGCTCCTGACTTGAATTCTATGGAAAAACAAGACAGAAAAAAATTAACAGGTTTGCTAAAGCTTACCCAAGCGATTTTTTCTGATGAAGTGAATGCTGGCGTTTTCCCTTCTGACGAAACCTTACCTGCCGAGGTAAAAAGTGTATTGGGTAAAGCTAGAGAGTATCTCAAATTCAAAAACAAAAAGGATTTCGATTTTTACAGTCTTCAGAGTGTCTTAGATGCTGAAAAAGTGTATGATATCTATCTTTATTTGTTAAACCTTCTTTCTGAAATCGGTCATAAATATGATGGCAAAGGAAAGCTTTCTACCAACAAAGTCATTCTGGCCATCAGGAACTCCAAAGATTTAGAGCATTTATCACTCAAAAGGTCTATTAATTGGGGAAATGAGCGTATTTTTATCAATAGTATCTATAATGAAGCACTCAAAGATAATGCCCATCTTGAAGAATACGAGGCCATAGTCAATCGTACTACGGAAGACGATTTGGCCATAGTGAAATACATCATCAAAAATATTTTCTTGAAAAATGATGTCTGTTCCGAGTTTTTCGAAAAAATGAGCATTTTCTGGGTAGAAGATAGAGAGATTCTCCGCACCATGTTGTTTCATTCTATCAACGATTTTGTGGAATCTGAAACTGTTGTGGTGGAGACATTGGACGAGGTTTGGGAAGAAAGCAAAGAGTTTTTGAAGTCTTTTTTCAAGCAAACGGTCGCAGAGGAGAAAGGAATTTTGGAAATTTTAGTGCCTTTTCTCAAAAATTGGGAAATAGAAAGAATCATAGAAACAGATCGCGTTTTACTTAAAATGGCCGTCTGTGAGCTTATGCATTATCCAAGCATACCTGTGAAGGTGACAATTAATGAAATCATAGAGATTTCGAAAAATTATAGTTCGGCTAAGAGCGGACAATTTATAAATGGTATTTTGGATTCGGTAAATAAAGACCTAACTTCACGTGGACTTATAAAGAAAACTGGCAGAGGAATGCTAGACAATAAATAATATTTGAAAGTGTTTGTCTTGTTTTTAATTTTAGAATAATTTTAAGAAAAATTTCAGTAATGAGCAGTTCATCTAAATCATTCATAGCGTTTTTGGCGGGATTGGCCGCTGGTACAGCCATAGGTATATTGTATGCACCTGACAAGGGAGAAGTTACCCGCGATAAACTGGCATCGAAGCTTTCACAATACCGTGGACAACTAGAAGCTTTCATAGCCGATTTGATAGAAAGGGGTGATGAAGTAGCCACTGAAATGTCGGGCGGTAGCAGCGAAGCCAAAGCCGAAGGACAAAAAGTGGTGAACGAGGCCCGTCAAAAGGCTGAGAGACTTTTAGAAGATGTAGAAAATTTAATGAATCAAATAAAATCTAAAGCGTAATGACAAAGGGCTTAGCATGTATTCTTGTTCTTTTCGTAGCATTAAGTTTTTGGCAATGCAATTTTACGGCTAGCACCGATACTGCCGGGGAGTCTCAAAGCGATTCTGCAAAGATAGCGTTCGAAAACCCCAATCACGACTTTGGTGAAATTAAGGAAGGCGAAGTGGTAAGTACGGTTTTCAAGTTTAAAAACGTAGGTTCTATGCCCTTGAATATTGTAAGTGTTGATGTTACCTGCGGTTGTACAGTAGCCGAAAAACCTGAAAAGCCGATAGGTGCGGGCAAAACTGGAGAAATCAAAGTAGAATTCAACAGTGCCGGAAAAGTAGGTATAAATAAAAAATATGTAACAGTTACTTCTAACGCTGTAAATGCTTCAGAAGTAGTTAGTTTTGATGTAATAGTAAATAAAAACCAAGAATAATGACGATTTTACAAGCAGGTGGAAATATGGGATTTTTACTCATGATGGTGGGTATGTTTGTGGTGATGTATTTTTTTATGATCAGACCACAACAAAAAAAGCAAAAAGACCAACAAAAAATGGTAGATGCATTAAAAGCTGGCGATGATGTGGTTACAGCTGGAGGATTGCACGGAAAAGTATTGTCAACAGACGAAACTACGGTAACTATTTCAGCAGGTGGCGGTGCCAAATTGACCTTTGAGAAATCTGCGATAGCTAAGAAGAAATAATGTCATACTCAGCCCGAAATACCAAAGCCATACCCATGAAAGACGCTTTTGAGTCTTTCCTGAAAGTCTATAACCTCAAATCGAAGTTTAATGAGACGTATTTGGTGGCGTATTGGGAGAAAATTATGGGTGCGAGCATTGCGAATCGTACCGAAAAAATGTATATCAAAAGCGGAGTTTTGTTTATAAGACTAAACTCCGCTCCTTTAAGCCAAGAGCTTCTTTTGGCCAAAACCAAGCTTATTCAGCTGCTCAATACCGAGATAGGTGAGCAGGTCATCAACGACGTTGTATTTATCTGATTATCATGCTTGCAGCACCTCCATATCTCAAAAAAGGTGATAAAATAGCCATAACCGCTCCTGCCAGTAAACTTGAACGAAAATCAATACAGATAGGAATCGAAATTCTTCAAAGCTGGGGATTAGAAGTCATTGTTGGCAAGACAGTGGGAAATGAATTTCATGGCTTTGCAGATACTTTAGAAAATAGAATAAAAGAATTCCAAAGTTTTCTCGATGATTCTTCGATTAAGCTTATTCTATCTGCTCGTGGAGGTTATGGCTGCTCCAAAATAATTGATTCTCTGAATTTTGAAAAATTCAAAACCTCATCCAAATGGATATGTGGTTTCTCTGATTTAACAGCTATGTTGTTGCATGTCAATAGTTTGGGTTTTCAGGCATTGCATGGTGTGATGGCCAAAACCATGACTTATCATCAAGCTTCTAACGAATCGCTTAGGGCTGCTTTGTTTGGCGAAAAATATGCGTATGCTTTTGAATCTACAAGTGCCAATAGGTTTGGGGACGGTAATGGTGAAGCAGTTGGAGGAAATTTGGCACTTTTAGTTCATTCTATTGGGTCAAAGTCAGACATTTCTTACGATGGCAAAATTCTGTTTCTGGAAGATATTTCTGAATACTATTATAACCTAGACAGGATGCTGGTTCAGTTAAAAAGAGCCGGGAAACTTCAAAATTTGGCAGGCTTGGTAGTTGGAGATTTCTCCGATTGTAAAGACAACGATGAACCTTTTGGGAAGACTATTGAAGAAATTATTTTAGAACATACCCAAACAACGAAATACCCGATTGCGTTTGGATTTGGATTTGGCCACGAAAATATGAATATGGCCATCAGAATGGGGGAGGAGCTGCATTTGGAGGTAAAATTGTCAGGAAGCATTATAAAATCAGTTTGAATGATGGGAAAGTTTGATTTTAAAAAGTATCACGTAACGGCCATGAATGCCAGTTCGGAGTCAGAAAAGCTTGAAATAAATAAGGAGCTTAAAGATTATTACAATGCTTTGGGAGAGTCAGATAAGGTAGTTTTTAATGAAGAATTGCAGTCTTTTTTGATCAAAGAAATGGCCAAAATCAAGTCCGTTTATGACGGAGCTACTGGGCAGACGGAGAACTGATTCGATTCTTGGTCTGAGCCTAGCCGAAGCC
>CAMCYZ010000199.1 GCA_945885545.1 Spirosoma fluviale
CCCAGAGATAGAAATATACAGCATCGATGAGGCATTTTTGGATTTTAAGTCCTTTATTAAAAATTATGACCTAAAGGCTTACGGTGAAAAATTGGCCTACCAAATAAGAAAGGCCACTGGAATTCCTGTTAGTGTTGGTTTTGCACCTACAAAAGCTCTTGCGAAGGTCGCAAATAGAATAGCAAAAAAGTATCCAGAGCAAACAAAAGGCGTATTTGTGATGGATACTGAAGAAAAACGAATTAAGGCCCTAAAATGGCTTAAGATTGAAGATGTATGGGGTGTAGGTCATCAACACGCCAAAAGGTTGAATGCGATTGGGATAGTTAATGCTTATGATTTCACGGAATTGAATGATCAATGGATTAAGAAAAATATGGCAATAGTCGGCGTGCGACTACAAAAAGAACTAAAAGGTATTGAAACCTTGGGTTTGGAGGAAAAAGCCCCTAAAAAAAACATAGCATCTACTAGGTCCTTTGATCGTAGCTACACGAACATCAGTGACCTCCAAGAGCGAGTAAGTACTTTTGTAGTAATTTCTGCTGAAAAACTAAGACGACAAAATAGCTGCTGTAATGCTGTTATGGTGTTTTTGAATACCAACTTTTTCAGGACTGACCAACCGCAGTATAACAAAAGCATAGTTGTAAAACTTCCTTACCCCACAAATTCTAGCATTGATATTACGAAGTACGCATTACAAGGGCTTGAAAGAATTTTTAAGTCTGGCTACCAATACAAAAAAGCTGGTGTCATGCTTTTGGACTTTTGTAATGAGAATGAAATACAGCATACGCTTTTTGAGGCACCAAATCCACAGCATAAAATTTTAATGAGAACAATCGACAAGCTTAACGCAACCATAGGTCAACAGAAAGTGAAGCTTGCCATACAAGACAAGGATCGGGTGTGGAAGATGAAACAGGAGAAGCTTTCTCGAAGATTTACTACTAAACTGAATGAGATTATTGAGGTGTACTGTGAGTAAAGTAATTTACTTTAAGCCGATGGTCGGAATATCAGAAATATTAATGTCCCGAATAATCAGTACCCTTTGAGCAGCGTCATTCTCTCTATAGCGTGGACTAAATGTGGACTAGAATTGAAATAAAAAACCGTAACTGTTTAAATTTTAAATAGTTACGGTTTTAAAAAGTGGAGACGCAGGGATTCGAACCCTGGTCCGAACACGGCTACTGTCGAGCCTTCTACATGTTTATTCGGTCTTACTTTTCGAAATTGGGAAGCCGTCCGACGTACCTAACCCAATCCTTATCTCCTCGTTTACTATTTTAAAGTCAGAAGTCCGCTTTAAAACGCCTCTCTATTTTCGACGCTCCTTGATCTCCCGCAACAGAGGTTAGCAAAAGAGGAACGATGGCGAATGCTAATTTACTCCGAAATTAAGCAGCCATGGCATACGATGTATTGCCAGTTATTGTTCGGTAGATTTTTTGAATGGAGACCTTCCACCAACTCCATACATGCTTATACTCGCAATGGCGTCATGCCGTCAAAACCGGTCGCCCCCATTGTAAGAACAGAATGCAAAATTACTCCAAATGGTTCAATTTTCATAAAAAGAAATGCGTTATCAGAAAAAAATTGTATTTTTCGAAATATATTCAACCTTTTAAATTAATATGTCAACGAAATTTCTAAAAACTGTTTTTGTAACCATTCTATTTACTCAATTTCAAAATTCATTCTCACAGAATAAATACAGTCTGGATTCCAAAAATATTGCAAAAGGAAAGGAAATCTTTGAAGTACAATGTGCAGCATGTCATAGTTTTACCCAAAATGGAATCGGACCAGAATTGTCTCAAACGCTAAAAAAAAGAGATAAAAACTGGTTAATTAGCTATCTCAAAAACCCCCAAAAAACGATGGCAGCTGAGCCTAATTTTGACAAAAGAGTGATTGCAATGCCAGCCTTTGCTCACCTTCAAAAGCTCGAAGTAGAAAATATTTTGGCATTTATTAACAGCCGTCAAGCCAAACCTGACCCCAGAAAAGAACTATCGCCAGACGGTTTAAAGAATCCAATACCAGAACCCATTAAAAAATCAGAACTCACTTTAAAACTTAAATACCTATACACCGCTCCAGCCACAAGTGACAAAATTCCTTTGGCTAGGATAAACACCATGGTAGTTCTGAACGATGCAACAAAAAAGGTCTTTCTGTCAGATTTGAGAGGTTTAGTTTATCATTTTAGCGAAAAGGAACTCAAGCCGTACCTGGATTTTCAGAAAATGGTACCCGAATTCATCCATGTGCCAGGTTTGGCCACAGGTTTGGGTTCTTATGCCTTTCATCCTGATTTCTCCCAAAACGGACTTTTTTACACTGCACACACCGAAAAGGCTCACTCGAAAAAAGCAGATTTTGGTTATGCTGATAGTGTAAAAGTTACACTTCAATGGGTGCTATCAGAATGGAAAACTGCGAATCCTGAATCAAATATTTTTGAGGGTAAAAGAAGGGAATTGTTTAGAGTCAATATGGTATCTCAGATTCACGGTATGCAAGAAATAACCTTCAATCCACACGCCAAACCTTCTGACGAAGATTATGGCTTACTTTATGTTGGTATTGGAGATGGGGGCTCATCCGAAAATGGCTACCCTTTTATTTGTGACAATCCCAAAAATATTTGGAGTTCGGTATTAAGGATTAACCCAAGTGGCAACAATTCCCAAAATGGAAATTATGGAATACCGGAAACGAATCCTTTTAAAACCGATGGCCAATTCGCCGGAGAGGTTTTTTGCAGAGGTTTCAGAAATCCCAACCGCATTTATTGGACGCCAGACGGTAAAATGATAATCTCCGATATTGGTCACATTAATGTTGAAGAACTTAATATCGGGCAAAAAGGATTGGACTACGGTTGGCCATATCGCGAAGGCACTTTTATCATAAAACCTGAAGCCAACATGAAACAAGTGTTTGATTTAAAAGGAAATACAAAATCTTACACTTGGCCGTCAGCACAATATGATCACGATGAAGGCAATGCGATTTCTGCGGGGTATGTATATAGTGCAAATGAGATTCCTGCCTTAAAAGGAAAGTATATTTTCGGTGATGTAGTCAACGGCAAGATACTATTTGTAGAAAATAAAGACCTCAATCTCGGCCAAATTGCTAACATACAAGAGTTTAATCTCGAAATCGATGGCAAAATAGATAATTTCAGAAATATCTGTAAAAACAACAAAACCGACCTGAGATTTGGCCAAGGTGCCAACGGTGAAATCTATGCTTATACAAAAACGGATGGAAGGATTTATGCGGTGGTGGGGTGTGAATAAGGAATTGCCACGAATTCAAAAAATAATTCGTGAATTCGTGGCAAAAAAAATCACTTGATATACCTAAAATCAGTCCCCGCTTTCAAATTCAACAAGAACTCATAATACAAATTAATACAAGCCTGCACGTCATCTTTATGCACCATTTCTACGGTTGTATGCATATATTTCTGTGGCAAAGATATCAGAGCCGAAGCAACCCCTTCCGCAGAATAAGCGAAAGAATCGGTATCCGTACCCGTCGAACGACTAACGGCTGCTCTTTGAAAAGGAATTTTCTTTTCTTCGGCCAAGTCCATGATCATATTCAAAAGATTATTCTGCACAGCCGGACCATAAGAAAGCGTCGGGCCTTTCCCACAAGCTATGTCACCATCTTTTTTCTTATCATACATGGGCGACTGCGTGTCGTGCGTAACATCAATAACCACCGCCACATCAGGCTTTAATCTCCTCGAAATCATCTCAGAACCTCGCAAGCCGATTTCTTCCTGAACAGCATTTACCACATAAAGTGTGTAGGGCAAATCAATTTTATTCTCTTTCAGTTTTCTGGCTACCTCGGCTATGATGTAACCTCCAATTCTATTGTCCAAGGCCCTGCCTACGTAGAATTTTTCGTTTAGTTCCATCAAACCATCTTCAAAAGTGGCCACAGTGCCCACATGAATTCCCATTGCCTCAACTTCGGCTTTGGTGGCCGCACCCACATCAATAAAAATATTTTTTAAACTTGGCGTTTCTTCTTTTCCGGCGTCGCGTACGTGTATGGCAGGCCACCCGAAAATTCCTTTTACGATGCCGTTTTTACGTGTATGTAGGTTTACACGCATCGAAGGAGCTATCTGATGATCGGAGCCACCATTACGCCTGACATAAATATATCCTGAGTCAGTTATGTAATTTACAAACCATGAAATCTCGTCAGAGTGAGCTTCAATGACCACTTTATAGTCTTTTCCCGGATTAACCACTCCAACGGCAGTGCCATAAACATCCACAATGTTTTCATCGATGTAAGGTTTCATATAATCCAGCCAAATCTGCTGTCCAGTCGATTCAAAGCCAGTAGGAGAGGCGTTGTTTAGGTATTCGTAAAGAAATTTTATATTATTTTCCATTTAAAAGTATTTGTTCAGAGCAAAAATAAGAAGCATAATTTTGTAGAAAGACAAAACCCCAATTATTTTGTAAAAATCACAATAGAAGACTACACTTTCAAAGTTTCAGGTTGCTTATTCACACTAAAGTTAAAAACATCGTTTCGAGAATAATGCCCAATCACATCAAAATCTAATTTACTTTTTGCCAAAAAAGAAAAGTCTAATTCGGCCGTCAAAAGTCCCTCTTCATTCCATATTGGTCCCGCCAAAACTTCGCCCATTGGCGACATAATCACGCTACCTCCGGCACACATTATTTCTGGTTCATTGGCCAAATCTTCTTCAAAATCAGCGGGATAATCCGATTTTATAACAAATTGATTCGCCGCCAAAACAAAACATCGGCCTTCCAAAGCAATATGCTGCATAGTTGATTGCCACGATTCCCTACTGTCAGCAGTAGGAGCAAGATAAATCTCCACCCCTTTGTCATACATGGCCATTCTAGCCAATGGCATATAGTTTTCCCAACAAATAAGCCCGCCGATTTTGCCTATTTCCGTATCCAAAGTAGTTAGTGTACTTCCATCACTTTCAGCCCAAATGTATCTTTCCAAACCAGTTGGTTTTAGTTTTCGGTGTTTTCCAAGCAAATTTCCATCTTTACCAAAATATAAAAGTGAACAATGCAATGAACCACCTAGCGATTCTTTTTCGGTTACACCCAAGGCTACAAAAATATTGGCCTTTTTGATTGCTGCACTTAATTTAGAAAGATATTTTGCCGATATACTTTCCGTGTCCAAATCAATACTATTGTTCCAGTATTTGAGCCATTGTTCACGACTTTTATCAGAACGCCTGCCAATAACGGCATCAAAAGTTAGTCCTCGAGGATAACATGGGATAAAGGACTCCGGAAATAGCAACAATTCACAGCCTTCGTTTGCTCCTTTTTCTATCCAAGATATGACAATTTCAATGGTTTTCTCCACATCGAACAAGGCCGGTGTAGCCTGAATAACCCCTACTTTTATTTTTCTATTTTCCAAAATCTCTTTTCAGGTTTAATCGATTGTCAAATCTAAACCATACAATTAAGAAAATTACCATCGAAATAGATAATTCATTCCGAAATTGATAAATTGCATACGGTGAAATTGTTTTTTAAGACAGATTCCTAAATAATTCAACCTTAAAAATTACAAAATGAAAAGAAATTTCGTATTTCTGTTATTACTCTTTGTTGGTAAAGCCATTGGTCAAAATACACCAGAAACTTATCCAACCGATCCCGCATCAGTGGAAAAAGCGGGTGTTCCAAAAGGTGAAATTATTAAATTTACTTTTGAAAATTCAAAGATATTTCCTGGAACAACACGTGAAGTAACTATTTATATACCAGTACAATACGAAGGCAAAAAAGCAGCTTGTGTATATGTAAATCAGGATGGTGTTCAGTGGAAAGCTCCAACGGTCTTTGATAATTTAATTCATCAAAAAGAGATGCCAATAACGATTGGTGTTTTTGTGGAAGCAGGCCAAGTAAAAGCCCAAAATTCGGATTTGGCTTTAGATAGATTCAATAGGAGCTTCGAATACGATGGTTTGGGAGATAATTATGCCCGTTTTCTGCTTGAAGAACTGCTGCCAGAAGTTGAAAAGCAAAAAACTAGCAATGGCCGAGCCATCACCCTCTCAAAAGATGGAAAAGATCGAGCCATTGGTGGCTCAAGTAGCGGGGCAGTTTGTGCATTTACAGTGGCTTGGGAAAAACCACAGGAATTTTCAAGAGTTTTCAGTGCAATAGGTACTTATGTGGGTCTTAGGGGGGCTGATAGATACGATATTCTAATTAGAAAACACGAAACAAAGCCACTCAGAATATTTCTACAAGATGGCTCAAATGACCTCAATATTTATGCAGGCGATTGGTGGAAAGCCAACGAATCTATGGAAAGAGCATTGGCTTTTGCAGGTTATGACGTAAAACATGTTTGGGGCGAGGGTGGCCATAATGGGCAACATGGAACCGCTGTTTTTGCGGATGCAATGCGATGGCTTTGGAGAGATTATCCCAAGAATATAGAGGCTGGGCAATCTAAAAATCAATTCTTGAAAGACATCCTGATAGAAAATGAAGATTGGGAGTTGGTTGGCGAAAACTACGGTTTTACTGAAGGAACAGCCGTAAATACGAAAGGAGAGGTATTTTTTCAGGATATTCCCAATTCTAAAACCTACAAAATAAACTCAGCTAGCAAGCCAGAAATCTATGTTGATGATGCCAAAAAAGCAAGTGGAACTACTTTCACGGCCGATGGGCAAATGTTGACCGTAACAGGTGCTTGGTCACAACCGCCAACCAAACAAATTCATCAATACGATGCCGAAGGTAAATTCATAAAAGCCCTCACAGAAGAAACGCCTGGAAATGATATTTTAGTAGCAAAAAATGGAAATATTTATATCACTCAACCTGATGGAAGAGAAAAACCCAGTAAACTTTTACTGTTGAGACCAAGCGGAGAGAAAGTAATATTGG
>CAMCYZ010000200.1 GCA_945885545.1 Spirosoma fluviale
GTGCCTTTGGGGCGGCGGAGCGAGTATCTGGAGAAGTCTTCAGTAGCTTCCATGCCTCCTGAGGCGGTTATGGATTCTCTCGGGGTTTTTATGGTTACCTTTTTGTCGGTGTATATTTTCTTGTTTACTGGGCTCCAAAATAACTCTTCTGTGGAGAGGCTTTGCTGAAGCAAACGGTTGTTAAAGAACACGTTGCCCTGTATAATGTAAAGGTTTTTTTCTTTCGAATATCGTCCTGAATCGCCTCTTAGCATGGAGTATTCTACACCATTTTTGTCAAGGAAGTTTACGTAAACGGCTTTTGGATATACTTCGTCTTGGTTCTGGAATTTGAGCTGCTTGGCGGTTGAGATTTTTACTTTAACTCTGCCTGAGTCGCTATGGCTGATAGATAAATTGTCGATGTTCAGAATTGGCCCCATGTATTCGATGAATTCATTCTTGGATTTTTCCTCCTCACAACTCCACAAAACTGGAGATCCAACCAATGCGATGAAGCATAAAAAGTAAAACCTTCTCATGATTATTCTATGCGAGGTTTATTGAACCAACTGCTTAACAACGAGAAGTTAACAGATATTTTCGTATAATTTTCTGCAATCAAATTATTGGCATTTACGCCTCTTCTACCCACGGCCACTGCGATGTCTACATAGCTGGGATTACCAAAACCCATCGGCACGGATAGACCAAGGCTAAAGCTTTGATCTTTTATTTTGGTGTTGTTAATCATGTAGGGCGTGTCAATGTGCTTGTAACCCAAGCGGTAAAATACTTGGTTGAAATATTTGCCTGAGGAAGCATTAGGCAGCCATTCCATTCCAAAGTTAAGCTCTTTGGCATCTACCAATATCCTGTTGGCGGTAGGGTCAAATTGCTTATTGCCAGACCACCTCGTGAAGCCATATTCGGCCGCAAATACCCAGTGATAGTTGCTTTCAAGACTCACGCCGATTTTGTATTTACTCGGAATTTGACTCGAGATGGAGGATAAAGATAGCGTATCCGGATTTCGAATATACACAGGGCCGTTGCCTGCTTCGCCAAGAACACTAAATACTTTCAGTCCCTCGCCGCTTAGGTTAGAGCCCATTTGATAGACACCACCTACGTTTAAATTCCATTTTTTATTCAATTTCATTTGATAAGTCAAGCCTGTTTTGGCTGACGCACCCTTTAGGCTGTATCTTCCCGAGGTTCTTAAATATTCAGACGAGCCAGTAATGATCGATGTGGTATCTCTTTGGATATTACCAAAGTTGTACTGACCCTCAATGCCCCAGAACAATCCTTTGGCTAAAACAAATGAGTTGGTAAAGGCAACCCTCGAAATACCACCAGCATTTCTGTATTCTACTTCATTGGTTTCGTTTGACCCAACAAAATCCTTCTGAACTTTAGAGATATTGTCAGCAACAGAGAATGGTCTCATGCTGATACCCATGGCCCATTTTGGTTTTACAGGAAACACCATAGTGAGGTTGCTCATGTTCAAACCAAAATCGTCTTGTACCTTATTGCCTTGATTCAATGTTTTGTATCCTCCTTTGAGGCCAATGTTGAAGGCCACATACTTGTTCAAACCTACCGTGCGGTTTTTTACCAACATGGCAGGGTTGATGTGGTTAATATAAAAGCTATTGGCAAATGAAACACCCGTGCCACCCATCATATCTTGAGCTGCCACAGATTCTTCCGTAATTTCGCCGATTCCTAAGGTATTATAAGGGCTATTTCCTTGGCCTTGCGACCATGCGTACTGTGTAAAACTTATGAACGCAAGGAGAAGTAAGTATCTAAATTTCAGTAACATTATATTGTAAAATTCTGTTTAGGCCTTCCAAGACCAAATTTGGAGCTGCAAAGGTCGGGTATTTTATCTTAGTTTCAAAGTAAGGAGCATCTCCACCACAAATTAAAACGGTTAATTTAAGGTTTTTTAAATATTCGTCTATGATTCCGTTGATTTCGGCGGTTATTCCATTCATAACCCCGCTCTTCATGCAAGATTCGGTAGAATGACCAATGAGTTCGGGTATCTCCACTGTGTCTAACAACGGTAGTTTTTTCGTAAAAGTGTGTAGAGCATTGAATCTCATTCTTCTTCCGGGCGAAATTATACCTCCTTCAAAAGCATTTTTAGCCGAAACTAGGTCGTATTTTATGGCTGTGCCGATGTCTATAACAAGGCAGTTTTGACTCGGATATCGATGATTGGCACCCACTGCGGCAGCTATTCTGTCATAACCAAGCGTTTTTGGAGTGGCGTAATTGTTTTTAATGGGCAAAGGTGTGTTGTAATCTAAAAATAGGAGGGTTTGAAGGAAGTTTAGCTCTAGTGAAATTTCTGTATTTGTGACACTTACCGAGGATACGATAGCATTTTGAACAGATTTCGCCATCAATAATTGGGCAGTTTCTGAAACTGTACTCACCCGAAAAACCTCCAATAACTCTTGGTTTTGGAATAAACCAATTTTAATTCTGCTGTTGCCGAAGTCTATACTTGCGTTGGTCATAAAAAAATAAAGCCGTTCTGTTATATAGAACGGCTTTACAAATATAATAGAAAAACCAAATTATGCAGTTTTTGATTTTTTCTGCCAGAAGAACAACACCAAGAATGCACCAATCAAGATTACTGGAAAAGTAACCATTGTTCCTAAGGTAGCTTGACCTGCTGCTAACTCTAGGGCATCACCAGTTAAACCTTCAGCAGCTTTTGCGGCATTGTTGGAATCAATCCATTGTCCGATAATTGGCTGAAAAATTGCTGTAGAGAACATTCCGATACCACCAATAACTGACATACCTAACGCTCCACTCAAGGGAACTTTTTCTGCAATAAAACCGACCATATTTGGCCAGAATAAAGCTACACCTAAGGCAAAGAAAATAGCGGCAACATAAGCCATGCTACCTGTTTGCGTACTGAAAAGGTAAATACCAATAGCCGCAAATACTGCAGAACCTAACAATACACCTGTTTGGTCGAATTTTTCAACGATAGGGCCGGCAAAGAATCTTATTACTGCCATTAGACCAGTAACTAGTGCCAGTATCAACATGGGACTTGCACCGCTTTTGCTCATGATAAGTCCTGTCCATTGCTGAGGACCGAACTCAGTGATGGCTGTTATGGCCATACAAGCAAACATAAATAAGAATAAAGGGGTAAACATCGCTTTAATGTTTTCACCGATAGAAGTTACGCCTTCTACTTTTGGTTTAGGGAACTCTTGACCCCAGAATAAATAAGCGTATATAATAGTTGGGATTAAGATAACCCAAATTTGTGCCTGCCAGCCCATATTGGCGTCAGTCATAAATTTAGAAACTAAACTACCAATTACTATGCCACCAGGGAACCACATGTGGAAACGGTTCAGCATTTTGCTCATTTTCGCACCTTGGTAAGTGTCGGCAATCATCGGATTACAAGCAGCCTCAGTACATCCATTACCTATACCGATTAGGAATGTAGAAACTAGAAGACCAGTGTACCCGCCCAATGTTTGAGGATAAATGGTTAAGAAAATACCCACTGCGTGAGATGCGAAAGCAATTAGCATTATTTTTTTAGGCCCAACGGTATGATAGACCAAACCACCAACAATCATGGCGATAGGGAATCCGAAAAACCACATAGAGTTAATAAAGCCTAATTGTTCGGCTGTGAGATTAAATTCGGCACCTAATTGCGGTAAAATTCCCGCTCTAATACTGAATGAAAATGCAGTTGTAATGAGAGCAAAACAACTACCAAGAAAGAGTCTTTTGTCGTTTACCATATCTTTAATATTTAAGGGTTAAAATTTTTAATTTTGTAAATCTACATTTTTTTTATTTTTCTGTAAAGGAAAAATTAATAATTGTATTAAAAAGCACTTCCAATAATTTTTTAACGGATGATTTTTGATTTCATATAACTATATTTAGAATAGTTTTTATTTTACCAAGTATTACGGAGTTTTTTGTCGTTAATCTATTGATTTGGTGTCTCCTAAATGAACGTTTACAATTTGAGGTTTTCATAATTTTGTCTAAAATAGTAAGACGATTTTTTTTGAATGTACTTTCAGACGAATTTTATCAATTAATACTTTTACCAATGCTTTATTTTTCCTAAAATTGCAATTTCAACCTAAAAAAAAGCAATGGCAAGGAAGATAAGGATGGGCATGATAGGCGGAAGCCTAGAGGCATTCATAGGAGCTGTGCACAGAAGAGGTGCCGCATTAGATGGAGAAATAGAATTGGTCTGTGGGGCGTTTAGTTCTAACCCCGAAAAATCAAAAGCTACAGGAGAAGCACTTTACCTTGACCCAAGCAGGGTTTATGCTTCGTTTCAAGAAATGATACTGACCGAAAAAAACCTTCCCGAAGGCGAGAGGATGGATTTTGTGTCTATTGTTACACCAAATCATGTTCATTTTGAGGCTGCAAAGTTTGCTCTCGAAAACGGGTTTCATGTGGTGCTAGATAAGCCACTAACCCTCAACATGGAAGAGGCAAAAGCCTTAAAGCCAATTGTTGAGAACTCAGGTTTGCTTTTTGCCCTCACCCATAACTACACAGCCTATCCGATGGTAAAGGAAGCCCGGGCTATAGTGAAATCAGGAGCTATTGGCAAGGTGCGTAAGGTTATTGTAGAATATCCGCAGGGTTGGCTTTCACAATTGGTAGAAGCTACAGGCCAAAAACAAGCGGCTTGGCGTACAGACCCGGCACGTTGTGGAGCAGCTGGTGGAGTAGGAGATATTGGTACGCACGCCGAAAACCTTGCAGAATACATTACGGGCCTAAAAATAACGGAACTTTGTGCCGACCTCACGATATTTGTAGAAGGTCGCCAATTAGACGACGACGCTAATATTTTGTTGCGTTTTGATAACGGTGCCAAAGGAATTCTTCACAATAGTCAAATCTGTAATGGAGAAGAGAACGATTTGAATATCAGGGTTTATGGTGAATTTGGCGGACTCAAATGGAAACAAATGGAGCCCAATACTTTGGAATTAACCAACCAAGAAAACGGCTCTAGAATAATCAGAACCGGAGTAGGGAATCTTTCAAAACATGCTCAGGCACATACACGTCAGCCCGCAGGTCATCCTGAGGGTTACGTAGAAACTTTTGCCAATATTTATAGAAATTTCGCCTTTGCACTTAGGGCCAGATGGGGAACAGAAAACCGTGCTGTGGCTTTAGGTAATTTGGGTGGAACACAAGACGATGCGGATGCATATATTCCTGAAATTCATGACTTTCCGGGTATAGACGACGGTTTGCGGGGAATGGCATTCATAAATACTGTTGTGAAGTCTAACGCAACTGAAAACAAATGGACGAAGTTTGAAATATAGTAATTGTTGACAAAAAAATATAAATTAGAAATGAGTAAAATCAAAGTAGGAGTTGTGGGTACAGGTTTTATTGGGCCAGCTCATATTGAAGCCTTACGTCGTTTGCCAAATATAGAGGTAGTGGCATTGTGTGAGGTGAACATTGAATTGGCAACTGCAAAAGCTGCTCAACTGGGAATAGAAAGACCATGTACTTTCGACCAATTGTTAGCCATGGAAGATATTCAGTGCGTACACATCTGTACACCGAATTTTTTGCATTATTCGCAGTCGAAAGCTGTTCTTTTGGCTGGTAAACATTGTGTTTGTGAAAAACCATTGGCCACAAATTTAGAGGAAGCTGCTGAATTGGTTGAATTGGCAGCGAAGTCTGGCTTGGTAAATGCTGTTCACTTTAACTTGCGATATTATCCTTTGGTTCGTCAGATGAAAATGATGAAGGAAAAAGGAGAATTGGGCGAAATTTACTCGGTTATCGGTTCATATTTGCAAGACTGGTTGTTCTATGCCACAGACTACAACTGGAGACTCGAGCCAGATAAATCTGGAGATTCTAGGGCAATCGCAGATATTGGTTCCCACCTTTTGGATTTAATAGAATATGTAACGGGCTTGAAAACCGTTCAAGTTATGGCTGATTTTAATACTGTTCACAAAAGCCGTAAGAAACCATTGAAACCGATAGAAACCTATTCTGGCAAAATGCTTCAAGCCGAAGATTACGCAGATGTGCCTATCAATACCGAAGACCATGCCAACGTACTTTTGCGTTTTGACAACGGAAACAGAGGCTCTATTACCGTTTCGCAAGTTTCAGCTGGTAGAAAAAATCAGTTAAAAGTAGAGATTTCAGGTTCAATAAAAACCTTGGCTTGGAACTCCGAGGCTCCAAACGAAGTATGGATTGGTGCAAGAGACGGTGCAAACGCTGTCTTGATGAGAGACCCGTCCTTGGTGCATGAAGAAGTTCGGTCGTTAATCACTTATCCTGGTGGCCACAACGAAGGTTTTGGCGATACTTCTAAGCAATTGTTTAAAGAAGTTTACCAAGCTGTGGCAGAAGGAAAACAACCTGAAAGTCCGAAATTCCCGACCTTTGCTGATGGTTATAGAGAGCTTTTGATATGCGAAAGAATACTCGAAAGTAGCAGAAGTGATCAGTGGGTGACGGTGTAAGGATTTATGTTTGAATCAATCAGGCGGCGTTCCGCTTTCGATTGATTCGATTTACGATTTTTGAAATATTGAAGATGACTGAAAGCTTAGAGTTAATGGCCAAAAGCTAAAAATAAAATGAAACGTTCATGACTAAGTCTTTAGACACATAGGGAAATGATTATTTCTTATCGTCTTGGCGACTTAGCGGCAAATTAAAAATATATGAAAACAATAAAAGGACCTGGAATATTTTTAGCCCAATTTATGGGCGATGAAGCTCCGTTTAATTCGTTGGATACCATCGCGGATTATATGGCGGATTTGGACTACAAAGGCATACAGCTGCCTACTTGGGACCCAAGAGTTATAGATTTGAAAACAGCAGCAGAATCACAAACATACTGTGATGAGTTGAAAGGTAAATTAGC
>CAMCYZ010000201.1 GCA_945885545.1 Spirosoma fluviale
CTTGTTTTGCTTGCTCATGTTTCTAAATTTAAAAGGTGATAATCAATTATCGTACCTGTCTAATTTAGAGGTATCATTATATTATGTTCAAAAAAATACCTTTGCTTGTTATCATTTTTTTGATGGTAAGCTCTCAGATTTTTGCACAAGCCGTCAGAGGAAAAGTAATTTCTTCTGCTGACGGTCAGCCTCTACCAGGTGTATCAGTAGTTGTAAAAGGTACCAATGCAGGTACAGCAACAAATGCTGATGGAACTTATACTATTAATGTATCACCAAAAAGCCAATTGATATTTTCATATATTGGTTTTACATCTCTGACTGTTGATGTTAATTCCCGTTCGGTAGTTGATGTTAGCATGACAGAAGACATGTCAAGCTTAGGTGAACTAGTTGTGACGGGATTTGGAATTTCCAGAGAGCAAAAAGCTCTTGGATATGCCACAAGCACTATTGCGGCCAAAGACCTTACCAATGTGGCCAATACCAATGTTGCAAATGCACTTTATGGAAAAGCTGCGGGTGTGAGAATTGCTGCGGCTCCCGGAGGTTCTACTTCCGCCACAAATATCGTGATTCGTGGAGTAAACTCTATAACTGGTAGAAGCCAGCCACTCATTGTAATGGATGGTATTCCGATTAGAGATGGAGAAGTACGAAACAATGATTACTGGAGCGACCAAAGACAAAGAGGCAATGCCTTAAACGAAATCAACCCAGAGGATATAGAAAGCATATCTATCCTAAAAGGTGCATCTGCAGCCGCTCTTTATGGTTCAGAAGCCGTTAATGGTGTGGTAATGATCACCACCAAAAAAGGAGCAAAAGGCAAAAAAGGGTTTAACGTAGATTTTAATGCCAATACCTCTGTGGATAGAGTGGCCTACACACCTAGATTTCAAAATGTCAGAGGAAATGGGGTTCCTTTTCATGTATGGAATGTGGGACAAGACCCTGTGAATGGTTTTGTTTATGTAGATACTGATGGAGACGGTGTAAAAGAAACCAGAAGTGTAGCTAATACCAATATGAATTTTGGCCCTCGTTTTGACGGCCAACCTACCATGACTTTTGAAGGCATTCAAAGGCCTTATGAAGCTCAAATTGGCAACTGGAATGCACTTTTTCAAGATGCTCATAACTCTCAAGTCAATGTGGCTGTTTCTCAAGCTACAGATAACGCCACCATGCGTTTCTCATTAACGCGTCAAGACAACGAAGGCGTAAGTTTAAATTCTAAAAACAACCGAAATATAGCAAATTTAAACACTACCTATCGCTTCTCTAAAAAGTTCAGTACAGATTTGATGGTCAATTACATTAACCAAAATGTCACCAACCGTCCATACTCTATTGATAGATTAATGAATAATTTTGGTGGTATGATGACACGTTTTGAAAATGGCGAGTGGTATAAAAATAAGGCCGAAACAAGTTTGGGTTACAGGTTTGTGCAAGGTGCAAGTGCTCAAAGTTTAACCCCTGAAGAAAACATTATTTACAATGGCTTTAAAGGAGATATCGCTGATTACATGTGGAGGGTGAATCGCCACAGAACCGAAGAGCGTTCTAATAGGGTTATAAGTAGCTTAACTGCTAATTACCAAATCCTACCCGAGCTTAATCTTCGTGCAAGGGCTTCTACTGACTTTACTTCATTAGGCACCGAAGATAGAAGAGCTACTGAAAGACCATTGGCTTTTGGAAATTCGGGGTATTTTGGCATGATCAACGACAATTACTCTATAAACTATGCCGATGTTTTACTTACTTATACTAAAAGTTTGAATGATAACCTGACACTCGGCCTAATGGGAGGTTATACGGCCCGAGAAGAAAAATTCAATTCTGTTAGTAGAAATACCAACGAAGGTTTGAGCACAGAAAACTTATTTGATGTGGCGGCTTCTGTAAATTTAGCTGGTGGAGGTCAAAGTCGTCAATCTTCGGTATTTGACGCATTCTTAGGTACTGCCAATTTAAATTTTAAAGAGTTCTTATTTGTGGAAGGAACCGTGCGTAGAGACAGAACATCTACCATGAACCCTAATAACAATAGCTTTATTTATCCTTCCGTAAACTCAAGTTTTGTATTTTCTCAGGCTTGGGACATGCCTTCTTTTATAAGTTTCGGTAAATTGAGAGGTTCGTGGGGTATAGTAGGAAATTATCCAGATAGATACAGGGCTAACATAGCCTATAATCAAAATACACTTGGTGTTCAAGCAATCGGCGGACGACCTGTGTTGTTTACCAACATCCCTTCTGATTTTGGTAATGATTTAATAAGACCTGAACAAAAACACGAATTTGAGTTTGGTTTAGAAACTAAGTTGTTCAAAAACAAAATAGGTCTTGAAATAAACTATTACAATGCTCAAATTAGAGATCAAATATTGCCATTAACCTTGCCTATGACAACGGGAGCATCTTCGGTACTAACCAATGTAGGTACATTAAGAAATCAAGGGGTAGAATTTATGATCAATGCCACACCGTTTAAGAGAGGGAATTTTGCTTGGGAAGTGGATTTGACTTATGGCTGGAACAGAAACAAAGTAGAGAAATTGGCGAACAATGCTACCGAACTACTTCATGCTGACTATGATGGAAACGCAGCTCAACTCAGGTCTGTAGTCGGTCAGCCTATGGGAGATTTCTATGCACATCCAATCGAAAAAAATGCCAATGGTCAGCTCATTGTACAACCTAATGGCTTGTATAAGCTAGACGCTTTAAACTGGATGAAAGTAGGGAACGCTCAACCAAAAGCAGTAGGAGGTATGGTGAATAGGTTTAGCTTCAAAAACTTCTCTTTAGACGCTTTGATTGACTACCGAATCGGAGGGCACGTAATGCCTACTGGTGTTAATTGGATGTTGGGTAGAGGTCTTTTGGAAGAAAGTACGCAATTTATGGACAAAGAAAGTGGTGGACTTTCTTACTATCTAGGTGCTAACGGACAAGGTATACAAACTACCGCAGCCACTGGCCCCAAAGGAGAGGTAGTATTTCATGACGGTATGCTAATGGAAGGTGTAACTGCAGATGGTTCACCAAATACCAATGTGATTTCTCAGGCTTCTTACTTCTGGAGAACTTACAACTGGGGAGGTCCTCAATACAGTTCATCACGTTATGATTTGTTCATACAAGAAGCTACTTACGTGAAAATGAGAGAATTATCTTTAGGCTATAAAGTGCCTGCAAATATCGCAAGCAAAATTGGTGCAAGTAATCTTCAACTCTCGGTATTTGGCAGAAACCTTTTCTTCTTACATAGAACCCTCAGACACATAGATCCTGAGGTATTAACGGCAGGTTCGAGATGGACACAAACTGTAAACAATACGGGTACAAACCCAGCAACAAGAACAGTGGGTATCATGCTAAGAAGTAGTTTCTAATTATTTAAATTAAAATGGAGTTTAAAATGAACAAAAAAATATCAATATTAGCAATAAGTCTCAGCTTGAGTTTTACTGCTTGTCAAGTATCGGATTTCGAAAATGCCTATACTGACCCTTCAAAAATTGCGGTGTCGTCTGTTGAAAAACAATTTACAGGTTTCTTGCAAACCAACAGAAATTTCGTTTTGCCTGATTATTGGAATTATTTTGTAATTCTTAGAATTACATCAAATAGATTCAATCAAACGGTGGGTTGGGTAAATGGTGAAAATCAGTATGTGCCTGGTTCCGCAGCTATTGAAGGAAGATGGAATAATTTTTATCAGACATTGGCTCAATACCGTGAGCTAGAAAAAATTTATAATAATGCTCCTGCTGCAGAAAAAGCGGATAAAAGAATATACATGATAGCGGCCACTACCTATTTGTATGATGATTTACAAAAGATGGTTGACCTTCATGGCGATGTACCGTTTAATGATGCAGGAAAATTAAGTCAAAACGGTGGTGATTACGATAAATCGTATGCAAAATACGATAAAGCCGAAGATCTTTATAAGCAAATGCTTGATAATCTGAAAACTTATGCTGACGAACTAAGTACCATAAGTGTTAAAACCGGTATTTCTGCGGGCTTTAGAACTCAAGACTATGTCTTAAAAGGAGACATTACGGCTTGGAGGAGATATGTGAACGCTCTGAGACTAAGGATGCTTACAAGAGTAAGTGCAAGTGGCACATTCTCTGGAAGAAGTAAAACGGAAATAGCAGAAATTTTAGGCAATGCCAGCAAATATCCTGTTGTTACTTCTAATGCGGAAAATATTCAAATTACGGTTTCCGATTTAAATTCTCCTATTCATTCTAAAAACTTCAGAACAGGATTAGAAGATTGGAATGGAAATGTGGCTTCAAAGAAAATCATCGATCATCTTAAAGGAAATGATGACCCACGTTTGAGATTCCTATTCGAACCTGGAGCAGATGCCAAGGGAAGCTATACAGGATTAAATCAAATGGACAATGAATCAAAACAAACGGCGGATATAGCTAGCAATACCATAGCTATTTATAATCGCTCCACTTTGAGTAGAAATCAGTTTTTCCCTGGAGTAATTATTAACGCCTCCGAAGTGAGTTTATTGGCCGCAGAGTATTACCTAGGTGCTGGCAACGACGCCGCAGCTAAAACACATTATGAAAGTGCCATAAGACAGTCGGCTCAATTTTATAACAACATGCGTAAAATTAGCAATGACAACACAGTAGCTGCCCCTGCAGATGTAACTGCAACCGAATTGGATGCTTATATCGCCAAAGATGCTATTAGTTGGGATAAGGCCACCAATGCTTCTGCAAAAATAAAATTAATAGCAGAACAAAAATGGATTCATTTTAATGTGGTTCAAGCCTACGAAAACTGGTCAGAAAACAGAAGACTAGACGCATTAAATTTAAGTTTCTGGACAGATAACTCCAATAATCAAAAAACACCTCCTACTAGATGGTATTATCCTGGTGTTGAACAGAACTTTAATGGCCCTAACTACGAGGCAGTGAAAGCCAACGACAAACTTGACAAAAGAATCTTCTGGGATATAAAATAAAATAACAGATTGGTTAATTGAGGTAAGTTTAAGAAGGGTTGGCATTTGCTGACCCTTTTTTTGTGGGAAATATTCTAACTATTTGAACATCAGTAAGAATTTTGAATATCAAGAAATATTTTAAAAAAAAATTACTAAAGGTAAATTTTTGCTACTATTTTTTTGTTTAAAAATTACTTTTTCTTTAGTTTTATAGGGAAATAACCGAAAAGTAAACACTAAAAACCAAAATTTGCCTTAAATAAACGCCATAATGCTAGATTATTATCATCAAAGTGAGATATCTTTTAAAGAATCTGCTGTAGAACTAAAAAAATTCAAACAAAAAAAGAGTGTTTTAAATGCTCTCTATGTTAACGGTAAAATGACGATTTCTGACTTGTCTGAATCTTTATTTATAAGCATTCCTACGTTAACATCTCATATCGAAGAGCTTTTGGGCGAGAATTGGCTATTGGGCGAAGAACTTGACAACAAAAAACAAGGAAGAAGGCCAACTATATATTCTTTAAACCCACAATGGAAACATGTCATAGTTATTGACATCACTACACACGACACCAAAATATTTGTTCTCAATTTCAAAAATGAAATAATCTATCAGGAGCAATACAACCTTAAACTTACTGCTCAGTCATCTTTTCTTTTAGAACTCGTCAAATTAATTGAATCGACTATTTCTATGCAAAAGGAACAAGACAAAGAAATTATTTCAATAGGAATCACCATTCCAGGATTGGTCGATAAACGAACCGGCATAAATAGAACCTATAAAAATCTGAATTTTGAGAACAAATCTCTCAGTTTGAGAATAAGTGGAAACTTTAAATTACCAGTATTTACACTCAATGACTCCAAAGCAGCTGCTTATGGAGAAGCCAAATTTGGGGTAGGCAAAAATCTACAGCACGTCCTCTCTATTAATGTAGATTGGGGAGTAGGTCTTGGGGTAGTCTTTAATGGACAGATTTTCAATGGAGCCTCGGGCTTTGCGGGCGAGCTCGGCCACATACAAGTCAATCCCGACGGCGAACTCTGCAGCTGTGGCAAAGTAGGCTGTCTAGACACAGTCACTTCAGCTTCCTCCTTATTGAAAAGTATCAAAGCCGGTTTAAAAAACGGACAAATTTCTATTCTTTCCGCATTTAAAGACAACCTTGAGCAAATCAACCTAGAGATGGTCATTGATGCAGCCAAAAACGGAGATGCCTTCGCTATAGATATCCTATATAATATAGGTATAGAATTAGGCAAAGGGTTATCCGCGGCAGTTCATTTGTTCAATCCCCAAATTATTGTAATAGATGGAGTACTTTCAAAAGCTGGTAAAATCATTGTGAACCCCGTGGAACACGCAATAAACAAGTATTGCTTGCCTGACTTCAAAGAAGAGCTCTTAATTGAAGTTACAAACCTCGGAGACTTTGCCAAAATTTTGGGAGTAAACGCATTTATGGCAAATAGGCTATTTAAATTCGATTAACCTTCAAAAAGTCACAGAATTTTCATTTTTTTTAGGTGGCCCCTCCCAATTATCATTTGTAGGGCAAGGCTATCCGCAACTAGTCCTCGACCGTTCCCTGCTGTGGGATTTTCACCACAATCCTTGCTGCGGGTTAAAAGCAAGAAATAGGATCTTCGTGCACTTTTTCTAATCATTCATATAAAAATTTCAATAATGCCAAGTTATCCGTTTTGAAAA
>CAMCYZ010000202.1 GCA_945885545.1 Spirosoma fluviale
CGCTCTTGAGTTGTATTGAGCTATTTTTCTTAGTTTGTGGTAGGTTGAAAGCTTCTGGTCTTTTAGCAAATTATGTTCTAAAAATAGCTGTTTGTGCTTATTTTTGTTCTATCGATTTGCCGAGCCTTTTTCACTTTTATTTGCAAAATTTCAAAACAATATCCGAAATATATTTCAAATCTTAAAGAATAATTTCGCTTATTTTTTGATTTATATCATTGAAATACAATTACTTAAAACGTTAACTTTTTTATCAACTGTATTACGTAAATCTCAGCGTTTCGGTTGATATGACTTCGGGATTTGCCTTCTAATGCTATCGCAAAACTAAATATAACTTATTCTTAGATAAAAATTGGTTAGCCATTTTGGTTTTTTTACGCCAACATAGCAATCAAATCATCCACCAAGTGGCTGGAATCTATGGCTTACTTTGGGCTTGATTATCCAACCATAAATAAGTTTTTAAAGGAGCATTATTTCTAGCAAAAATCAGTAAATTTTTCTCTTTAGATATTTTCACGTTTACAATATCTCTAACTTCACCGTCTACGTTAAAGCCACTTTTTGTATTATCTACAGTGCCAAAACCTCCTTTGCCGTCACCTAATAGCAACGTTCCTTTGCTTGCGTCGTATCTACCATATTTCACCCTAGTACCATAAAAATTCCCTCCCAATGCTACATCTAATTTTTTGTCATTGTTAAAATCCTTGATAACAATTCCGTTAACTGGAGCAAATTGAGCTTGAGTTGGCAAACTACTTAGTTTAAATTTGCCATTTCCTAAATTTTCTAAATAGCTGTTGCTTAGGGTGTAAGCTTTTAGTAGCAAGGCGTCTTCTAGCTCATCAGGTTTGAAAACATCGGTTATTTTTTTGTTAGCATATTCAGAATAGTTCACAAATCTCGATTTTAAAAAACTTAGTTGTGTGCTAATGTCGTCTTTTGAGAACACAGGATAATTTTCACCGTTATTGTAAGCACACAAAATTGGATCAAGTGTGCCATTGTTGTCAAAATCTTTTGCATATAATGAAACCGGCTGTTTTACCGAAGCTTTGAGCTGTGAATTTAAGCCTAAGTTACCCAGTACATAGTCCATATCACCATCATTATCAAAGTCGCCTTCTTCTATCGTATTCCACCAACCATTGGATTCTGCCAAGCCAGCTTTTGCAGTGCTTTCTATGAATTTGCCTTTAATGTTTTCAAAAGTTCTGATAGGCATAAACTCGCCTACTACAATGAGATCTTTTTTCCCGTCTTTATTAAAGTCACTCCAAAGAGCATCGGTAACCATCCCTGGAGAGTTTAATGCAGGACAAATTTCTTTGGTAACATCTTTAAAATTCCCTTTACCATCGTTTCGAAGAATATAACTTCTAGGAGCTGTAGGATATTGGCCTGAAACCAACCTTCCACCTACAAACAAGTCCAAGTCACCGTCAGAATCAAAATCTGTAGCATCCACACATGACCCACTGACCGGCATTGCGGGTAAAGCTTCAACTTTTTTTGTAAATTTCCCTCTTCCATCATTTATGTAAAGTCGGTCTTGGAGTTCGTTCGAATTCAGTTCTGCTTCGTTGCCACCACTAACAATATACAAATCAAGGTCTTTGTCTCCATCAGCATCAAAAAGCATCATCCCCACATCCTCACAGTTTTTGTCTAAAGCAAAAACAGAATTGGGCTGCTCCTTAAATTGCCCTGAGGCATTTTGAAAGTACAATACCGCTGCTTGGCCTTTTGCACCTCCAACGAAAACATCCTCAAGACCATCCTGATTGACATCACCAGATGCTATTTTAGGCCCTTGGGTCGAAAGTTTGTGTGGCAATAATATTTCTCGATAAAAATCTACAAATTCGTTCTCCTGATGATGATATTTATCTAATCCAGTGGATACTATTTCATTAAAATAATGTTTGATTTCTTTTAAAGGCTGTGGTATAATGCTCTTTGAATCGGTTTGGTTTAATGAAATGGCTTGATTCGCTTTTACATTTTGAATTATTTGCTCACGACCATCCGGCCAAGTGACTTTTAGTTCTTTCACCAGATTTTCTGTACCAAGACCGAAAACTAAGTCAGGAGCAACCGATGATTGAAACCCCCGAGTGGGCATAAGTTCTTGGGAAATAGTTTTGGAGCCGATGTTTAAAATAATTTTGGCACCTATTCCAAAAGTATTCTTACTATCTCCCTTTAGTTTTACTTTTAAATAATTATTTTTAGTTAATACATTGCTATTGTTTCTAAATACAAAAGCCTCCAAGTCAGTATTGTTTACAACCAAGTCTAGATCGCCATCATTGTCCAAGTCGGCATAGGCAGACCCGTTTGATAATGATTTTTTATTCAAGCCCCAATCTTGATTGACTTTAGAAAAACTTAGGTCGCCATTATTTCGATAAGTATAGTTTTCTTCTAAAGAGGACGGTATATTTTTTAAGAGTTTGTCAATCGACATCGGTACGCCAGAATTGTTTTCGTTCATTTTTTCTTGAACAGCAAAATTCATAAAGTCCATATTGGTGTAATCTTTTTTAACACCGTTAGTAATGTAAATGTCTTTAAATCCGTCGTTGTCTAAATCACAAAAAAGTGGAGACCAACTCCAATCGGTACTTGAAACACCAGAAAATTGACCAATTTCAGAAAATGACTTTCCTTGGTTGTTTAAATGAAGCATGTTTCGCATACTTTGTTGATAAAAGCCATTTTGGACTAACAACAAATATTTATCGTAATTGTCAGGTCCAGAGACCATTTTTTGTCTTGTATTTCCTTCTGGCCACATATCAAGCGTCATAATATCGGTATAGCCATCATTGTTAATATCTGCGATATCTGATCCCATAGAAAAATGAGAAGTGTGACCTATGAATTTTTCAAGACTTTGCGTAAATGTGCCATTTTGATTATTTATGTATAGATAATCTTGTTCGTTAAAATCATTGGAAATATAAATATCTGACCAGCCATCGTTGTTGATGTCTGAGACAGAAATGCCTAATCCAAAACCTAAAACATTTGAAACTAGCCCAGCCTCATCATTTACCACTTTAAACTTGCCATTGTCATTTCTGTAGAGTCTATCCTCAAAATTTGGATCTCTTACTTTTTTCATGTCATTGCTGACAGACCTAAAACTCGCATACTCTTGCACAGAATGATTTAAAACATAAAGATCCAAATCTCCATCTCGATCATAATCAAAAAAAGCACCTTGTGTAGAATAGCCATTGTCATTTATTCCGTACTCTTCGGCTTTTTCGGTAAAAGTCAAATTTCCATTGTTAATAAAAAGTAGATTTTTCCTTTTGTCACTATCTTTTGCAGCAGATCTACAAACATAAATATCGAGCAAGCCGTCTCCATTTACGTCTGCCATTGTAGTTCCTGTATTCCACAGACCTTCGGCAAAAACCCCAGCCTTCTGGGCTATTTCTTCAAACTTAAAGTCACCTTTGTTAAGATATAATCTACTACCCACCATGCTCCCTGTAAAATATATATCTTGAAGGCCATCGTTATTGATATCTCCGACCGAAACACCTCCGCCATTGTATAAATAACCATAGGTAAGAATATTAAAATCAGGGGTTTCGCTTATTAGGTTCTTAAATTTAATTCCTGTTTGGCTACTTGGCATCAATGTAAACATTTTAGAGTCATCGGTCAGATTACATGATGTACAAAAAACTATAAAAAAGGCAAAAAAGAGAGAATGGAGAAGAATACGCATTTTACGAAATTAATTTTTAAACAATATATAGAAGAATAAGGGATAAAAAAAATAATTAAATACCAGTTTTGTTTTTTTGTTGTATCATAAGCTTTCAATTTTTTTCATAAAAAAAGAGCATGTGAGTATTATTCACATGCTCTTTTAAAACCAACATCATACTATCAAGGGAAATTAGACCCACCTGTATCCCACCATAAGCGAGTACCGATTTCATCTTTACCTTTAAGCTTAACCGTAGCATCAGCCACACCAGCCGCATTTCCATTTCTTTCAGCTTGCACAAACGGCATACGTCTAAGAATTTCTCCAGGAGGAATTACACCCCAATCGGCATTACTACTATTCTGGTAAACTGGTGGAAGTTTAGGATATCCAGTTCTTCTGTGGTCCATCCAAGATTCCATCTCGTTTGTATAGCAAGCTATCCATTTTTGAGTTATAATTTTCTCAAGTTTTTCTTCTCTAGATTCAGCTTCATTCCAAGCTACAGTATTCGTAATACTGTTTTTGAAAGCATTTACTCCTGCTGGAGCTTTAGGGTCTGTATAATCTATTGGTAGGCTTTTGTTATCTGCCAAATAGGCGTCAACACCACCAGCACCCCAAAGTTCAAACGAAGCCCTTACGCCAGCTTCATAGTTGGCTTTTGCGTCTCCAGCCCCAGCCCATCCACGAAGTGCAGCCTCGGCCTTTAAGAAGTATACTTCGTCAGCACTAAGAACCTTACGTTTGGTAACTTTTGCAGGATCATTAAAGCTAATATCAAGGGTAGAAAAGCTTAATCTATCATCCTTAGCCACTAAAGCGGCTCCATTACGAATACCTTTATATGGCCACTCTGGATGATCTTTTACTAATGACAAATCTGAAACAGGATCAAAGAACGCATGAATCCTTGGGTCTTTATAACCTATCAAAATAGACTCCATACTAGCACTCATACGGGTATCGCCCCATTCAAAGCAAATCTGAGCTGGGTGGAATTTACGTCCATAACCAGAGATGTTAAAGTTGTCAGCATTGGTTAATATTAATCCAACTGGGTCAGCTAAAGCTTTTTCTCCTTCTTTTTTAGCCAAAGCTGGATCTACTTTAGATACTCTCATTGCCAATTGAAGACGCAAAGAGTTGGCAAATTTAGCCCATTTGTTTACATCGCCACCATAACTTGCGTCAAACGCAGCCATACCTTTGTATGCTTTGTCTTTACTCAATTCTGCAATAATTCTATCAAGGTCACTGAAAAAAGCTTTATATAGCGTTTCTTCACTATCATACAATACCGAACCTGTTTTACCATAGTTGGTATAAATAATAGGACCCTGGTATAATGTAACACGCGACATTGAAATAATCCTGATGAGATTTGCCCATTCAACAAACTTTTTATAACCATCTTTTTCGGCAATTTCTATTACTTGTTTAGCAGGGGCCATTACACTGTTGTATTCTCTACCCCAATAGCCATTCCATCTAATATAATACGTAGTATTATTAACACCACCCACAAATGGAGTTGGTGTGGCCAAATGCTGAGAATAGGTAACATTTGTCAAATTATGATCAACCTGATTTCCAAATATTTGTCCCAACATAGCTGGAAAAAACGAACCTACGTGATTAAAATCTTGCTTTAATGATTCTGTTGAAATCTGATAAGGATTGGTGTTGATCTCTTCAAAATTTTCTGTACAACCTCCAAAAAGCAATACTGAGGCTGCTAGATAAATATACTTCTTCATATTTAATTATTTAAAAAGTTAATTTTAGATTTAAACCATAAGTTCTTGTCGAAGGCAAATTGAAGTTATCTAAGCCTTGTGCATTCTGGTTTGTACTCATTGCTAATTCTGGATCAAAAGGAGCTACTTTGTGAAAGAAGAAAAGGTTATTTCCAATGAATGAAATGTTGGCTGCTTTCACAGGAAGCTTAGTTTTGGCTACATTTAAATCATAACCAAAATTAATTTGAGCGAGTCTAATATTTGTACGATCAAAAACATAAGCCTCACCTATACCATTTCTGTCACCTATAGCTCTGTACCAAGTTTCAGGATCTACTTTTGAGATAGCCTGCTCTGATTTTTTATCAACACCGTTTACTACTACTCCGCCTGCATCTCTTGCTAGAGCCGATCTTAAAGAAACTCCTGCCCCGTCTAACATTGATTCAGTCTGGCTGAAAACATTTCCACCAAAAACACCATTTACTAGCACGCCTGCATTAAATCTTTTGTAGGTAAAATTATTGTTCCAACCTAATTGGAATCTTGCATCCAAATTGCCAATTTTCTCGCTAGTTGCAGATCTTAGAGGCCTTCCATTGTCAAATATAATTCTTCCTTGAGCATCCCTTTGAAACTTCAATACATATAAATCATTGAAAGCTCCACCAACTGCCAATCTTGAATCAAATCCCTCCGAACTACCTAATTGAATTATTCTCTTAGGATCTGGGCCAATGTCGACAATCTTGTTTCTGTTTCGGGTGAAATTCAAAGCAGTTGTCCATTGAAAATCTTTTAATTTGTAAGGAGTTGCACTTAGTGTAAGCTCAATTCCCTTATTTGTAATTTCACCAGCATTAATAAATTCGGTAGTAAAACCACCTTCACCAGATACAGTAGGCACTTGAATAAATTGGTCCCTACTAGTAATGTCATAATAAGTAAAATCGATTCCAAATCTATTATGGAAAAATCTCCAATCAGCACCGTATTCAATACTGGTAATAATTTCAGGTTTAGCATTTAAGAAAGGCTTAACCGTGTTTCTTATAACTCCACCCGCATCATTTATTGAGTTTTGTGGGAAAATCCTATTGAAAGGTACTTCATTGCCCACTTGAGTATAAGATGCTCTTAACTTTCCAAATGTAATAAAGCTTGGCATTTTAAACATTTCA
>CAMCYZ010000203.1 GCA_945885545.1 Spirosoma fluviale
GCCTCTTGTTGTCTTGAATTGGGAAAACAGTACAAAAAGAGCGGTGCATCTAGCAAATCGTACTCCGTGTAACCATTGACCAAACAAATATCGAAGAAGTTATAAATCAGCAAATCAGTTTTCAGATTGATTCTCCTCAGCAGGTCTTGCATCAGTGCGAGCTTTGTTCTTATTAAAATCAAAGGCTGATAATTAGGCCCAAAATTCCCAATACTGAGCCATTCTCTTTTACCGAAATTAAGAAAACTAGTAGAAGATTTCGCCATTTCGAGCTTGTAGTCGAACTGCTTGTAGCCCGGCACAAAATAGCCCGGATAAAAGTATTCTAATCCGAGATTCTTTAAGAAAAGTATCTTATGAAGAAAAAGATACTTGCCTAGGCTATGTTTTTTATAATTGGGATCAAAAACACTCACGATTCCTTGAGCTGAGTTTTCTCCCAAGTCAAATACTCCGCAACCGATGAGCGTATTGCCATCATAAATTTCGAGATGCTTTGAGTCAAAAATATCAAAAAGTGAGTTACCCGTGAGAAGATTTTGTAGAGAAGGAGCAATAGAAAAGGACAAACTTTGACGATAACGAAAAAATAGGTCTTCTTTTTCAGATGTTATTTGCCCTGTTGAAACCTGTACGGTAAACCGCTCGTTCTGTTTTAACAATCTTTTTTGTGAAGCACTAGGCTCAAAGTCTTTGAGATGTACCCTTAACCAAAGAGCGTTGTATTGCTCACTGCCAAATATCAGAAAATTGGTAGTAAACATACTCTGACCCATCCGAAACCATCCCGCCTCTAAAAAATGATCCAATTGTTTCGGCGAAATACATTCTAAATTACGCACATCAGCCATTTTCCAATTTCCGACCGGCACATCATGATTTTCTAGGTATTTCAAGGCTGATAAACTCAAATTTTGTGAAAAGATGCTAAGCTATTTTCAATTTACAAAGACAATTGCTTCAAAAATATTTAAAAAAATGTAAATATTACTCTAAACCTCAAATCCGGGGCATAAAAAAAGTGGCCCAAATGAACCACCTTTCTTCACAAACATAAAATATTTTAAGAAACAAAAAATCTAAACAAAAGGAATAAACCTGCCGATAGCATCATAGAAACAGGCAAGGTAAGTATCCAAGCAATGGCGATGTTCTTAATAGTTCCTGCCTGAAGATTTTTGATACCTTTAGAGGCCACCATAGAACCCGCAATACCTGAAGATAAGGTATGCGTAGTACTTACGGGAAGCTTAAACCCTGAAGCTAGACCGATGGTGATAGCCGCAACGAGTTCAGCAGAAGCACCTTGTGCATAAGTCAAATGCGACTTTCCAATTTTCTCACCTACTGTTACCACTATTCTTTTCCAACCAATCATGGTTCCTAAGCCCAAGGATAAGGAAATGAGCAAAATCACCCAAAATGGAGCAAAATCAGTGGCTCTACGGATTCCCTTTTCTTCTTTTGTGGCAAGTTTGGTCAAAGTCTCTCTGTCGGCAGCACTCATACTCACACTTTCGTCAGACAATAACTTCTTGGCATTGCTAGCTACTTTAAGAATTGCCCCTCTCAAATGAAGCTTAGAGGCCGTATCTGCAGAAGTTTGATTTACGACTGGATGAAGAAAAGTAATATTAGATTTGATATCGTTGATGTGTTTCATTTCAGAAACACCCAGTCCTACGGTATCTATTTTGTTAACTATCGCCTCAATTTTAACTAAATCTGGCTGAATGTCTTTAAGTTTTTTGGCACTGGTAATTGCGAAATATGATGGAAGAACACCTATCAAAATCAACATCATCAGCCCTATACCTTTCTGACCGTCGTTTTTACCATGGAAAAAACTAACCAAACCGCAGGTGGTAATCAAGGTACCTCTGATCCAATTTGGCGGTGCTTGATTTTTCTTCGGTTCAGAGAATATTTGGTCTCTTACGTCTTTACTCACCGTTCTTCTTAAAATGAACATAAGGAAAATGGCTAATGCAAACCCGAATACTGGAGCCATGAGCAAGCCTGTGAAAATATCTTTCACTTTGTCCCAATTGATAGCGGCCACACCTGTTTGATTTTCGGGAAGCAAGGCATAACCCAAACCCACACCCATAATAGCTCCAATGAGTGTGTGAGAACTAGACGAAGGCAAACCGAAATACCACGTACCGAAGTTCCAGAAAATGGCACTAAACAGCATGGCCATCACCATAGCAAGGGAGTGGTAAACATTCTGATCGATTAATAGTTCAACAGGGAGTAAATTGACTATGCTCATACCTACACCTACGCCACCTGTAATAACACCAACAAAATTAAGTATGCCTGAATATATAACTGCCTGGGTTGGTTTGAGTGAGTTGGTGTAAATGACGGTTGCTACTGCATTGGCGGTATCATGAAAACCGTTGATAAATTCGAAAACACAAGCAGCAAAGAGTGCGAAAAATAAAAGAAAGAAAACGTCATTTTCTAGACCAAACATAATAATTAGATTTTAGTTTTAGATTCTCATTCATATTGGTGTCACAAATGTCAGAATTATTTTTTACCGAACATAAAAGTTTTCCACATCCAATGTTACCAAATTGTTAATTTTCCTTGATAGCCAACTGACCACAAGCCGCGTCTATGTCTTTCCCTCTACTTCTGCGGATATTTACGGTTACGCCGTTGTTCTCTAAATATTTGGCAAATTTTGCTATGTCATCAGCTTCGGCGTTTCTAAAATCCGCCTCATTGATGGGATTGTATTCTATGATATTTACCTTAGAAGGCACCCTTTTACAGAACTTCAGCAAATCTTTGGCGTCTTCTATGGTATCATTAAAGCCATTAAAAACTATATATTCGAAGGTGATTTTGTTGCCCGTTTTCTTATAAAAGTAAGTAAGGGCTTCGGTTAAATTCTTTATGCTGTTTGACTCGTTAATAGGCATAATGGTGTTGCGTTTTTCGTCATTTGCAGCATGCAGCGACAAGGCAAGGTTAAATTTCACGCCATCATCTCCCAGTTTTTTTATCATTTTGGCAATGCCCGCGGTGGAGACAGTGATACGCTTTGGCGACCAATTTAAACCTTCTGGAGAAGTGATTTTTTCTACCGACTCCAACACCGCCTGATAATTGAGCAAGGGCTCACCCATACCCATATACACGATATTGGTCAAGGGTTGATTGAATCGTTCTTCTGCCTGATTTTTAATTAATATAACCTGATCGTAAATCTCGGCAGCGTCTAGATTTCGCTCACGCTTCATATACCCCGTAGCACAAAATTTACAGGTCAACGAACAACCCACTTGAGAAGATATACAGGCGGTCATGCGGGTTTCGGTTGGAATCAAAACCCCTTCTACCAAGTGTTTATCAAAAAGCCGAAAGCCTGACTTTACCGTACCGTCATCGGAATATTGTGATTTATAAACCGTTACAGGATTTATTACGAATTCACTTGATAGTGTTTCACGGAGCGGTTTTGAAAGATTACTCATGGCCTGAATATCGGTCACAGACTTTTGCCATATCCATTCCATAATTTGTTTGGCTCTAAAAGCCGGCTCTCCTTTTTCTTTCAGCCAATCTTTTAATTGCTCCAAACTAAGCTTTCTCAAATCCTGCTTCATATTCTTTTTATTATACCGCTAGTTATTATACCGTTAGGTCATAAAGACGCTAAATTAATATTCTTTGCTGTGTGATTAAAACCACGGCTTTAAGTTTTACATTATTTCTTTCACAAAATTCCACATTATTCAGCCTTTTCTCAACAATATTTAAAGAAGATTTATGTAATCATAAACTTTTAGTGTTTTCCTTTTGTTTTTCTAATATAACATGGTATTTTTCCAATAAAAAAAATGAAAAATAGAATTCCAATTCTGTTACTCTTTTTCCTTTTCTTTTCTGGGCTAAGCCATACAGTTGAGGCTCAAAAAAAAGGAAAGGCAGAGAAGTTTGGATTATATTTTAAGGGATACAGACAGAAAACTGCAAAAATCAAATTCGAACTCTATGCTAACCTCATTGTTGTAAAAGTCAGAATAAACAAATCAGATACATTAAATTTTATCCTCGACACGGGCGTGAGTTCACTAATCATCACAAACCCCAGCATAGCTAAAAAACTCAACTTACAATTTAGCCGGCAAGTACGCATCAATGGTGCTGGGGAAAAGGATTTTATAAACGCCAATGTGTCTATTGGCCACAGCATAGACCTTGGATATGTTAAAGCTGACCGGCAAAACCTGGTAGTTTTAGAAGAAGATATTTTGAAACTCTCGGAATACATGGGCATACCCATTCACGGTATTTTTGGCCATGATTTGTTCGACAGATTTGTGGTCACCATAGACTTTGGCTCGCGGGAGTTGCTCCTGCGAAATCATGATAAATTTAAACCAAAAAAATCTATGGGTGAGCGATATCCGTTGGTGGTTACGCAATCAAAACCCTACATAGAGGCCATAGAATTGGCTCAAAATGATGACCATGCGTTCACAAAACTTCGCTTAGTAATTGATACTGGAGCTGGTCATGCACTGCTGCTGAATACCCAAGATAACTCACCCATTCATCTGCCTGACAAGGTAATTAGGGCCAATTTGGGCAGAGGCTTAAATGGCAGTATTGATGGTTATATTGGTAGAATTGAGAAATTTAGAATTGGCAAATACGAGTTTAACGACGTATTGGCTTCATTTCCAGATAGTTTATCCTATGGTCTAAAATTCAATGAAGATTTTGATGGCAGGCAAGGTAGTATTGGCGGAGAGTTCTTAAGAAGATTTGTGATAACTTTTAATTATAGAGCTGCTTATCTCCTGATAAAACCCTTGAAAAAAAAGTATAAAGAAACCTTTGAACACGACATGAGCGGCATGGAAGTGCGAGCCAAAGGCGAGGGTTTTAGTGAGTATATGGTCACTTTTGTAACTCCAGGTTCACAAGCAGACTTGGCCGGAATCAAAGAGAATGATCAAATTATTTTCATGAACGACAAACACTTTAAAGAATTGAATATAAACGATATATACAAGAAGCTAAGCAAGAAAGAAGGCACGGAAATAGAGTTATTTGTAAGACGAAATGGCGAATTGAAGTTCTGTTATTTTAAATTGAAAAGAGTGATCTAGCCTAAAAACTATAACTCAAATTAACTCCGAAACCTCTAATAGCTAAATATGGAACGGGTTTGATAGACTTTATTTCCGCTTTTTCTCCTGCAATATCTAAAGAAAAATACTCTCCCGAAAGCCCAAAACGCTCCGTTATTTTATCCTTTAGATATACTCTTTCATTTTCTGAAAGTTTTGAAAGCAATTCTGTTTGTGCCACAGCATAAAATGCCTTGGCTTTTCCAAAATGCGGCCCAATTAATACCAAGTCAACACCCATTCTATTCCATTTCCATTGTTTGCCTATCAATAAACCACCTGAAAGTGTATTGAAAGTGAAATTCACCGGTGTCTTTACATCAACCACCAAGCCTCTGTAAAGTACGGCTAAAGATGCTGGAACAGCCATGTCAAAATCTTCATATTGCCCAAAAAGAGCCACAAAAGGTCTATTTTTCTTATTCCCCAAGTAAAACCTCAGCTCAGGAGCATAGCCTTTCACGCCAACTCTTGCCTCATTCATGAAAATATAATTAAACTTAATACCCGTCAAACCTACTCCATAACGTTTGGCGAGCGTATCTACCTGAACACCAAACGGAATCAAAGATTTTTGACGATAAAAAAAAGTATTATTAAAGGAGATCTTCTTGGTTAACATCCGTTCATACTGCAAAGAATAAGTTTGGGTAAGCGGACCAGCAATATTAAATTTTATGGCGTTTTTTTGCTGTGAAAATCCGTAAAAAGAACTTACAAAAAATAGTAAAAAGACTACAAAACGCATTATTTACTGATTTGGGTTAATATTTTTTCGAGCGAGTTCAAGTCTTCGGTGCTGAAATCCAAATGTGTAACAAACCTGACCAATTGCGGACCAAAGGCCACTGCACCCACTCCTTTTCCTTTCAAAACCTCCAAAAACTCTAAGTTTGTCCAGTTTTCAACTAACTCAAAAATCACGATATTAGTATCAATTGGCATTATTTCTTTGACAAAAGAGCATTTCTGAAGTATTTGACCAATAGCTTTTGCATGGGTGTGATCTTCTTTTAGCCTTTCTACATTATTATCCAAAGCATAAATTCCAGCAGCAGCCAAATATCCAGCCTGACGCCAGCCTCCACCAAAAGATTTACGGATTCTTCTGGATTTTTTAATAAAATCAGTGCTGCCCAAAAGCAGCGAGCCAACCGGTGCTCCTAATCCTTTTGAAAGGCAAATAGAGATGGAGTTGAAAGCTTTTCCAAAATCTAAAGGCGTTTCGGGGGTTTCTACCAAGGCATTGAAAAACCTCGCTCCGTCCAAATGAAATCCTAGATTATTCTCCACACAAACTTCTTTGATTTTTACTATTTCAGAAAAATCATAAATGCTTCCACCGCCTTTGTTCATGGTGTTTTCAAGTGAAACCAAGGTAGTGAGTGGCAAATGAATATCTTCGGGATTATTTATTCCAGAT
>CAMCYZ010000204.1 GCA_945885545.1 Spirosoma fluviale
AAGATTTTCTGTTCCGATTTTACTAACTTTGTTCAACATAGGGGTCTTTAAGAGTTTAAATTGTTATTTGCTATTTCAAATTTAATTCTTTTAGATCTCTTTTTCCTTTTTTATCCAAAAGGAATTTCAACTAAGTTTGGAACAATCTCTTAGGAAGAATAAAAACAATGTAAAAATTCTATTATTTCAAGAAACGAAAAAAGGGTAAAACAAAAAGTGGAATAGAATTGCCCTAAATAGCCTGAAATTAGATTTTTCTTAAAATAAGCCAAACCTTCAAGCAGACCCTCTAGCTACAGGCCTCTAAGGGCATAAAAACGATAAGTTTTGTCTTATCGTTTGAAAAATTATTTATAAATGTTAAAGCTTATCACGAATTTGTTTTTATAGTTCGAAATTAGACTCTATACTTATATATAGCCATAGCAATTTTCAATCATGTATGAAATAATTCGTGATAACCTTTATTTGATTACAATACTTTCAAGATGATGAATTAAATTTATTTTTTGAGGCTTGTTGTTGTAGGTTTTGATATTCCAGAGAGTATTGTATTATAAGTAAAATGTAAAGGTAGTCAATCCAGCTGATATACAGACATATGACAAACAAGCCTACCATAATACCTATAAAAACGACAGTAAAATCTTTGTATTCAATCGCAGGAAATTAATTTACTGTAATATTTATCCTATCCGAAGCTTTGTAACAGTTTGGGAGTTTCTTTATTCAGTGATTTGTAAAACAACCATTCGACTATAATGCAGAACATCAATTAAAACATTGAGGATTTGGAAAAAATTTATTCAATCTTTAAATTTAGAAAAAAATAAAATATGGCTCAAAAATGTCCTTCTTGTGATTATCCATATGTCCCTAGTGGGAGTAAAGTAAAATGCCCGAATTGCGGTAAGGAGATAAGTGTAGGTTGCTTTTCGAATGTAATCGTACTTATATTAATTATTGTTGGGGTTGTTCATTTTTGTGAGGATAAATCAAGTAGTGATACGACCTCTCAAAGAAACATCGCTGATAATTCACAAAATCAACAGCCACCAAATATTCTGAATCACCAAAAAAATCAAGAAGATTTGAGTGCAGTTGAAACAGTCAAATCATCCGAAAAGTTACCATCTGAGGAGTCACAAAATAGTTATAATCGTGATCCAAGAGATAAAGATGTTGCGAATGTCTTTTATAATCCAAGCTATTCATTATATGATTTATTAACAGATGAATTAATTCTACCAAACAAAGAAGCCATATACGATATTTATTATACATCTAATGAAGATCCAACACCCAAAAAATTCGTTGGGAATGCTAATGAGTTGTCTAATTTAATGTTTTATAAGTTTTCAAACTTTGAGAATTGCAAAAAATGGTGTGATGAGCATAATCCTCTGTAAAATTTCATCAATGTTTTGATTTAAAAATTCAAAATATGAAAAATATTTTGCTTTGCTATAATAGATTCTATTCTCCAAATGTAATTTTTTTAATTCTGAAATATCAAGTAGTTATCAATAACGGCTGAGGAATTTGTGAAGAAAATGTAACTGAAAAAGTAAATATTCATGTTATGGTGGAATTGTATTTTTTTCAGTAAAATGTCAAGATTGAAAACACCACGGTCCTTAGACTTCTGCCTTAGTATGTGTGTATTTTAGTCTTTGACCACCAGAAAAGTAATAATTTTATTAACCAATTTTTAAATTTCACTTTTTTGTACAAATACGATTTTTTACGCATAAATTTTCAACACTCCGCTTTTATTCACGATATTTACTTTCTTTGTTTTATGAAAAAATTTATAGATCAGATGATTAAACAATTTTGTTTCATAAAGTGTTTTTTCTGCTTTCTATTGCTAGTTAAATCTTCTTTTGCCAGTGAAATCAGACTTGTTTTTTCAAATGAAAAGCCCTTAAAGATATCTGTGAACTTACAAAAAGATGAGGTAATTCTGGATTCTGCAAAAATTGTAGCCCAAAAAGGGGAAGATTTGGTTTTGGTGTCTGAGCTTTCGGGAATCCATTGCGTTTCGATTGACAAGAAAAGGAGTTTCTACATTTATATTAAGGATAAATCAGATTTAAAGGTAAATGTTGATTTAGAAAATGAAAAATTTGAAATTATTAATTCTCTTGAATCGCAACAATTAAACAGAATTTTTCAAAATTGGGAGAGGGAAATTAGTAAGATAAACTTATTAAATGAATCCACTTATGAACACCTGGATAGTGCTTTTGATAATTTGGCCTCGGAAATTATAGCCACAAGGAATCCCGAAATTATCGACTGGGCAAGTTTTTTTCTTCTCGAATTAGAAAAAGATCCAAGAAACTACATGCTGTCTTTAGAGAAATTTCTTGATTTTGAACAGCTTGTACGGGAAAAATACCCGAGCTATAAATTCAGTAAAATGAAAGCCAATTTTGGTGTTAGAAAAGACAATCAAAGTGGATATTATTGGAAATATTAAAGCCGTTCATTATGATTTAATGAACGGCTTTAAATTTAAGAACAGCTTATTATATTCTGTCTAATATTTCTTTTCCAATAGCCTCGGTGCCTAATATTTTGTCGGCAGGAGTCGTTTTGTCTGCGATGTCACGGGTTCTCCATCCCGCTTTCAAAACACCATCAATGGCATTAATGAGAGCCTCTGACTCGGCTTTTAGGCCAAAGGAGATATCTAATAACAATGCCGCTGAAAGAACAGAGGCCATTGGATTGGCCACTCCTTTACCAGCAATGTCGTGGCCAGAGCCGTGGATAGGCTCATAAACGCCCGTGCTTTCGCCAACGGAGGCTGAGGCAAGCATTCCCATGGAACCAGCTATTTGAGAGGCCTCATCGGTCAAAATATCACCAAAGATATTTCCTGTAACCACTACGTCAAAACGCTTTGGATCTTTGATTAAGAGCATAGCTGCTGCATCAATAAATTGGTGTTCAAGCTCTACCTCAGGATAATCTTGGGCTACTTCAAGTATGGTTTCTCTCCAAAGTCTGCTTGATTCCAATACGTTGGCTTTGTCGACCGACATCAGTTTTTTACCGCGTGTCATGGCCGCATCAAAAGCCTTACGTGCTATTCTTTCTACTTCATATTTGCTGTAAATCATGGTGTCGTATGCGGTTGTGCCATCATCTAAACGACCCCTTTTACCAAAATATACGTCTCCCGTTAATTCTCTAAAGAAAAGGATATCCGCTCCTTTCAATATTTCTGGTTTGATGCTCGAAGCACCTAAAAGTTCGTCAAATAGTTTGATTGGACGTAAATTAGCGAATAAACCCAATTCTTTTCGCATTTTTAAAAGTCCTTGCTCAGGACGAACCTTTGCATGGGGGTCGTTGTCGTATTTGGCGTGGCCCACTGCACCAAAAAGAATCGCGTCAGATGCACGCATCTTTTCTAAAGACTCGGCTGGCAATGGATCTCCGGTAGCTTCAATGGCTACATGACCCATAAGTGCTTCGTCATAAGTGAAATCGTGGCCAAATTTGGCAGCGATTTTTTCTAAAGCTTTTTTACCAATTACGGTAACCTCTTGTCCGATGCCATCTCCTGGCACTACTAAAATGTGTTTTTTCATTTGCTTTGTTTTGTATCGCTGAGGCACACTAGGTTTTCGCAGAGTACCTCAGAGTTTTATTTTTATAGAATTAACCTTTTTATGCCTTCTTTTAGGCTTTTTATTTTAAAATTTATTAATAATCCCAAATGGAATCCTCCTAGTCTCATAAAAGTAAGAGTTTGTACAATATTTATATCTGTGAAATAGTCCACAGTTTTAAGTTCAACTACGATTTTATGGTTCACGAGTAAATCTAACCTTTAACCTTAATCAAGTTGGACTTCTTCAAAAATTAATGGCATTGGTTTTTCCTTTTCAACTAACAGGCCACCTTATTAAGCCTATATGCCAAACATTCTTTATATGCACTTTCTAAAAGCCCTAGGCCAATTGCCGTATGAATTTCAAAAGCATGTTTCAATATTTGCCCTGAAAGTTCATTTATTTCTCTGAAACGCTGTGTCATACTTTGTGAAACTTTGTAACCTGAGCTTATATAATATTCAACATCTTCCGAGTTGCCTCAATGGCCGAAACTGTTTGGTCGGAATCTAGTCCTCTGGTTTTAAGGTCTTTGCCATTGATATTCCAAGTGATAATAGTTTCGCACAGAGCGTCAGTTTTGCCACCTGGAGGTATCCTTACGGAATAATCTGTAAGCAGCGGAAGTTCTTTGCCTTTTTTCACATAAATTTTCTTCAAGGCATTCATAAAAGCGTCGTATTGGCCATCTCCTTGTGCATTTTCCTGGAAAATCTCATCGCCAATTTGCACTTGTAAAGTAGAAGATGGTTGAAGACTTTTAGAATGTGTAAGCACGTAGTTTAGGATTTTTACATTTTCATTAACCGCACTTGTGTCTAATACGTCAGAAATGATATAGGGTAAATCTTCCTTGGTTACGTTTTCTTTTCTATCACCCAATTCAATTATCCGTTGGGTTACTTTTTTGAGATCGGCGTCATTGAGTTTTATACCTAATTCTTGAAGGTTTTTCTCGATGTTGGCTTTTCCTGAAGTCTTTCCAAGGGCATATTTAGTCTTTCTACCGAAACGCTCAGGGCTTAAAGTACTCACATAAAGATTGTTCTTTTTATCGCCATCGGCATGAATTCCAGCTGTTTGTGTAAACACATTTTCTCCAACAATGGGCTTATTGGCTGGAATTCTTAAACCCGAAAACGATTCAACGATTTTGCTTATTGAATACAATGATTGTTCAACTACGGAAGTTTTAAACTCTGGCATGAAGTCGTTTATCACAGCCACGGCACTAGACAAGGCTGCATTACCAGTTCTTTCACCCATTCCATTTACGGTGAGGTGTAATCCATGAACACCGGCTCGTAAAGCCTCCATTACATTGGCTGTGGAAAGGTCATAATCATTATGTGCATGAAAATCAAAATGTGTATTTGGATACTCATTGATAATTGACTTCAAGTAGGTATATGTCTCAGAAGGAGTTAAGATGCCTAAAGTATCTGGGAAAAGGATGCGTTCTACTGGTTGCTTGGTCAGAAATGCCAAAAATTGAAAGACATAATCCGGAGAGTTTCTCATGCCATTGCTCCAATCTTCGAGATATACGTTTACAGTAATATCATTTTGAATGGCCAAGGCTATTACTTCTTCTATCTCCTTAAAGTGCTGCTCTGGCGTTTTTTGAAGCTGATGCGTGAGGTGATTCATGGAACCTTTTGTAAGAAGATTCATCACTTTGGCTCCTGCATTTATCATCCAATCTATAGAGGCACGGCCGTCTACAAAAGTCAGGACTTCTACTTTTTCAAGAAAACCGTTTTCTTTTGCCCAGCTGGTTATCAGTTTTACCGCTTGTAGTTCACCTTCCGACACTCTGGCTGATGCCACTTCTATTCTGTCCACTTTTACTTCTTGAAGCAAAAGTTGAGCAATAGTAAGTTTTTCAGACACAGAAAACGATACTCCGCTAGTTTGTTCACCATCGCGGAGTGTGGTGTCCATTATTTCGATATGTCTCATCGGGTAAAATTTATGCTGTTGGCTATCACACCAACAGCATGGATTATTATATTGTAATTTTTTGAATAAATTCAAAAAATTGGGTTTTAATCAAATACGAGTTTTTTCAAATTCACCGATTTCAGCTTTAAGAGATTGTAGATAATCAATATCGTCAAAACCGTTGGTCATATTATGTTTTTTATACCCGTTGATATCAAAAGATTCCGATTCGCCAGTGGCCGAAATCGTTACTTTTTGACTTGGTAAATCTACTTTTACCTCTGCTTTAGGGTCATTTTCTATGGCCGTGAATATTTTGTCAAGAAACTCAGGACTAACCGTCACTGGCAATATGCCAATATTTAATGAGTTTCCTTTGAAAATATCAGCAAAGAAGCTGGAAATTACGCAGCGGAAGCCGTAGTCATAAATTGCCCAGGCGGCATGCTCACGACTTGAGCCTGAGCCGAAGTTGCGACCAGCTACAAGAATTTTTCCTGAATAAGTTGGGTTATTCAAGACGAAATCGGCCTTTGGAGTTTCATCTCCATTGTATCTCCAATCTCTAAAAAGGTTATCCCCAAAGCCTTCTCTTTTTGTCGCTTTCAAGAAACGAGCAGGAATGATCTGGTCTGTATCCACGTTTTCCAAAGGAAGTGGAACACAGCTAGATGTTAAGATTTTAAAACTATCGTATGCCATTATATTGTTTATTTTTTACCGCAAAGACGGTAAGTCGCTAAGTTTTTGTTTAGTAATTATTTACAAATCTTTTAAAACCATCTTTAATTAAAGAGGTGTTGAAATTTATCAAAAAACCCATCCTTGAGTCATACAATTTCAAATATGATATTATTTGTGCTTGATGTACTGGTAATATTGATTCAACAGCTTTAACTTCTACTATGATTTTATCATCTACCAAAATATCAATTCTGAAATCT
>CAMCYZ010000205.1 GCA_945885545.1 Spirosoma fluviale
GAATTCACCAAAAATTTCGAAGAAGGGTTTCAACAAAGTATTTTGAGAATAAATAAGGAGAATCCGACCAAAGAATTTGCGGTAGACTACATAAGAGATGCTGTGACATTCTGTTCAGAAACGAAAAAGAAAAGAGAAGAAAACTTAAAATCTCAAGTTACTGCTTAATGTTTTTCTCAAATAAAATACCGAAATTGACCTTGGTGGGTGCGGGACCTGGCGATCCGGAGTTGATAACTTTGAAGGCCATAAATGCTCTCAGAAATGCCGATGTGGTCTTATATGATGCATTAGCCAATGACGACTTGCTTGACTATTGTCATCCGATGTGTGAGAAAATATATGTGGGCAAAAGAGGGCATCAAAAGGGGATTACACAAGACGGCATAAATTTTTTGATAGCTGAAAAAGCCTTCGAAAAAGGTCATGTGGTTAGGCTCAAAGGCGGCGACCCGTTTGTGTTTGGTAGAGGAATGGAGGAAATAGAATTTGCAAAGCAGAGAGGTATAGCGTCAAGCTACGTTCCAGGCATTTCCTCGATTTTTTCTGGTGGAAATCACCTGATTCCGTTGACAGACAGGCGAGTAAGCGACGGTTTTTGGGTGATTACAGGCCATAAATCGGACAAGAAATTTGCTTCAGATTTAGACCTTGCCGTTCAATCTAACTCCACAGTGGTGTTGTTAATGGCCATGTCTAAGCTCAGCTATATTTCTGAAAAATATCAAACGGCCAACAGATCAGAAATACCCGTTTGTATTATTCAAAACGCCAGTACGACCAAAGAAAAAATGGCTGTGGGTAAAGTTTCAGAATTGGAGCGGATGGCAGAAGAAAATAAACTTAGCAATCCGGCAATAATTATCATTGGTGAAGTAGTTGATTATCATACACTGAGCCTTTCTAATATCGAGAAGCAATATTTAGAGGTATAACGAATAAAATAAGTGAGGGTAAGTTCCTAAATTTGTGCTTTATTTTCGAATAATAAAAATCTTTCTTTAGATTATGATTGAAGAATTAGAAAACTTGAACCTTGTGGCTTCATTGCGTTTAGTGAGCGAAAAATACCCCAACAAAGTGGTTTTTTCTACCTCATTTGGCCAAGAAGATCAGGTTATAACTGACGCCATTTTTAGAAACGGATTAGCCATTCAGGTTTTTACTTTAGATACAGGTAGGTTATTTCCTGAAACTTACGAGTTAATGGATAAGACCAAAGCAAGATACAAAGCCACTTTTAAAACCTATTGCCCTAACACAGAGGAAGTGGAGCAATTTGTTGAAAATAAGGGTTTTAATTCGTTTTACGAATCTGTAGAAAACCGTAAAGCGTGCTGTGGTATTCGCAAAATAGTAGGCTTAAAAAGAGCTTTGAAAGGAAACGAAGTTTGGATTACAGGCCTGAGGGCTGAGCAATCTGATAATCGAAGTTCGATGAGCATTTGGGAATATGATGGAGGAAACCAAATTTTTAAATTTAATCCGTTGGTAAACTGGTCTTTCGAACAAATGGAAACTTATTTGAATGATAACAATGTACCTCAGAATTCTCTCCATAAAAAAGGATTTGTGAGTATAGGTTGTCAGCCTTGTACCAGGGCTATTGAGCCTGGAGAACATCCAAGAGCCGGTCGTTGGTGGTGGGAAGAGTCCCAAAAAGAGTGTGGATTGCACGCTGTTAAATAATAGATTTAGTTTTTTTGATACATAAGAATGAATATTAACAAACAATTTCCGAGAGCTTTAGAAGATGAGGCCATCTTTATTTTAAGAGAAGTGGCAGCACAATTTGAAAAGCCGGCGATACTTTTTTCGGGAGGTAAAGATTCTATAACTTTGGTAAGATTAGCCCAAAAAGCGTTTTTTCCAGGTAAAATCCCTTTTCCATTGGTGCATGTCGATACCGGCCATAATTTTCCAGAAACTACTGATTTTCGTGATAAATTGGCTGCTGAATTAGGGGTGGAGTTGATTATCAGAAATGTAGAGGACTCTATTAAAGCGGGAAAAGTGAAAGAAGAAACGGGCAAATATGCCAGTAGAAATGCTTTACAAACGGTTACTCTTTTGGATACTATCGAAGAATTTAAGTTTGATGCTTGTATAGGTGGTGCTCGTAGGGACGAGGAAAAAGCCCGTGCCAAAGAAAGAATTTTCTCTGTAAGAAATGATTTTGGCGAATGGGATGCTAAAAAACAACGTCCAGAGCTTTTTGATATGCTTAATGGTAAAATAGACTTGGGAGAAAACGTAAGGGTATTCCCGATTTCTAACTGGACGGAATTAGACGTTTGGAACTACATAAAAGCCGAAAACTTAGAGATTCCATCTATATACTTCGCTCACGAACGGGAGGTTTTTGATAGAGATGGCATTATTTGGTCTGATTCGGAGTTTATCAACAAGTCAGAAGACGAGATTCCTTACAAAACCATCGTAAGGTTTAGAACTGTGGGCGATATGACCTGCACAGCGGCGGTTTCGTCTACTGCCGACAATATTGACACAATTATTGAAGAGATTTTGGAGGCGGAGATTTCTGAAAGAGGAGCGAGGATAGACGACAAACGCTCAGAGGCCGCCATGGAAAAACGTAAACAACAAGGATATTTTTAAATAATGGATATATTAAGAATTGCAACAGCTGGATCTGTTGATGACGGAAAAAGTACTTTGATAGGCAGATTGTTGTTTGAAACCCAGTCGATTACCAAAGATAAAATAGAGGCCTTGAAAGCCGCGAGCCAAAGAAAAGGTTTAGATTTTGTGGATTTGTCTTTGTTAACAGACGGCTTAATAGCTGAACGCGAACAAGGAATAACTATAGACGTGGCACATATCTATTTCAATACGCCCACTCGTAAATATATCATTGCCGACACTCCTGGGCATTTTGAATATACCCGCAACATGGTTACAGGAGCTTCTAATGCATCCGTTTCTATCATTTTGATTGATGCACGAAACGGTGTGGGTGAACAAACGAGAAGACATTTTTATATTTCTTCCTTGTTAGAAATCAAAAATGTGGTGGTAGCTGTAAACAAAATGGATTTGGTGCACTACGCTGAAAGCCGATACGACGAAATCAAGAATGACTTTTTCGAATTATCAGATAAACTCAGAAAACCAAATCAAAACATCACCTTTATTCCTATTTCGTCACTTTACGGTGAAAATATTGTAGTGAAGTCAGATAAAATGCCTTGGTATTCCGGAGAATCTTTACTAGGTATCTTGGAAGGGGTTACTCCTGAAGATATTGATTCAGCTGTTTTGCCTTTTAGGTTTCCGGTTCAGCATGTAATTCGTCCAAAATCTGAAGAATATCATGATTTTAGAGGGTATTCTGGCAAGATAGCGTCAGGCCAAATCAACAAAGGAGATATGGTGGCTGCTTTGCCAAGTCAGCAAATGAGCAAGGTCAAAGAAATTTTGAAATACACGGATTCTCTTGACTCTGCTCATCAGACAGAATCGGTGGTGATTACACTTGAGGACAATATTGACATCAGCCGTGGCAATATGCTAGTGAAAGTCGGAGCACAACCAGAGCTTAAGAAGCAAATAAACGCGAGAATTTTTTGGATGGATACCGAGCCAATGAAAGTTGGCAAAGGTTATTTGGTTCAGCATGGCATAAACAGAGTAAAAGCCAAGGTGGCCTCTATTGATTCCAGACTAGAGATTTCTACTTTTGAAGAGTCAGAAAATGTGGATGAACTGAAGCTAAATCAGATTGGTGAAGTTTCATTTAAGCTAGCGGCTCATATCTTTGCCGATAATTTTGAAGCGAATCCAGGCAATGGAGCATTTATAATTATCGATGAGTTTAACAACAACACCGTAGGTGTAGGTTTTGTAAAATAGTGTATAGGGGAATATCAGTTTTCGAAAGAATGGCGGCAGTTTTGTCGCCTTTTTTTATGTCAAATTGTATAATTTCAATACATTTTAGTAATATAATTACAAAATAATTTAGCATTCATAAAATTTGGCAAATTGTTCATTTCACCTTTCAAATAATTATTAAATTGCGTTGCAGGCTAAATAATCTACTTTATTTTCTGCTTTTACAATGAATTTATTTTCGAGTTATTTTCGATAATTATTCGAAAAAATCAAACTGAATTTAGGGTACAATATAAAAAAACTATTCATTAAAAAATGACTCAAATCGATCAAAATCAAGGTCTTTACCTACCCGAGTTTGAACACGATGCCTGCGGTATCGGATTTAGGGCTCACCTTAAGGGAAGAAAATCGCACCAAATTGTAGCTGACGCCATCCACATGCTCGAGCGTATGGATCACCGCGGTGCTTGTGGGTGCGATCCAAACACGGGTGACGGTGCAGGTATTTTGCTGCAAATTCCACATGAATTTTTGCACGAAGAATGTCTAAATCTTGGTTTTAAACTTCCCTCATTGGGTGATTATGGACTCGGAATGATTTTCTTTCCGAGCGATGAAAGACAAAGAGAGGAATGTAAAGAGATTTTGAATCGTAAAATTACAAGTCTTGGATTCGAACTATTGGGTTACAGAAAAGTACCCACTCAAAACGAAACCCTTGGCGAAGGCTCGGGTTCTGTAGAACCTTGGGTGGAGCAATTGTTTATTTCGAAAATAGATCCTTTACAAGATAATATTACATTTGAGAGAAAACTTTACGTTTTTAGGCAATATGCCACTAAGCTTATACATGAGTCTGTAGACGGTACCAAAGAGCAGTTTTATTTTAGCTCCTTGTCTTCTAGCACGGTTTCTTACAAAGGACAGTTGACTACAGACCAACTTAAATATTATTTTCCCGACCTAAAAAATTCGGATGTGGTTTCGGCATTTGCCATCGTACACTCCAGATTTTCGACCAATACATTCCCTTCTTGGAAATTGGCCCAGCCATTCCGTTATATAGCCCACAATGGTGAAATAAACACTGTTAAAGGTAACGTAAACTGGATCAGAGCAGCAGAGTCAACTTTCTATTCTGAGTTTTTTACTGAGAAAGAAATGCAAATGATTTTGCCAATCTGTGATAAGGGAAATTCTGACTCCGCACAGTTAGATAATGCTATTGAGTTACTGTATCTTTCGGGTCGTTCGTTACCTCATGTGATGATGATGCTTATTCCTGAAGCTTGGGACGGCAATGAGCACATGGATCCAGTAAGAAAGGCATTCTATGAGTATCATTCAAGTATCATGGAGCCATGGGACGGTCCTGCGTCTATCTCATTTACAGATGGTAAAATAGTAGGTGCGACCTTGGATAGAAACGGACTTCGACCATCAAGGTATTGGGTTCTCAACGACGATACCGTTATTATGGCCTCAGAAGCTGGAGTTTTAGATGTTGATCAATCAAAAGTTATATCGAAAGGTCGTTTGCAGCCGGGTAAAATGTTCGTTGTGGACATGGAGCAAGGCCGAATTATTCCTGACGAAGAACTTAAGGCCGATATTTGTTCAAGACAGCCTTATCAAGAATGGTTGGATGAACACAAAATAAAGATTTTTGAATTACCAGATTCCATTCGTCCATATACAAACTATGACGAAAAATCGCTTCTGAAACGCCAATTGGCTAGTGGTTACACTTCTGAGGATTTAAGGATGATTTTAGCTCCTATGGCAGCCTCAGGTGCCGAAGCCATTGGCTCTATGGGCATAGACTCCCCATTGGCGGTGCTTTCTAATCAAAGTCAGCATATTTCATATTACTTCAAGCAACTTTTTGCTCAGGTAACCAACCCACCTATAGATTCTATCAGAGAGCGTTCTATCATGTCTTTGATTTCCTTTGTGGGTGCAGCCGATAATATTTTGACGGAGTCGCCAAAACACTGTCGTCAGGTGCAGTTAGAGCAGCCTGTATTGACCATCAAGCAGTTTGATAAATTGAGATTTGTGGACTACGAAGGTTTTCAGGCGAAAACTATTAATACTTATTTCAATGTTGATACAGACAATCCAGCCAAATCACTTGAATTTGCTTTAGAAAGAATTTGTAGGTATGCTGAAGATGCCATAAATGATGGCTTCGAAATTATCATACTTTCTGACCGTGCCATAGATTCTGACCATGCACCCATCCCTTCTTTGCTGGCAGTGGCGGCTGTTCATCATTATTTGATCAGAGAGGGCATCAGAGGAAAAGTAGGTATTTTGGTTGAATCAGGAGATGTCTGGGAAACGCACCATTTTGCTACACTAATCGGTTACGGAGCATCAGGTATTTGTCCCTATATTGCCTTTGAGACCATTTCTGAAATGAACAGAAAAGGTATGATTGACGGTGAGTTTACCGACGAACAATTATATAAAAACTACACCAAAGCTGTTGATAAAGAGTTGCTGAAGATTTTCTCTAAAATGGGAATTTCTACCCTGCAATCTTATAGAGGAGCTCAGATTTTTGAATGTATTGGCTTGAATAGGTCGGTTGTAGATAAATTTTTTACA
>CAMCYZ010000206.1 GCA_945885545.1 Spirosoma fluviale
TTGTGCCTTAGTTAATTGAATACCCAAAAAACTACCAAATAAAACGAGGTACAATTTCAACTTCATAAATCAATAGGTTTATTAAATTTCCAGAATTCTGTAAACCCAAAGGCAAAAACCAGTATTTTTACATGAATTAGCTTGCACAATATTAAAAAGGCAAAGATTAAAATCCAATATTTTGGAATAAAGAAAATTTACAGAATGATAAAAAGTTACTTTGGAGAGAATTTAAAAAACTTGCGTAAATATCACAAAATCACTCTTGAAGACCTCGCAGATGCAATAAATGTGAGCAAAAGTGCCATTTCTGATTATGAAAATGAGAAATTCTCGCCGTCGTTGAATATCTGCCGAAAGATTGCTGATTATTTCAAAACCAGTATTGATATTTTAGAATTTTCCGAGATATTGGAAAAAAGCGAGCTGAATAAACCTATTTTAAATAATCTAGAATCATTGCCGAAACAAATTTCAGAAGCGAAAGAATATGCTGAGGTTTTGGAAAAACAAAAAAATGAGCTTTTGCTAGAGCTCCGATTGCAAAAACAAAAAGTGGAGTCGCTTAACCTGCAGATGCGACTACAAGAACAACTCAAAGCCAGTAAACTTTCAGAAATAGAACTTCTTAAAAGTCAAATAACATTACTGCAAGAAAAAATAACACTTATTCAAAATTAACAATTACTCCCCAACTGGGTTTTCAAAACCTTTTGATATCTCAACTTGGGCATTTTCAAAAAAAATATTTATTTCTTTCGAAATCTCCTCTTTGGGCCTTTGGGTTAACAAAGTAAGTATCTCTACTTGAGCAAAAAGGAAAGTTTTAAGATAAGCCTGATTTTTAACAATTTTGGACTGATTGTGTATAATAGCGGTTTGATTGTGAATAACTATCCCCAAATTCTGAATTATAGTGTTTTGATTAGACACAACCAAGTCATGATTATCAGCAACTTGGGTTTGATTTTGAAGCAAATAATCGTAATTTTCTACCATGTTTGACATGTGTGAAGACACTTCTGTCAGACGTTTGGTTATATCGCTAACCTGTACAGCAACGTTTTCTATAAGATCATTGGATTTTGCCATATTGAACAACTCTGTTTTTTTTGGAAACTTGATTCTTATTTTTATAAAATAATTTCACGAAAATAAGATATTTCTTACTCTTATTTCCAACTTTCTTTAATACGAGCTTATATTTGAAAGTAAAAGAATCTTAAGACTCAAACTTTTTGAAAAAACTACCCAAATTATATATAGGCTTTTACCTCTTGGTGATATCGGCATGGCTAATCTATGTATCTCAAAATCAGTTGTTCTACTTCATAGAAAAACACATTTGGGCTGTAGTAACCATGATATTTGGCTCGTTTATAGCAGGCTCTAGTCCCGAAGGAAGTGCGGCGGTGGCTTATCCGGTTTTTACGCTTATGTTAGATATAAAACCGTCAGTTGCCCGAAATTTTGCATTTGCCATACAAAGTATAGGTATGACAGCGGCCTCACTACTTATACTAGGCCTAAGAATAAAGGTAGATTGGAATTACATAAAATACGTCACGATTGGAGGAGCTTTTGGGCTTATTTTCGGAACTTATTACGTTGTTCCGCTCATTTCTCCTCCCATGGCTAAACTTTTCTTTGTTTCACTATGGCTAAGTTTTGGAATAGTGCTTTGGCGAGAAAACTCCAAGCCAACCCGAATCGTGCATGATTTAATTGAAAACTTTCAAAAATCTGACATGCTTAGGTTGCTTATTTTTGGCCTGATTGGCGGAATTATTTCGTCTATTTTCGGGACAGGTATCAATATTTTCACCTTTTGTTTGATGACCATCTATTACGGAATCAACGAAAAAGTAGCGGTTCCGTCGTCCATTATTATCATGAGTATAGAAACCATTCTCGGTTTTTTTATCCATGCCGGAGTCATAAACGACTTTCAGCCAGAAGCTTTCGAAATGTGGATTGCTTGTATTCCATTCGTTATAATTTTTGCTCCTTTGGGTTCGTTTGTGGTATCAAAACTACCTCGCACTGCTATTGCTAACTTCCTAAATATCATTCTTTTAGTACAGTTTGCGGGAGCCGTGTGGGTAATAAAACCAAACTCATTTCAATTGATAATCTGCGGCTTAACGTTACTAAGCGGACTTGTGCTGTTCTTCTTTTTGTCGAAAAACCCACGCACCTAATCAATGCTCGCATTTTCTTTTTACCGGGTCATAGCCATGCCCTCCCCAAGGATGACACCTAGCCATTCTTTTCAACCCGAGCCAAATACCTTTAAAAATCCCCCACTCCTTTATACTATCAATCATATATTGTGAGCAAGTGGGTTGAAATCGACAAGCATCAGGAAAATAAGGAGAAACCCCAAGTTGATAAAGGCGTACGATTAATATCAGTAAACCGCCAAAGATTTTGTTGATTATTTTCATAAAAAAAGACAGGCCAAAGACCTGTCTTAAAAACACCCTATTTTTTTATTAAGTTCTATTTATTGTCCCTAAGTTCACGTCTCAATATTTTGCCGACATTAGTTTTTGGCAAATCATCTCTAAACTCCACGTGCTTCGGACACTTGTATCCTGTCAAATTCTCCTTGCAGAAATCCCGAACGGCTTCCTCAGTAAGATTTGGGTCTTTTTTCACCACAAAAATCTTAACGGCCTCGGTAGATTTATCGTCTGGCACACCAATGCAGGCTACTTCCAATACACCCGGACACTGCGAAACCACTTCTTCTATCTCGTTTGGAAAAACATTGAAGCCCGACACCAAAATCATGTCTTTTTTCCTATCTACAATTTTGAAAAAACCATCTGGATGCATCAAGCCAATATCTCCTGTTTTGAAAAATGGCCTACCATTTTCATCATCAATAAACACATTGGCGGTTTCTTCGGCTCGCAAATAATAGCCCGCCATAACTTGTGGGCCATTTGCACATATTTCGCCCACTTCGCCCACTGTTCCCCAAGAATTATCTTCTTTTAGAATCCGCATTTCTGTAGAAGGAAATGGCAGTCCGATTGTACCGATTTGCTGCGTACCATCTACAGGATTACACGACAACACGGGGGCCGTCTCTGACAAGCCATAACCCTCTGTTACTCTACAACCTGTGGCTTTTTCCCAAGCATCGGCCACGGTTTTTTGCAAGGCCATTCCGCCCGAAATCGTGATTTTTAGGTTACTAAAATCGAGAGCCAAGAACTCTGGATTGTTCAAAAGAGAATTAAAAAGCGTATTCAACCCAGGAAAAACAAACAATTTGTGTTTTTTTAGATCTTTCAATAAGGCCTTTTGATCTCTTGGATTCGGAATCATCAAATTATGAAAGCCCAACTTAAAAGTAGAAAAAGCATTAACAGTCAAGGCAAAAATATGATAAAAAGGCAAAGCACCTAGAATAGTACGTGGATAGTCAAACTTCATCATAGGGCCAAACCATGCTGCTATTCCTTCTGTATTGGCTACCATGTTTCGATGGCTTAAAACCGCCCCTTTTGAAACCCCAGTGGTACCGCCTGTATACTGTATAAATGCCGTATCGCCGCTCTGTACATTCGGCCTGCTATAATTTGCAGAAGCCCCTTTTGACAAAGCATCACTGAATTTCACAACTCCAGAAATAGAATAATCTGGCACCATTTTTTTGACGCTTTTTACCACAAAATTCACGATTTGTTTTTTCGGAAAACCCAACAAATCCCCTAATTCAGTTATGATAACGTGCTCTATTTGCGTTTCTCCAATAACTTTTTCAAGATTAAAGGCAAAATTGGCCACCATTACTATCGCCTTGGCACCTGAGTCAGTAAACTGATGTTTCATTTCCCGTGGCGTATAGAGGGGATTGGTGTTTACCACTACCAAACCAGCACGCAAAGCACCATAAAGTGCAATGGGATACTGCGAACAATTGGGCATCTGAATCGCAATTCTATCTCCTTTCTGAAGACCCAAACCTTGCAAATATGCGGCAAAATCTAGAGACATTTTATCTACTTGTGCATAAGTGATGGTTTTGTCCATGAAGGTGTAAGCAGGCTGAGAGCTATATTTTTTAAAACCCTCTTCCATGAGTTCCACCAAAGATGGGTAGGCCTCGGGATTGAGTTCTGAAGAAATTCCTTTTGGATATTTACTTATCCAAGGAAAGGTATTTTGATTAACAGACATATCAATTGATTTTAAGGTTGTTTATAATGAACGATAAAGTGAACTACAAATATAACAAAAGGCCTTATCTATTAAAAAAAACACCTATTTATTATTTATAAAATACAATTTATATAAAAAACATCTATGAAATGTATTCATATTTGGCTCAAAACCAGACTTCGCATATTATATAAACCAAAAAAGGCGAACCGTTACCGATTCGCCCCGTTCTATAGTCAAAGGATTATTATGCGTCTACATTGGCGTATTTGGCATTTCGCTCTATAAAGTCTCTACGAGGCGGCACCTCGTCGCCCATCAACATCGAGAAGAGTAAATCTGCCTCCGTTGCAGACTCTATGGTTACTTGTTTCAGGGTTCTAAACTCAGGGTTCATGGTGGTTGTCCACAATTGCTCCGGGTTCATTTCTCCAAGACCTTTGTAACGCTGTTGGCCCACACTGTCTTCTTTTCCTGAACCAGCCAAACGCTTCACCGCAGCCTGTCTTTGTTCTTCTGTCCAACAATACTCTTCTTCCTTTCCTTTTTTGATCAAATACAAAGGTGGCTGAGCAATATATAGGTAGCCTTTTTCTATCAATTCTTTCATAAAACGATAGAAAAACGTCAAAATAAGGGTACGAATATGGCTACCGTCAATATCAGCATCGGTCATGATGATGATTTTGTGATAACGCAATTTATCCAAATTCAAAGCTCTATCGTCGCCGTCTTTACCCATCTGTACACCCAAGGCCGTAAAGATGTTTTTAATTTCGTCGTTTTCGTATATTCTATATTCCTGGGCTTTTTCCACGTTCAATATTTTACCTCTCAATGGCAAAATGGCCTGTACGCTACGATCTCTACCTTGCTTGGCTGAACCACCCGCCGAGTCTCCCTCCACCAAGTACACTTCACATAGAGCCGGATCAGATTCCGCACAGTCGGCTAATTTTCCTGGCAAGCCTGAACCAATTAAAACGTTCTTACGCTGTACCATTTCACGGGCTTTCTTGGCAGCAATTCGTGCTTTGGCAGCCAAAACTACCTTATCCACTATGGTTCTAGCATCTTTCGGATTTTCCTCTAAGTAGTTCTCCAACATCGACTGCACGCAGTTACTTACAGCGGCAGTCACCTCAGAGTTTCCTAGTTTTGATTTGGTTTGTCCCTCAAACTGTGGCTCTTGGACTTTAACAGAAATTACAGCCGTTAGACCTTCTCTAAAGTCATCGCCCGAAATCTCAATTTTTTCTTTAACCAAAATACCCGACTTGTCGGCATAAGCTTTCAAAGTACGTGTTAGGGCCATTCTAAAGCCTGAAACGTGAGTTCCACCTTCGGGTGTGTTAATATTGTTTACAAACGACGAAACGTTTTCTGTATAAGATGAGTTATAAATCATCGAAACCTCCACAGGAACACCGTCTCTTTCGCCTTCCATCCACATAGGAGCCGGTATTAAACGCTCACGGCTTTGGTCTAAATATTCTACAAACTCTATCAGACCGCCCTCTGAATGAAACACCTCGTGTTTTGGTGCGTTATTTTCGTCCAAATCACGCATATCTGTTAAGGTCAGAGTAATTCCTTTATTTAGGAAAGAAAGCTCTCTCAAACGATTTGCTACAGTCTCGTACTTGTATTCAGTTACCTGAAAAATCGTATCATCAGGCTTAAATGTCACCTGAGTACCTCTTATTTCTGTGGTGCCTATTTCACGAACCGGATATTGTGGCTTACCTATTTTGTATTCTTGCTCGTACAGTTTTCCTTCTCTGTGAACCTCTACTCTAAGATCTGTAGAAAGTGCGTTAACACATGACACACCCACACCATGTAAACCACCAGAAACTTTATAAGTATCTTTATCGAATTTACCACCTGCGTGAAGCACCGTCATAACCACCTCAAGTGCCGACTTTTGTTCTTTATCGTGCCATCCTGTCGGAATACCTCTACCGTTGTCTTTTACAGTAACTGAATTATCAACATTGATAATGGTATCAATGGTATCGCAATATCCGGCCATTGCTTCGTCTATGGAGTTATCGACAACTTCCCAAATCAAGTGATGGAGACCTTTGAAACCGATATCGCCAATATACATGGCCGGCCTCTTTCTTACTGCTTCTAAACCTTCTAAAACTTGTATATTGTTGGCGGAATAATCTGCCCTATTCTCTAAATCTTTTTCTGCCATAAACTTTATTTCAAAT
>CAMCYZ010000207.1 GCA_945885545.1 Spirosoma fluviale
TTTTATTTAAGGTTGAAGAAGTGAATTTTGCCTTGTGTTAAAATTGAACACAGATGACACGGATTTGACAGAGATGCACTGATTAATAAATTACCTGCATAGGTATGTTTATCTGTTTTTTTTAAAAACTAAAATATTAAAGAAAAATCATTTTGATTAAATTTTTTAGGCCGTCCTGCGGTCATTTTTTATAAAATCCATAATGACCTTAAAGGGGTCAACTTAATCCAATAATTGTGTAGTAAAATTATTCTATCTCCAGAATGATTACCTCATAAGCCCCAAGTTTTACTTTCTGCCCATCTAAATTCGAACCTTTCATTGAAAAAAATACATTCTCAATTCTCTCCTTCACTAAAACCTCCACATTTTCATTTGTAATGTTCTGTATAACAAGTACATCACCATTTTTATGAGGTCTTATAAACGAAACTACTTTTTCATTTGAAATACTTGACTTTTTAAGATTCGCTGGGCTAATTTGAGCCAAAGCCGGAATTGATTTTCGCAAGGCAATCACTTTTTTGTAATGATTAAAAAGCGAATTTTCATCTGCTATCTGAAACTTCAGGGGCGTGGTTTTGGAGTCGGTATTATAAACTGGTTTTCGCCAATTGGTTCGATCATTGTCTTCCGAACGTTTGTTCCAGATAAATGCCTCTCTGATATTCTCATCCGGCTTTTTGCCTTTCATGCCTATTTCTTCTCCATAGTATAAATATGGATTTCCCGGCAATGTCAGCAACAAATTAGCTGCCAATTTGAGCTTTTCAATATTTCCATCTGCTATACTACCAATCCGGACTTGATCGTGATTGCTGAGCATACTGGCATCTATAAAATCAGGGTTTTCTTTTGAAAACAAGTTATGGTTTCTAATCAACATCGATACTATATCCTTCGCATCGTGTCCTGTTTTTACGATATCCTGTATCGCAAAACACAAATCGAAATTAAAGTTGGCTTTCAAACCTCTAAAAAACGGAGCAATCTTTTCCGCCGAAGTCCATACCTCTCCCACTATATAAACATCCGATTTTATGGCTTCCATTCTTTGCCCGAATTCCACCCAAAAAGCATGACATTTTTCGGATTCCCAGTCGGGATAAATATGTTTTGCGGCATCCATTCTAAATCCATCCACACCTTTTGCTAACCAAAAACGACCAATTTCATAAATTTCCTGACGCACCTTTGGGTTATCCATGTTTAAATCCGGCATTTTGTTCCAAAACATACCGTAATATTTCTCGTCATCGCCTTTCCTCGCCCAGTGCCAAGGTTGTTTCTCAGCACTGTCGGCCGTAGCTTCTCTTTCGGCAATTCCCTTGGCTTTGATTTGAGCGGGCGAAAGCCATACATAATAGTTTCTGTACGGATTCTCTTTGCCTTTTTGGGCTTCTAAAAACCAACTGTGCTCGCTACTAGTATGATTGATTACAAAATCTATCAGTACTTTTATATTACGTTTATGGGCTTCTTTTATCAAATTCTCGAAGTCTTCCATTGTGCCACATTCAGCATCAACCGACTTATAATCAATGACATCGTATTTATGGTAAGAGTTGGACAGAAAAAAGGGAGTAATCCAAATACCCTCTACGCCGAGGTCTTGCAAATAGTCAAGTTTGGAGGTAATACCGTTTAAGTCGCCTTTGCCGTCGTTGTCAGAATCACAAAATGAACGAATGAAGATTTCATAGAAAACGCGGGGCGTTTGGGCTTGCAGATTATTATTCAAATACTTGTTTTTGAAATGTTATCATAGGCAATACAAAGATAAAACTTATGATGGCATTAATTAAATCGTAAGCACAAACAGGTCATTAATCTTACAAAAAGGCAAATTTTTTAGCTAAAAACAAAAAAAGAAGACTAAAAACAGTCTCCCTTTTCCAACTTTTATTCAACCTTTTTATATTACTTTCTTTTGATAATGAATACATTAACTGCTGTATAAATCAACCATATCCATGGAGCTCCATGCATGAGTAAGTCACCCCAATCCATCATTTGCATGCCTTTTGCACCGCCAAGCACCCACCTGATTTTACCCAAAACATGTGGCTCAGGCACAAATGGAGCTAAACCCAAAGTTAGCGACGCCATCAAAGGTGTCAGAAGTGATTTATATTTCTCCTCCATTATTTTACTCCTTTTGCCGCCAAACCTGTATAACCTGCACCCGACAAATTATAAACTTGCTTAAAACCAGCCTGTTGCAACATTGCAGCCGCCTTAGGACTTCTACCTCCCACCGCACAATACACAAAAACCGGTTTGTTTTTATCTAATTTCGCAGTTTGCTCTAAAAACTTGGGATCGGCCACGCTGATTAGTTTTGACGAACCAATTTTCCCCTGAGCCCACTCCTCGGGAGTCCTGACATCAATCAGTTGGGCGTTTGGAGTAGCTTTTATTTTAGCCACGAAGCCATCTAAATTAAGCGTATTTACCTGTGAATTGGCATCCGAACAATTAAAAAACCCAATCACCAAAACCAACAAAAAACCTTTTACTTTTTTCATCTTTTCTTTATTAAATCATCAATTAATCCAAAAATTAAATACCCCATTACACCTCCATAAATTGTTGAATTGACAGGCTTTGAGGTAATCATACAAGTGCCTGATTCACAGCCTATTTGTTGCCAATACAAATATCCGCCAATACCTCCAACTATGATTCCAATGACCGGACCGATAAACCTTTTCATGCTTTCTCTGACTTTATTTCCTCAAAATCAATGTTTTCAGTGTCTTTTTGTTCAACCTTAGAATTTGGCACAGCCGCACAAGCTGCACATCCAGTATTAGTGATAGCCTGGAAGATAAAGAGGCCACCAATAAGTGCAAAAACATAATTTTTGCTCGTAATACTGGTGAAAACAATATAGGCTCCCATCAACAACCGCAACCACCGCATAAAATTCCAACCCGTCAATATTGTCTCTTTCATTATGTTTGTAATTTAAAGTTAAGAAGCCAAGAAATAATCATTTCTCTGTTTGTCAAAAATCTTAGTCCTGAATGTTTCTCTTAATGAATATTCAAATATATGAACATTTAATCATATAATCAATTTTAAAAACTAAAAAGTTCAATCTGAGAAAAAATATTTCGTCCATTGCAACCAAAATAACAGCACCATACTCTCTATAAACGTAAGGGGTTTAAGGGTAATAATTTGATGGCGAGCGTTCTTTGGACCTCGCCACTCAAATTTAAAATTCACAAGATGAGATATTTTATTTTAGTAATTTTCCTAATCTCAAATGCTTGCAAAAGCAATGACGACATTGGTCCAAACGATGACTACATTGCAGGATTGGCCAGCAAAAGTAGCATTTATTCGAAATGGGAGCTTGTCTCGTACGAATCCAATAAAAAGATAAACTATGAAGTGATCTTGGAATTCAAAAACGAAAAAAACGAAAAAAGAACCAACATTGTATCAGGAAAAAGCTCGATAAATTTTTTCCAAGCAGACTTTGTTAATGAAAACAATAAACTTAAGATATCGAACTTAATAATGACCCGAATCGGTGGAAGCATCGAGGCTAATAAATTTGAAGATGACTATCTTAAAAGATTGATGGAAGTAACAAATTACAGCATTTCAGATCAAATCTTGATCTTAAGTTCAGCAAAGCAACAAATGACATTTAAAATATATTATTGATATGAAAAAAATAATTTTAAGTATCTTACTAACAGCCATTTTATTTACGATGTCCAATTGCGAACAATCTGCACCAGAGATAACATCTGTAAATATTTCCTCAGATTTTGCGGCAAAGACCTCAAATTTTGCTTTTGATTTTTGGAGAACCCTGCAAACTGACGAGTCCGTTGACAAGAACTACTTCATCTCACCCCTCAGCTTGCACATTGCCTTGGGTATGCTTCTAAACGGTGCTAATACCGATACAAAAACCGAAATACAGAAGGTTTTGGGCTTAGAAAATCAAAGCATGGAAGAAATCAACAAAACCTATTTGGAATTGATAAAAAACCTTCCGAAAGTAGACCCTAAGGTAGTGAACACAATAGCCAACTCTATTTGGCAAGATAAAAACTTCAGTTCCGAGCAAACCTTTATTGATAATCTTAGCACTAGTTTTAAAGCGAGGCTTTATAATGAAGACTTCGGTAATACAGCCACCGTGGAGAAAATAAACAAATGGGCAAGTGACAACACCAATGCCAAAATCAAAAAGATTCTGGAGCAAATAGAACCGAGTCAAGTGATGTTTTTGATAAATGCTCTTTACTTCAAAGGAGATTGGACCAAGGAGTTTAAAACAGAAAATACCCAAAAAGTAGAATTTAATGGCACCAAAGCCACCAAAATGGTGGACATGATGAGTCAAACCTCAGAATTCAAATACGGTGACTTAGAAAATTATCAGCTAGTAGAGCTTCCATACGGCAATGAAAAATATAGTATGACAGTGCTTATACCAAAATCCGGATCTGTAGAAGATTTGGTCTCAAAACTCGATGCCACCAAATGGCAGGCCGCACAAAATTCTATGGTCAAAAGTAAAGTAGTTGTAGGTCTTCCAAAATTCACGATAGAGTATTCGAAAAAACTGAATGACATTCTACAAAAAATGGGTATGGTGAAGGCCTTCGGAGGCCAGGCAGATTTATCAAAAATTGCCAAACCTGCAGGTAAACTCAAAGTAGGATTTGTAAAACAAGATACTTTTGTAGCTGTTGATGAAAAAGGAACCGAAGCTGCGGCAGTGACCACCATTGGAATCAAATTAACATCTTTGCCAGTTTATCCAGAAATTATCTGTAATAAACCATTCGCTTTCTTAATCACCGAAAAGACCTCAAACACCATTATGTTCATAGGTAAAGTATCCAATCTATGAAAAAACTATTGATTATTCTTTTCACAGCACTGGCTAGCTGGAGTTGTGTAGACGATTGCACCCAGACCCGAACCTACAGAGCTACCGTACCTTTTCAGTTGGGCATAGAACAAGTCAGAACTGGTATCACTAGCGAGACACCACAAGATTTGGTAAAACCTGGCAAAATCTATGCTTATGAAAATTACCTGATCATCAACGAGGTAAAAAAAGGCCTGCATATTATTGACAACGCCAATCCCTCGAAACCCGTAAAAATATCTTTCTTAAAAATACCGGGCGTGATTGATATGGCAGTCAAGGGCAATATTCTATACGCAGATAGCTATACAGACCTTGTGGCCTTAAATATCAGCGACCCAAAAAGCATAAAGGAGGTTGGGAGAGTGAAAAACATGTTTAATTATGGCCTAGTAGATGGGATAAGCTGGCACTATGACCCTTTTTCAAAAATCGTTATAGACCACGAATTCAAAACAGTCACCCAAACTGTTTCTACTAACTGCGGGCAAAACGGCACAGTGTGGCCAGTGTTCAAAGGTGGAGAAGCTCATGACTCCTTTAAAGGCAACACGAGCAGTTCAGGCAGCACCTCAGGAGCTAGTGGAACAGGCGGATCTATGGCCAGATTCACCCTTCATGACGATTACCTATATGCGGTAACACAGTCTGACCTTTTGGTATTTAGTCTGAAAAACGGCCAAAAACCTGACTCCGTAAATAAAATAAATTTGGGCTGGGGAGTAGAAACGATTTTCCCTTACAAGGACAAACTATTTATAGGATCCAACACCGGTATGTACATTTATGACAACGTTAACCCAGCTTCCCCAAAAAGAATTTCCATTTTTCAACATGCACATGCATGTGACCCCGTGGTGGTAGAAAATGACAAAGCCTATGTGACGCTTAGACAAGGATGGTGCGGTGCAGCACCCAACCAACTAGATATTGTAGACGTAAAAAACTTAGATTCACCATTTTTGATAAAATCATATCAAATGGAAAATCCACATGGACTATCCGTTTTGAATAGCAAACTGACAGTCTGTGAGGGCAAATATGGCCTCAAATCTTATGATGCCAAGGTATCAACAGACTTAAAATTGCAGCAGCATATCAAAAACATTCATGCTTTTGATGTAATTCAACTGAATGAAAAATTATTGTTGATGATTGGTGAAGATGGTCTTTATCAATACGACAACAGCGATGCCAAAAACCTGAAATTACTGAGTAAAATAGAAGTAAAGAAATGAAA
>CAMCYZ010000208.1 GCA_945885545.1 Spirosoma fluviale
AGAAAAAAATATACAACCGAAACGGTCTGCGATTTGATTGATCTTTTTATGGATCCAAAAAGCAAAAGCATAACTGGCGAAGTCATCAACATTGGGGGAGTTTAAGAAAATGGATATAATTCAAAAATTAGAAGAAGTTTGGCTAGATGAACCCAAGCCTTTCATGATTTATAATAATCGCGAATTATTATTTAAGGATGTTTTGGTGCAGCCAACCGCCGATTTTTCAGAAATTATTCCCGGAAGCGTGGTGGCATTAATAGGTGACTTTGATCCGCTGTCTATTAATACTTTCCTCAGATTACTGCAGAAAGAGTTAATCGTGGTGCCTCTGACCGATTTTACAACTAAAGAACACGAAAAGTATTTTGAAATTGCATGTGTAGAATACGTCATAGAGGGTTTGGAAGTAAAAAAAGTTAATCCCGCGGTTACTCACCCCTTAATACAATCATTAAAAGACGACAAAAAGGCCGGTTTAATATATTTTTCGACCGGTACTACCGGCAATCCAAAGGGAATTTTGCACGACCTTGATTTGTTTCTTCGGAAGTTTGAAACGCCTCGACCGGCAAAAAACACAATTAATTTTTTATTGTTTGATCATCTGGGTGGTACCAACACCCTCATGCATACTTTGCTCAACAAGGGTACGGTAGTGGTGCCCCAAAACCGCACCGTTGACGAAATATTTCATTTGCTCGAAAAATATCAGATTGAAATATTGCCCACCACGCCCACATTCCTCAGAATGATGCTCATGAGTGGAGAGATTCCTCATAAAATTCCTTCTTTTCTGAAACTAATTACATACGGAAGTGAACGAATGGATCAGATTACGCTGGATTCTTTGGCCGAAAGCCTGCCAAATGTAGATATAAGACAAACCTACGGAACTTCTGAGTTGGGAGTCCTCAGCGTAAAATCAGAAAATCGTAAAAGTTTGTTTTTTAAAGTTGGTGGAACGGGTGTGGAAACCAAAATAGTGGATAACATCCTGCATATTCGGACAAAAAACGGAATGCTCGGCTATTTAAACGCACCTTCGCCTTTTGATTCTGAAGGCTGGTACAATACCAACGACATCGTTGAAACCAAAGATGACTTTTTCAAAATCATTGGCCGAAAAACTGAAATAATTAATGTGGGAGGCTTAAAATTCTTCCCCTCTGACATAGAGTCAATTGCATTAGATTTTCCCAATATTTCTTTTGTCAAGATTTTTGGAAAGGAAAATCCGATTACTGGCCAACATGTAGAAATGGTGGTACAAACTGACAAAGAGTTTTCGGAATTGGAGAAAAAAGAATATAAAAACTATTTAAATAGTCAGCTTCAGAAGCATCAGGTTCCGAAAAGAATAAAATATGAAAATCTGGAAGTAGGACACCGATTTAAAAAATTATAGAATGAATTCATTTTATTCAAGACAAGAACTTGTTGACTTGGGGTTTTCTTCAGTTGGAGAAAATACACTAATCAGTAGAAAAGCCAGTTTTTATGGGGCAAAAAACATCAGTATTGGTGACAATGTAAGGATTGACGACTTTTGTGTACTTTCGACCCAAAAAGGCCAGATAAACATCGGCAATTATGTTCATTTGGCGGTGTTTGTATCTGTACAAGGCAATGGCATCATTACCTTGGAGGATTTTGTTGGCATAGGTGCAAGGGTAACTATTTTGTCTAGTTCTGACGATTTTTCGGGTCAAAGCATGGCCAATTCTTGTGTGCCAGATGAGTTTAAAGACGTAAAAGACGCCGACGTTACACTAAAAAAGCACAGTATCGTTGGTGCCGGAACGGTGATTCTGCCAGGAACAAACATGGCGGTTGGCTCTGCAGTAGGGGCATTGTCATTGGTCAATAAGAACTGTGAAAGCTTTTATATTTATACTGGAAATCCAATTAAAAAACTTTTTCCACGTAGTCAGAATATCCTTGAAATAGAAAAGGAATTTCATAAATATTTGGAAGAAAATAACCTTTGAGCTTCGGTTTAATTAGCACAAAGTTGTTTTCAGGGTGGTTTTTTTATTGAAATTTTTGAATCAAAACTTTAAAAAATCATAAATCTGCTTATTTATTAAGTTTTCGTAAGTTTGATTACTAAACTTCCCTTCCCGAAAATAAGAGTTAATGTTTCCCAGTTTGATTCTAAAACCTAAAACATTGGCATTAAGATAGCTTAAAACATCATTTAGGTGGCTCAAACCCACTGCGTTTCCAAGCACGCCTGATGACACACCCACCAAAGTAATTTTTTTATTTGCCAAACTGTCAGGATGCCTTAGGCCGTCTATGAAAGTCTTCAAAACACCTGGATAAGACCCGTTGTATTCTGGTATTACAAACACCAACTTTTGGCATTCGTCAATTTTGTCTTGAAAGTTCTGAAAAGCTGTGTTTTTGCCAGAATTGCTGTAAAGTGCCGAAAAAGCGAAGTCGTGAGGCAATTCTTTTAAGCTAATTATTGTAGTTTCTAACCCCGCTTTTGTTATTTCTTGTGCATAATATTTTGCTACCTCTTCTGACTGTGAGTCGTTTCTATTTGTGCCTACTACGATTCCTATTTTGGTATTTGACATTTAATTTCTAATTTTTACGATTAGTTATTCAACAAAAAATACCTCAAAGAGTTCTAAAAAACTTGTTTCATGTATCAATCTGTCAAAAACGACCTGCTTTTTCTTTCAAATCCAGAGAAAGCTGCTAGTAAAGCCAAGTATTTTAAAAATGGTAAAGGCGAATATGCCGAAGGTGACGTTTTTATAGGTCTGAGCAATCCCGAAGTTCACCAAGTTTGTAAGCATTACAGAGATTTGGTAAACTTGGAGGACATTGAAATGCTTTTGAACGACGAAATTCACGAAGTGAGATTTACGGCATTAACTCTGCTTGTTTTAAAATATAAAAAGCTGAAAAGGCTTAACGAAAAAACAACTTATGTGGCTCTTTACCTTCGAAATATACCTTATATCAACAACTGGGACTTGGTCGATTGCTCTTCTATGTATATTCTTGGACCCTATTGTTTTGAGACAAAAGATAAGTCTGTTTTGGAAAATTTAGCAAAAACTGGTCACCTGTGGTCGGAGCGAATTGCCATTATTTCTACGCATCATTATATCCGACAAGGTGATTTTGCTTTGACTTTTAAGTTTGCAGAAATGTTTCTTAACCACAGACATGATTTAATACACAAGGCAGTCGGTTGGATGTTACGTGAAGTGTGGAGCAAAGGTGGAAGTGCAGAAGTGGAGGTTTTTTTGACCAAACACATCAAAACAATACCAAGAACGGCCCTGAGATATGCCATCGAAAAAATGGAAGATCACGAAAGAAAATACTTTCTAAGTCTGAAATAGCGATTTTGAACCTGCTATTTTTTTTCTATAAGTTAGGAGTTTCAAATCTCAGAATCTTGTCTTTTTTTGATAGGATAAAGTATATATTTTGTACTTTTGTGTCATTATTAGCAGTTTAACTCCTTCAGCAGACAGAAAATACAAGAAAAACTTAATTTAATTCTAAAAATTTATTTATGAGCCAATCTTTGATCAAACCGGGCGTAGTTACAGGCGAAGCACTCAACCAATTGTTGCGTCATGCCAACGAAAATAATTATGCCCTTCCTGCGGTGAATGTTGTAGGAACTAACTCTATCAATGCAGTATTAGAAACGGCCAAAGCCGTAAATTCTCCAGTTATCATTCAGTTTTCGAATGGTGGAGGTATATTTTATGCAGGAAAAAGCCTTTCTAACGAGGGTCAAAAAGCTGCCATCGCGGGTTCTATTTCAGGAGCATTGCATATTCACCAAATGGCCGAGCATTATGGCGTGCCGGTTGTTTTGCATACTGACCACTGTGCCAAGAAATTATTGCCTTGGATTGATGGGCTTTTGGACGCAAGTGAGAAACATTTTGCTGCCACAGGTAGCCCATTGTTTAGCTCGCACATGATCGACCTTTCGGAGGAGCCAATTGAAGAAAACATCGAGATTTGTGCTAAATATTTAGAGAGAATGTCTAAAATGGGCATGACTTTGGAAATTGAATTGGGTGTAACAGGCGGTGAAGAAGATGGCGTAGATAATTCAGATGTTGATAGCTCAAAACTATATACACAACCTTCCGAAGTAGCTTATGCTTATGAAGAATTGGGTAAAATTTCTCCAAACTTCACTATTGCGGCAGCATTTGGAAACGTTCACGGTGTCTACAAGCCAGGTAACGTATCGCTTCAACCTATTATCTTGAAAAACTCTCAAGATTACATCATCGAGAAATACGGAACGGGTGAATTGCCTGTAAACTTTGTATTCCACGGTGGATCAGGTTCTAGCCGTGCCGAAATCAGAGAAGCGATAGAATACGGTGCCGTGAAAATGAACATCGATACCGACATGCAATGGAGCACTTGGGAAGGTATTTTGAAGTATTACAAAGAGAAAGAAGGATATCTTCAGTCGCAGTTGGGTAGCCCAGACGGTGCTGACTCTCCAAACAAAAAATATTATGACCCACGTGTGTGGTTGCGTAAAGGCGAAGAAACCATGGTAGCAAGACTAAAAGTGGCTTTCGAGGACTTGAACTGTATCAATCGTTGCGAAGGATTGTATTAATCTTTCGGAAATAATATATTTCCCCATCATTTCTGATTTTCAAGGATGATGGGGATTTTTTTTGTCAAAAATTGCTTATTTCAAAAACCATTTATTCAAAATATTACTATGAAAAACAGAAGAGAATTTATCAAAAAAGCGGCCCTTTTTAGCACTTTGCCAGCCACGGCAACATTTGCCAATACCGCCAAATCAAAAGAATTATTTATACATCACGTATATTTTTACCTAAAACAAGATTCTCCAGAAAACCGTGCAAAACTTACAGAAGGCTTACTGAAACTATCTAAAGTACCCACTATCAGACAGTTTCATATTGGTGAGCCAGCCTCAACAACCCGCTCGGTAATCGTAAGAGATTACGCCATTTCGTGGATGTGTTTCTTTGATAATTTAGAAGAAGAAGAAGTGTATCAGACTCATCCAATCCATTTGAAATTTATCGAAGATTACTCTTATCTATGGTCAAAAGTGAATGTTTATGATTCTGTTGGGCCTAGGAGGTGATGGAAGTTTGTCAATTGGAAGGAAGTATATTGATAAGCTAGAGTTTGAAGTATTTTAGGGTTACACCCTAAAATACCTTTATCTGATATTAGATTCATAAAATCATTAGTAATCTTTATTAGTGTTTGTTGAATTTTTTTTCATTTCATATTTTAATTTTCCAAATGTGTAGCTTAAACTTAATCCAGCATTAAAGTCAAAACTCAAATAAATTGAATTATTGTGAAGTGCCATAAGTTTAAAATTATCAAGTTTTTTATCACTTTCTAACTCATATTCTTCCGTCGTTGGGAACTCCCATAGAGTAACCATATAATCCTTTTCAGTTAAACTACGCAAAAATGTTTCATTTTTTAGGTCTTGAGGAACTATATTTTTACCTAAGTTTTTTTCGGAGTAATAGTATTTTTTGTTTAGTATTTCTTTTATACTTAAATATTTTGAAATCAAATCCAAACTTGAGGTCGGTTCATAAACTACTACTGCTTCATAATACCGATCATTATACAAATTGAAAAATACCATTGAAGTCTTTTCTCCTCCAAACTTAGCACCTGTAAATATTAACATATTTTCATCCTCCTGTTTCTCAAATTTGCATTCTGGTTTAGAAAGCATAAATTTTATTACTTGCTCTTTTGTAGAACCAAATTTTAAATCCCAAAAGCCATTTAAATTTTGAGAGTATGAAGGGTTGAAAAAGGTGATTATTATGGCTAATAGTAATATATTTTTCATTTTTTAATATGCTCTAGGCAATTGTTGAAGGTAGTAATTTCTAAATAAAAATTTATAATGTTATTTAAAGTTAGTCAATAGGTTTTAGAAATCACAGAGATTGTTCCAAACTTAGTTGAAATTTAAGAGATTTTACTTGAATTGATTCTGTTTTCTATTTCTGACTTTATTTTCTTTTGCATTTTCTGAAGATTTTCAAAGTTACTTACTTTTTTCATTCTGGTTTCAGATTCTAATAGTCCTA
>CAMCYZ010000209.1 GCA_945885545.1 Spirosoma fluviale
TACCCATCTCAAACTATGAAAACACTCGTTCTACTTTTTGGAATATTATTAGCTTGGCAAATTGAAAAGGTTTCTGCTCAAACTTCTACAGCACAAATGGCTAAAATAAAGGCCGCTTTGCCTATTATAGATCAAATTTGCAAAGAAAATGCAGAGAAAAATCACCTACCTAGCTTGGTGTATGGCTTGGTTGTGGATGGCCAAGTGATACATTTCAATGCTTTGGGAGTAAGCAATACCACTGAAAATACGAAAGCAAATAAAACATCGGTTTACCGGATTGCTTCCATGTCAAAAAGCATAACTGCCATGGCTATCTTGCAACTCAGAGATGCCGGAAAACTACAGTTAGACGAGCCGGCATATAAATATATTCCCGAAATAAAAGGACAAAAATATTCCGCAGATTCTCCAGAAATCACCATCAGGCATTTGCTTACACATGCGGCAGGTTTTCCTGAAGACAATCCTTGGGGCGACAGGCAATTGGCCATTTCGGACGAAACCATGCTCAAGATGTTCAAAAAAGGCATTTCTTTCTCCAATACACCCGGAGTGGGTTATGAATACAGCAACATGGGCTTTGCTATGCTGGGTTATATCATTAAAAAAGTAAGTGGCGAAACCTACCAAAACTATACCATCAAACATATTCTGAAACCACTGGGCATGAACAATACCTACTGGGATTATACCAAAGTGCCTAAAAACCAGCTGGCATTGGGCTACCGCTGGATTGATGATAAATGGGTGGAACAACCCATGCTGGGCGACGGGGCTTATGGAGCCATGGGTGGCATGCTTACAACTATTGAAGATTTTGGAAAATATATGACTTTTCACCTCTCGGCCGGCTCTTTAGACAAAGCAGAATCTAAAGTACTGAAAAGAAGTACATTAAGAGAAATGCAACAGCCTTGGAACTTTGCTCTGCTGAATGTAGAAAATAAAAACGCTCAAGGAAATGCTTGTGCATTCGTTCAGGCTTACGGCTACGGCCTTCGTTGGGTACAGGATTGTGAACATCATATCAACATCGGACACAGTGGCGGTTTGCCGGGGTTTGGTAGCAATTGGAAAATTTTGCCGCAATATGGAATAGGATTTGTGTCTTTTGCCAACAGAACTTATGCACCCGCTAATGCTTTGAATACCCAAATTATGGATACTTTGATAGCTCTGGCAGACTTAAAACCAATTTCCTTTGGCATTTCGGCCGTTTTAAAAGAGCGTCAAAACCAATTGGTTTCGCTTCTTCCTTCATGGGATAAGGCCGAAGCGTCTGGTATTTTTGCCGAAAATTTCTTTCTAGATTATTTCACAAAAAGCCTCAGAAAAGAATCCGAAGACATCTATCAAAAAGCTGGAAAAATAAACAAAATAGGCGAAATGTTGCCTGAAAATTCACTTCGAGGCTCATTTCTACTAGAAGGAGAAAACGGAAACATTAAAATCAGTTTCACGCTTTCTCCCGAAAAACCAGCTTTGATTCAAGAATATCATATCAGCGAGGTGAAATAGCCGCATCTCACCAATCCATCTTCAACAAAGAAACGCCTTGTCTGGGCAAAATTACGCTCATTTTCAAATGGCCTTTTTGAGGTTTTAGATAAGCTGGTGAGGTCAAAAGTGTTAGTTGTCCTGCTTTTTCAAGAATAGTAATTTGGTCTTTGGTAGGACTTTCTGGGGAGCCCATTTTTTTCCAAACTTCATAAGAATTGCTATTTTCAACGTCAATTCTATAATGTTGCAAATTGATAGTTTTGTTTGGCAAGCCCGACAAGTTCACTTCGATAGATGCATCTTGGGCTTTTACGTCGTCGTCGTGATAATTCCAGAGCATCACAGCTGCCGAATTTAAATCTTTACTAGCCAAGGCATCAATATCCGCATTTTTTCCTCTTACACTAGAATCACGCACCATCTCGAAAGTATAACTTTGGTTGCCACTTATGCTCACTCTTTGTCCCGACATCAGCCCAAACATCCTGAAAACATTCAAAACGGGCTTGTCTATGCCGTTGGTGGCCAAGTCTCTGAATCCATAAAAATAAGGCTGATTCTCAAACTCAAAAGACCAGCTTACTGCTCCCAAAAGATTGGCCTTAAAGTGGTCAGCCAAAGCGTATTTTCTGGCAAAAGATGCGGCAGTGTAACTCGAATACATTGTACCGTTTCTGTAGGCATTTTGCGGATTGGTTTTCATTCCGCAAGCTGCACAGCCTTCAGGATCGGATTCGCCAATGATTATGGGTAATTTTTTGTATTTCTCAAAAGACGTGACAATCTTAAATCCTTCAGAAATATCTCTCAACTGTGTTCCCATGTTCATTTGCACATGATTATCCACAATTTTGGGTGAGCCTTTGGCATGAAAACTTATAAAATCGAGCGGTGAGCCTGTTCTGCCTGTCACATAATTCTTTCCAGTGCTGCAATGATTCAAAAAATATTTCAGAAAGTCTGCCGCTTTTGCCCAGCTGGGGCCTGTGGTTTCTGGTCCGCCCATTCTGATGGTAGGCAAAGCTCTTTTGGCGGCGTCAGCCGTATAATCATAAAGTTTACAATATTCTTGCACCGTACCACTCCAATAGCCGATGTTGGGTTCGTTCCATAGCTCCCAGTACCAACTTTCTACCTCCGCTTTTCCGTAGCGTTCTACCGAATGCTTTACCCAAGCATACACCAAATCTGCCCATTTTTTGTAGTCTTTTGGAGGAAAAGTCCAGCCTTTATAAATATCGTTATAGGGCATTCCGGGCTTCCAACCGTGTTCGTACGGCTGTGGTTTGGTAGAAAGTGCCTCTGGCATAAAACTAAACTGAGCTAAAGGTTTTATTCCCTTTTGTAAGTATGTATCAAATATTTTATCCACAAGGGTCCAATCATAAACTGGATTTCCTTTAGCGTCTTCGGTATAAACATTGGTAGATCCCCATTTGAGGGTAAGTGTATCGTGGCCAGAATTGAGCATACTGTGTGCACGAAAATACACTGGGACAGGACTCAATGCCGAAAGCTCTGAAAGTAACTTTTTGCCATCTTTCATATAGGCATAGTTGGGCTCATCAGCACCAAAAAACGCCCAAAAGGGGTGCATTTTACCAATAGGCTTGTTAAAATCTACTTTGATTGTTTTTGTTTCTTGCGAAAAACAGAGGTTTGCAATGAGCATTGTGATAATTAAAAAAGATGTTTTTTTCATTTCTGAGGTTGAATTGTAGGATTGAAATTAAAGAAAAATAGGTACTTGTCTAGTCGAAACCTTATTTTAAGTCTTTAATTCCCAAAAAATAACTAATTTGCTTTCCTATCAACCTAAAAATCAATGGAAACGCATTTCAGAACTTGCAATCTCTGTGAGGCCATGTGTGGCTTGAAGATTACCCATGAAAACTCAGAAATACTAAAAATAGAAGGTGACTTTGAGGATAATTTTAGCCGAGGGCATATTTGCCCAAAAGCCAATGGCCTGAAAGATATATATTTAGACAAAGACAGGTTGAAATATCCCATAAAAAAGACCGAAAACGGCTGGCAGCAAATTTCATGGGATGAAGCCTACAGTTTGGTGATAAACAAAACAAAGGAAATTCAGGAAAAATACGGCCGTGATGCCCTAGCGGTTTACCAAGGCAATCCAACTATTCATAACCTTGGCACCACGATGTTTGCTACAGAGTTTTTCAGATTGTTGAAGACCAAAAATATGTTTTCGGCTACTTCCACTGACCAACTCCCCCATCATTTTGCTTCGTGGCTGATGTATGGCCATCCGATGCTTTTGCCCGTGCCAGATATTGACCATACCGATTATATGCTCATCATCGGTGGTAATCCGCTTGTCTCAAATGGTAGCATGATGAGTGTGCCTGATGTAGCACGTCGGCTTGAAGCCATTAAAAATAGAGGTGGAAAATATGTGGTAATAGACCCTCGAAAAACTGAAACGGCGAAACACGCCTCGGAGCATTTTTTTATTAAACCCAACACCGATGCTTTCTTGCTGATTGGTTTGATTAAGGAAATGTTGGCTTTGAAAAATTCAACGTTAGACGAAAGCATTTTTGAGGGTTTTGAAAAACTAAAAACCGAAATAAACAATTTTGACCTGAATGACATTGAACAAATAACTGGTGTTTCAAAAGAAACCATAAGGACAATTGCGAATGATTTCTGCAATTCGCCATCTGCGGTTTGTTATGGCAGAGTGGGCGTTTCGACACAAGCTTTTGGTGGTCTTTGTCTTTGGCTAATCAATGTTATCAACATCGAATCTGGCAATTTCGACAAAAAAGGAGGAGCAATGTTTACGCTACCAGCCGTAGATTTTATTGGAAACGCTAAACCTAAAGACAGGTTTTCGAGATGGAAAAGTCGTGTTAGTGGATATCCTGAATTTATTGGTGAATTGCCAGTGGCTGCTTTGGCTGAAGAAATGTTGACAGAGGGCGATGGGCAAATAAAAATGTTGTTTACCAATTGTGGAAACCCCGTTTTATCCACATCAAACGGCGTACAACTAGAAAAAGCCCTAGAAACTCTTGAATTCATGGTCTCTTTTGATATTTATCTCAACGAAACCACCTGTTACGCTGACTTGATTCTGCCGCCTGCCACGGGACTTGAAAACCCGCACTATGACCTTACTTTTCTTGTGTTGGCCATAAGAAATACAGCCAAATATAGCCCTCCGCTTTTTGAAAAAGCCGAAGGAGCAAAATATGATTGGGAAATTTTTCAAGAATTACGCAACCTGTTTTTAGACGAAAATCAAGCTATTGTTCCGCCAGAAGTTAAACTAGATATGGGTCTGAAATACGGCCCATACCAACTTTCGATGGAGGTTTTGAAACAAAATCCACATGGTATAGACCTCGGAGCATTGAAACCCATTGCCGAGAATCGCATTGAACAAAAAATAAATGTCTGTCCTGATATATTGGCCAAGGATCTCTCTCGTTTGCTAGATGCTAAACATGAGCTATTTGCTATTGATCCTAAACAATTTTGGTTAATTGGCCGCCGACATTTGCGAGACAACAACTCTTGGATGCACAATTCTGCAAAGCTCATGAAAGGCAAAAATCGGTGCACGCTTCTGATTAACCCGGTCGATGCAGGACTTTTAGGACTAAAAGAACACGAAATCGCAGTGGTGACATCAAGAGTTGGGCGAGTAGAAATTCCGGTTGAAATTAGTGCTGACATAATGCACGGCGTGGTAAGTATACCGCATGGCTATGGACATCATAGAAAAGGAACCAAACTCAATATTGCTGAAAAATATGCTGGCGTAAGTATAAATGATCTTTCAGACGAAAAAGTTATTGATAAACTGACGGGTAACTCGGCTTTTAGTGCTGTTAGGGTAAGCGTATTTTTTACCACAAGGACGCTGGGACGCTAGGGTTGTTATATTTTTTTTTACCGCAAAGACGCTGGGAAGCTAGGGTTGTTATATTTTTTTTAACCGCAAAGACGCTGGGAGGCTAGGGTTGTTTGATGCGTTTTTTTTTACCGCAAAGACGTTGGGACGCTAGGGTTGTTTGATGCGTTTTTTTTATGGCAGATACGCTATGTTAAGGTCTTTTATCTGTATGGGAAAGGATATTTCATTAAAAAGTTTCAAGGCATAAAACTTACTCGCGAGGAAATTGCCTTAGAATAAGTTTGTTGTTTCGCATTTTGTGCATCGCAAAATCACTATTTTAGCAAAAAAATTCTATTGTTATTAATACCAAATACCTCATTTTATTAACTCTTTTCGGCATCATTTGCCTTTCTCATTTGTCGTTTGCTACAACGGAAACTTCTTTCCAAAACCCTAAAAAGCTTGATTCCCTTATCAAAGTACACAGCACAGCAGGTTTTGCAAGTGATAGCACGAAGATCCAGAAATCTGAATATGAATTCTCATCTATTATTGGATTCTCTTCTTCCTTGTTGGCTATTTTATCTTGGGGATTATTTTTTTTCCGTGCACTAGCTCAACTACAACTAATTTTTAACCCTGTCTTTCTAGGCATTGCTGGCCTTTTGTTCAGCATAATTGCATTGGTTAGAATTAAGAAGAACAAAAGAAAAG
>CAMCYZ010000210.1 GCA_945885545.1 Spirosoma fluviale
TTTTGAAAATTGTAAACGGTGTATTGAAAACCAATGCTACTTGATTGGCCTCTTTCACATACTCACCCGCATGATTGAGCCCAAGCGGACGGGTAGCATGATGCAAGTCGCCCCCACGTAGCCCGGCCACAATCACAAAAACAGATAAAAATGCAAAGTCGAACTGTGTATGTTTATCATCAAAATTTCTTTTGGGCTGTAAAAACTTGATTATAAAATAAAGACCTACCCAAAACATCAACCAAACCGCCCAAACTTGCCAATATCTTATCAAAAAACTTGAAAACAAGTCACCAAGATTATTCATGTCATTTAGCTCTGTTAAACTCGTAAAGGTGGACCGCCTCAGATTAAACTGATAATAGGTGGCGTCAATGCAATTGGCCAAAAGACCTATGGCGTTAGTAATAAAGAAAATAAGGTTTGATATTTTATGAAAAAGAACTGACTTGTGGTGATTTCCTGGTATGATATTGAGCAGAATGTAAAGTAGATTGATATACAAAACACTTACTATATCGAATCTGATTCCACCTTTAAATATCTGAAATGCCTCTAGAAAACTAATTCCAGAAAAAAAGGACGCATTGCTCAGATAAAAGTGTACCCGAGAAATACTGAATAAAATCAGTATAGCTAGGACTCTAATAATCAATGCGAAAGGCGTGAAATCGAGAATCTTTTGAGGTGTTTTGGACATTCGAAAAGGGACTAACCTATATTATTTTTACAAATATACTTGATAATAGAAAAAATTATCTTACCTTTGCAGTCCAATATCGCGGGATGGAGCAGTTGGCAGCTCGTCGGGCTCATAACCCGAAGGTCACAGGTTCGAGTCCTGTTCCCGCTACAAAGGAGGTCTTTTGATCTCCTTTTTTTATTTATTCTCTTTAGGGACATAAACTGAAGGGCACTGAGGCGAGGCGGACGGCTAGTCTCCTGTTCCCGCTACAAAGGAGGTCTTTTGACCTCCTTTTTTCATTTATTCAAGTCCAAAATCAATTTACCAACCTGTTATTTTTGTATTAAATGTTTTCGTATTAGGTTTTTGTCTTTTTTTTAATCTTAATTTGACGAAATTTTCAAATCTCAAATGAAACATACATGACAAGGATTTTAGACACACAGAGAAATGATTATTTCTTAGCGACTTAGCAATAAATTATGAATATATGAAAACAGGCGTCTCTTTATTTTTATTCAATCTTTTCTTTTTCACACTTTCTTTCGCCCAACAAAAAAAGGTGCTTGTGATATTGTTGGATGGCATTCCTTACGATGTTATTACCAAAGTAAACACACCTAATTTAGATAAACTTACCTCCAAAGGTGCTTTTGGTAAAGCTTATGTGGGTGGCGAAAAAGGTGGAAAAACAGAATCGCCGACCATATCGGCAGTCGGCTACAACTCCATGCTGACGGGAACTTGGGCCAACAAGCACAATGTATGGGGAAACGGCATAGAAGCCCCAAACTACAGCTACCCTACTTTTTTCAAAGTTGCAAAAGAGGCGAACCCGAATCTTAAACTTGGAATATTTTCAACTTGGCTTGACAACCGCACCAAACTCTTGGGCGAAGGACTAACAGCCACCAATAACCTAATGATAGACTTTAAATATGACGGTTATGAATTGGATACTGTTGCATTTCCTCACGATAAAAATAAGAATTTCATTAAAAATATTGACATACTCGTAACCGAAAAAGCTACAGAAACTATAAAAACTAAGAGCCCTGACGTATCGTGGTTGTACTTAGAATTTACTGATGACATGGGCCACAATCATGGTGACAGCAAAACTTTCTACGAATCGATTGAACACGCAGACCATTTGATTGGTCAAGTGTACGAGGCCGTAAGTTTTAGAGAAAAAAACTACAAAGAAGACTGGCTAGTAATAGTAACTACCGACCATGGTCGAGACGCCCAAACAGGCAAAAACCATGGTGGGCAGTCTGACAGAGAACGCGAAACTTGGATAGCCACGAATAAAAAACCGACTAGCCCAAGATTCAAAGATGGCTTGACTGTAGTTGATATTTTCCCGTCGATTTGTAGGTTTTTAAACATCGAAATTCCGAAATCTGTAAAAGAAAACCTAGAAGGCGTTTCGTTTTTTTAAAGTCTAAAGTTGGTTTTGGAAGAAATATGTGTGGGTTTTACAAAAAATCCATTTACTTTTATAAAACATTTATTCTTCCTTAAAAACATGAAAAAAACTTTGATTTTGGCCGTAATGGCTGTGTTAGGTATGCTTGCTCTTAAACCCTCTGAACTTATTCAGAAGAAAACCCCAACCGAACTTCCCAAAAGTGAAATTACGCTTCCATCCGGATTTAAGGCTACAATTATCGGCTCAGAGCTCGGTGCTACTCGCCATTTGACGGTTTCTAAAACTGGCATAGTCTATGCCAAACTATCTAAACTCAAAGACGGAAAAGGCATTGTGGTGCTTCGAGATGAAAACAAAGACGGAAAAATAGACAAAACAGAGATGTTTGGTGAATATCCTGGCACGGGTATAACCATAAAAAACGGTTATCTGTATGCATCATCTAACACCGGGGTTTTTAGATATAAACTCAATGAAAAAGAGGAAGTTATCAATCCAAATGCCCCAGAAAAACTGGTGGAAGGCCTTCAAGACAAAGGTCGTGACAATGCCAAGCCGTTTGTGTTAGACAATGCCAATAATATGTATGTCACCATAGGCTCTCCCAACGACCCATGCCGAGAAAAAGGCACCGGAAAAGGTATGATGCCTTGTACAATTTTGGATTCTGCGGGAGGTATCTGGAAATTTCATGCCGATAAACTCAGCCAAACATTTGCCGATGGCCAAAGATATGCTACTGGAATAAAAAATGCCGTGGGAACCGCTTGGAACAATAAAACCAATACGCTTTTTGCTACGATTCATGGCCGTGGGCAATTTCATGATTTTTATCCGCAATATTATACGCCCAAACAAAGTCAAGAAATACCAGCCGAGACACTTTATGAGCTAAAAGAAGGCGATGATGCTGGCTGGCCCTATGTTTATTACGATCAATTTCAGAAAAAGAAAATCGTTGCACCAGAATATGGCGGTGATGGAAAAATGACGGGCGGTGAAAAAGCAATAAACCCACTTATTGCTTTCCCGGCACATTTAGGGCCAAATGATTTACTTTTTTATACAGGAAAAATGTTTCCTGCCAAATATAGAAATGGTGCTTTTATCGCTTTTCATGGGCAATCTCCCGAATTGAAAAAAGGATATTTAGTGGCTTTTGTGCCATTTGTAAATGGAAAACCAAGTGGGAAATGGGAGATTTTTGCGGACAATTTTGCGGGTACTGACTTGGTAAAACCAACCGGCCCAATCCAACATCGTCCGTGCGGATTGGCACAAGGCCCTGATGGTGCTTTGTATGTAAGTGATGATTTGGGCGGAACTATTTATAAGATAACTTACGGAGGAAAAAAGTAGAGTAATTAAAACGAAAATGGGGTTTTATTCTGTAAATGAAACCCCATTTTTTAATTTAAGATTTAATGCCGTTTGGTTACAGAATTTATTTCACATTAATCCTCACGGCAGTGCCGAACGCAAATCCGACCTCTCCGCAGATTAGAGTCTTAAAATTTGAGCTTAACTAAAAGGCATTGGTTACTAAATCATAATTGTCAATAAAGTAAGTCCGATTGCCAATAAAGCTCAATTAGCATGTTTATGGCCAATAATTATTTAGTGAAATACAAAATAAAGCAAATACAAAGCCAAAAAATACAAAAGTAGTATTTTGGAAATTTCCTTCAAAATCAAAATCAAATTAGCTTATTTTTGAGAAACTTATGCCCTTTTTAGTCAATAACAATGAAATCAATTTTAGTTTACTGCGGAGCCAACACAGGAAATAAAGAAATTTACGTAGAAACAGCCAAAAAACTTGGCTTAGCACTCAATAATCGAAATATCACTTTAATATATGGTGCAGGAAATGTAGGCCTTATGGGCGTAATATCCAGAACCGTTATGGAAATTGGCGGTAGAGCTATTGGTATTATTCCCGATTTTTTAGTAAAAATGGAAGTGGCGAATCCTAACTTGACTGAAATGATTGTGGTAGAAACCATGCATCAACGAAAAGCCAAAATGGAAGAAATGTCAGACGGAATTATCACCATGCCGGGCGGTTTTGGAAGTATGGACGAACTTTTTGAGATTCTAACTTGGGGTCAGCTCGGTCTTCATCAAAAACCAGTGGGGATATTAAATGTAAACGGATTTTACGACCATCTGCTTAAACAAATGGACGTAATGGTAGAAGAGAGCTTCTTGAAAAAGGAAAATAGAGACCTGCTAGTGGTGGACGAAAACATAGATGCACTTTTAGAAAAAATGCAGAACTATAAGCCCAAATATGCCGAAAAGTGGCTCAAAAAAGAGCAGGTGTAATGCAATTTTCCTAAATTGACATAAAGAATAATTTAGGAAAATCTTTTTATTTTGCTGCTAAAACTTCAATTTCAAAAATCAAAGGGGAGTTTGGTGGAATATCACTTCCTGCTCCTGCTGCTCCATAGCCAATTGAAGATGGGAAAATCAGTGTTCCTTTTTCTCCAACTTTTAGCTTGGCTATGCCCTCGTCGAAACCTGTAATGACCTGCCCAACACCCAAAACAAAATTGAAAGATCCCGTATCAAATTGCTTGTCGCTGAGTAATCTTCCCGAATATTTTACTTTTACCGACTGCCCTTGTTTTAGAGACATTCCTTCTTTTGCCTCTTGATTCAAGATGAACCTCAAGCCACTATTAGACTTGAAGTCCACCTTTATGGCATTCTTCTTAATGTAATTTTCTATCTGTACTTCTTCTGCTTCTTGCATTTTATTTTCTTTTACTTTCTTCGTTCCGCAGGCCATTGAAATTATAACAACGCCTAACAAGGCAAACAATCTAAATTTATTCATTTACAAAATTACGTTATTTTTCCATTGGATGCATTTCTAACAGCTGCCTCGGACTATAAAAATCTTTCTTTTTTGCTGTGGCCGCCCTTACCTGCTTCACTTTTTCTTCTTGAATAGCCGACGCTTGGTTTCCGAAAGAATTTCTCACATAAGTAGCTACGGCTGCCACTTCCTTGTCATTTAGTAAACCGCTGTAGGGAGTCATAGGTACTTGACCAGGGAATTTCTTGCCGTTTACTTCTATTTCTCCCATCAAACCATTCAAAACTATCTTTATAAGTCTTTCTTCACTTCCCTTCACCCAGTTTGTCCCGGCCAATGGAGGAAATCCTGATGCCGGTAGTCCTTTTCCGTCAGGCTGATGACACGTACCACAATAGCCTTCTTTGTTATAAATTTCTCTTCCTAGGTTAAACATCTCTAAGTCTTTGCCTTTTAAAACACTGGCAACCGTTACAGCCTTTTCTTTAACTACGGCTTTTCCGCTCAAATGAGCCACGGAAGTTTTGTGAGCATGGATCATCCAGTCGTCCAATGGTTTTTTCTCGGCTGCTGCCAATACCGATAAACCTTTGGTTTTTCCTATCCATGAAGCGGCCACTATGGCATCCAATCTCACTCTGCTATTCTCATCTTGTGCTGCCTGAGTAAGCAAAAGTGCATAATCTGCCACTTGATGCGTTGTAAATCTTAAAACCTCCACCGCTGCTGCACGTGCATGATAGTCTTTTGCTTTCAGCATTTGTTTCAAGAGTTTCTGGTCTACTTTGCCCATACCCCAAGTAACCCAAAGTGCCTCTAAAACATTATGCTCATAATTAGGGGCTTTTTTGTCCAATGCGGCCACCCAAGCAGTCACTTTTGGCAAAACTTCTTTAGGGTTTCTACCTCTCAACTCCCTGCGGGTACGGTATCTGCTGCGGTATTCTGGTAGCTTAAGATTATCTAACAAGGTTTCTATACTTGCTCCGTCTATTTTGGCTGGGGTAACCAATGGTCTTGAAGGATAGGTAACTCTGTAAACTCTGCCATGCACGTGGTCGCGTAGTGGGTCGCGGGCATTGTGCTGCATGTGGCCAATCAGAATGTTGTGCCAGTCGATAACATACAATGAGCC
>CAMCYZ010000211.1 GCA_945885545.1 Spirosoma fluviale
GCTGCCAGAGGTTTGGATATTCCACTTTTACCGCATGTGGTAAACTACGAACTGCCAAATGTCCCTGAAGATTATGTACACCGCATTGGCCGTACGGGTAGGGCAGGAGCATCAGGTGAAGCCGTTTCTTTAGTTTGCAACGAAGAATATGATTTCCTAAGAGGAATAGAGAAACTGCTCGGTCAGAAGTTTGTTAGAGAAACCATGACCGGCTACGAACCGACCGAAGAGGAAGAAATAGCACCCTCAAAATCAGAATACAGAAGACCTCAGAATAATAATTTTAGAAAGCCCAATGTACAAGGTGGCGGAGGTCGTTCGCCTCACAGTGGAAGTTCAACATCTGAAAATAAAAAGCCTAAGAAGTTTTTTGGGAAGAGGTAGTAAAAATTATAAGCATAAAAAAATCAGCGACCCAAAAGAATCGCTGATTTTTTGCTTTTAGCCTTTTCTTTTATGCTATCCAAGCCTCGACTTCCTCTTTGCTTGGCATTTTTTCGTCAATTTTTAGTTTTTTACGCATTCCGCCTAAGTCATTGAAGATTTTGTTTGGATTGGCCTCTTTCAATGCCGGTATGGTATAAAAGCCCATTTTTTGTAAGGCAGGTACCCAAACTGCAGGCACGCCAGCTGATACGTAATCTTCTGTGGTTGCTATTTCTACTTTTTTCTCAGGTCGCATTTGTGGGAAGAATAGCACCTCTTGTATACTCGCATTGTTGGTCAACATCATAGTCAATCGGTCAATTCCAATACCAATTCCTGCAGTTGGAGGCATTCCGTATTCCAAGGCTCTAATGAAGTCTTCATCCAGGGCCATAGCTTCTTCGTCACCTCTTTCGGCCAGCTTCATTTGCTCCTCAAAACGCTCCCTTTGGTCAATCGGGTCATTTAATTCAGAATAGGCGTTGGCCACTTCTTTGCCATTTACAAATAACTCAAAACGTTCCACCAAACCAGGTTTGCTTCTGTGTTTTTTGGTTAGCGGCGACATCTCAACAGGGTAGTCTATGATGAAAGTTGGCTGAATCAAATGGTCTTCCACTTTTTCTCCAAAAATCTCATCAATTAGTTTGGCCTTACCCATGGTGTCATCTATTTCCATGCCCCATTCTTTACATTTCTGACGCAGGTCGTCTTCTGAGGCAGCGTCAACATTTACGCCTGTATGCTTTTCTATGGCCTCTATGATAGAAAGCCTTTCGAATGGCCCTTGAAAATCTATAATGTTATCGCCAAAAGGGAATTTGGTGTCTTCGTGTACTGCCAAAGCCACTTTCTCGAAAAGCTGCTCCGTAAATTCCATCATCCAGTTATAATCTTTGTAGGCCACATAGAATTCTAAGGCCGTAAACTCTGGGTTGTGGGTACGGTCCATTCCTTCATTTCTGAACATCTTGCCAAACTCATAAACACCATCAAAACCTCCAACTATTAATCTTTTTAAGTATAATTCGTTGGCAATACGCATAAACAAAGGCATATCTAGCGTATTGTGATGTGTTTTGAACGGTCTTGCCGCAGCACCGCCATGAATTGGCTGTAAAATCGGGGTTTCTACTTCTAACCAGCCCTTGTCGTCAAAAACCTGACGCATGGTTCTAATTATCTTGGCTCTTTTTACAAAAATATCACGGTTTTCAGGATTGACGATTAAGTCCACATAACGCTGACGAAATCTTTGTTCAGGATCTGTAAAGCCGTCATGTATTTTGCCCTCTTCGTCACGTTTTACAACAGGAAGTGGTTTTAATGATTTAGAAAGCAATTTGAATGACTTCACATGAATGGATATCTCCCCGGTTTGTGTTTCAAAAACAAAGCCGTTCACGCCAACAATGTCACCGATGTCAAGAAGTTTTTTGAAAACCGTATTGTACATGGTTTTGTCTTCGCTAGGGCATATCTCGTCTCTGTTTAGATACAATTGTATTCTAGCAGATTCGTCCTGGATTTCAGCAAAAGAGGCCGAACCCATTATTCGAAAACTCATCAAACGACCAGCCACACTCACGTCTTTGAAGTCGAATTTATTGTGTTTCCAGTGTTTGAGTATATCCCTCAAGCTGGTATTGGTAAGAAAGCCTTCCGCAGGGTATGGCTCTATTCCTAACTTCATCAATTCTTCTCTTTTTTGCCTTCTGAGTATTTCTTGTTCGCTTAAAAGCATGGTTTTCTTTAATGGTTTTCTTGAAAAATCGTGCAAAATTAACAATTTCTGACCGATAATTTACTTAGAATGTCAATTATTATGCATTTAGTACCTTTGGATAAATATTTTGGTATTATTTGAGTTTATTTTCAAGAAATGACTTTTTTTGTCGTTCTAAGTTAAGAAATTACAATCCGATGTCGTTTATTTGAAATTAGATTTTAAGCCCTTCTCCTTTGGAAAAGGATTTAGGGTGAGGTTTTAGAGTTAAAAAGCCTTAAGTAAACGATATTAGAATTACAATCCGAAAAATTCCTCGCATGAAGAAGCTTTTATTTCTCGCTTTTACTCTATCTGTTTTTCACCCCTTTGCTTTTTCGCAAAATATTACAATTAAGGGTAAAGTTGTCGATGCCCAGTCTAAGGAAGGATTGCCCTCTTGCAATGTTTTCATAAATGGCTCAACTATAGGCACAAACTCAGATCTAGACGGAAATTATCAGTTTAATAATCTCACTGTAAGGGAGTTTGATCTTGTTTTTTCTTATGTCGGGTACAAATCTGTTTCTAAAAAAATCGTTGCGAAAGATAGCGAAACGATAAGTATCGACGTTGAATTGGTTCCATCTGATAATTTGCTCACAGAAGTGCAGGTAAAATCTAAAAGGGACAAAAAATGGGAAAAACAACTTAAAAAGTTCAAAACTTATTTTCTCGGCGAGAGCAATTTTGCCGATAAATGTGAAATAGAAAACGCTTGGGTGATTGATTTTGAGGAGAAGGAAGATGGTTTTTATGCCAAGGCTCTCGAACCTATAAAAATCAAAAATCTCGCTTTGGGTTATAACATTACCTTTGATTTAACTGACTTTTTTGTGGGCAAAGATATGCACAGACTTGGTGGAAATGTGTATTTCACAGAAATGACCCCTACAAACAAAGCTAAACTTGAAGAGTGGTTTGCTAACAGAGCTTTTTCGTATAAAAAATCTCCCGTGTTTATGTTTAAGTCATTGTTAGATAGTAAGTTGTCTGAGGCTGGTTTTTCATTGTTTGTACCCAAGATCGGCTCCAACGGTATCAGAACTGATAATTTTGATGCGGAATTGGGGAAGTCAGTTGTAGAATACGAATCAAGCAAAATGGTAGGTCTGGGAAAAAGCCCGCAACTGAAGAAAATATATGTTGTTAGCAATTTAGAGATTCATAATCAGTCTGTTAAGTCTGAGCTGCGGACTTATCAAGGTATAGATTACGGCATCAGCTGGATGCAAGTCCGTGGCAACAATGTGCATGTCAATATGGAAGGCGTGCCCTTAAATCCTTATGATATTGTGGTATCGGGTGATATGGATTATCTGAAAGTTTCAGGTATGTTACCTTCAGACTATGACCCTAAAAGTTCTGTCAATGAAGCTTATTTCTTAAGGTTTGAGAAACCACCTTTTGCAGAGGCCGTGCATCTGCATACCGACAGAGAAGCCTATTATCAGGGAGACAAACTTTGGTTTAAGGCGTATTTAAATTACACCTCTTTTGCCGCCAAAGATACAGCCAGCAAGGTGCTTTATGTACAGTTAATCAACCAGAAGAAAGAGATAGTAGAAACCCAAAAACTAGAAGTTTCAAACGGATTTGCTTATGGAAATATGTCTTTTTCAAAAGAAGTTCCTGTTGGAGTTTATACTTTACGGACTTTTACCAATTACATGCGAAACTTCTCAAAACCACTTTTTTCTAAGTCTTTTCCTCTTTTGCCTAGAAATGAAAAATTTGAGATTACAAAATCTGTAACCGAACTTGAGGGTGAAAAAGAGCGAGTTGTGGCCAAAGTTGAATCTTTCGATAAATCAACAGGTCAGTTGAAATTTACTTTTCAAGATCTTGTAGGAAACGCTATTGGAGCTAATTTCTCACTAGCTGTTGGCAATCCGGAGTTTATGCCGGAGTTTGATTTGAATTCTAGAATTACCGAAAATCTGAGTCTTAGAGATATTGATAAACCTATGAATAAGCCGTTTTTGATGGAAAACGGACTTAGTCTAACAGGCGTTTTCTTGGACAAAAAACGCATGCCAATGAAGGAAGAAATCAATATTTTTGTCAATAATCTTCAGAATTTTAGCCAAACTAACTCCGATGCCAACGGCAATTTTGTGTTTAATAGTCTAACTTTTTATGGCGAAACCGATGTTTACCTGCAACCCGTTTCTAAGAAACTCAAAGAACCTATTTTTATAATTAAGAATGACCTTAATTATCCAGTAGTTAATTCTATTTTTCCCGAATTTGGTTTTAAGAAAACAGTATCGCAAACTACTTATTTTGAGGATGTTGTGAAGACTAATTTGGTGATGGCTGAAACTAAAGATGAGGAGCCTAAAAAGGAAAAAATGCTTTATGGTCGCCCAGATTATGTGGTGGAAGGAACTGAATTGAATGGAAATAATGGAATTATTGGAATTCAAAATAGTATTCTTAAAAAAGTCCCTAGTCTTCAAATGCAAGGCGGAAATTTCGTTCTGAGGGGAGGTGCAAGTTCTGTGTTCAACTCCAATGCCGCCCTGATACTCATAGATGGCGTACCGATGGGGTCAATCAATTCAGTGGACCCAAACAACATTGCCCGAATAGAAATAGTAGCTCGAATGTCTAACATGTATGGCGATTTGGGCAAAAATGGTATTATATCGGTATTTCAGAAAGATAAAAAAAGTACAGAGGCCGACTTTGAAGGCAAGAATTTTACCAAAGCTTCGGTGGTGGGTTACAACTCCCCTGATGTTTTTATGCCCGCAAGTATTAAAATGGCCGATGCTCAGAATATCCCAACCGTTTACTGGAATCCTGAGATTTTGACCAATGAAAAAGGTTTGACAGAAATTACTATTGGCCAAAATATACAACTGCCTTTGAAGATTTGTATTCAGGGAGTTACACAAAAAAATATTCCGTTCCGAAAAGTGTTTTTTTTGAAATAGAAACACACTAATTTTGTGGGTCAAAGCTATGAACATGAAATCTAGATTATTGCTCTTAATTGTAGTTGTTATTTTAGGGCAATGCACACCCAAGTTGACACCACAACGGCAGTTTTCCGTTTCCTCCAACGAAGTATTGTTACCGAAGCGTGAATTTAGAGCGGCATGGGTGGCCTCCATTAATAATATTGATTGGCCTTCAAAAAAAACATTAAACTCAGAACAGCAACAGCAGGAATTTACAAGCATATTAGACAGTCATAAAAAAATAAGACTCAATGCAATTTTTGTGCAGGTTAGGGCTGCTTCAGATGCTTTTTATGCACGCAGTACCGAGCCTTGGTCGGAGTGGTTGACAGGAGCACAAGGCAAAGCACCCGAGCCATATTATGATCCCATGAGGTTTATGATAGAAGAAACCCACAAACGAAACATGGAGTTTCATGCTTGGCTCAACCTTAATCGTGGTACAAAAATAAATGCCAAAAATGTTACACAAGACCACATTACAAAAACTCAACCTGAATGGTTTGTTTCTTACGGCGGGTATAAGTTGTATAATTTCGGTATTCCTGCGGTTAGAGAATACATACAGGAGTTGGTGGTAAACATGGTTAGAACCTACAACGTGGATGGCATTCATTTCGACGACTATTTTTATCCCTATATCATTGCAGGCGAAACGTTTAACGATGCCGCGACATTCAAAGAGTACGGAAGTGGTTTTGATAATATCGGTGATTGGCGAAGACAAAACATCAATTTGCTGATAAAGGATATTTCAAAAGCCATTTCGGAAGAGAAAAAATGGGTTAAATTCGGAATAAGTCCATTTGGTGTCTGGAGAAATGCATCTACGGATAAATTAGGTTCACCAACCGAAGGCGGGCAACCTTCTTACGATAATTTGTATGCTGATACCCGCAAATGGGCCAATCTTGGCTG
>CAMCYZ010000212.1 GCA_945885545.1 Spirosoma fluviale
ATTCTGGAGTTGGGTATAAAAGCCCTTATAAATATTTACTTGAGAAAGGAATCGACATGAATGACGATCCCTCTCAGAAGTCAGTTTGTGTTCCAAAGGCAAGTTAATCAATTAATTGAAATCTGTCCAGTTTAAAGGGGGTTAAGCCAGGTTTCTATCCACGTTCTATAGTTTTTTATTTGGTAGGCAAGTCCAGCTAATACAATGACTGCAAAAAACAAGGAAACTTTTTTGAAACTATTTTCGACTTTCCTGGGCCTTAGAAACTCTTTAAAAAATAAGAGATAAAGAAGTGTAAAGATCATAACACTATTTATCAAATAAGCTCCCCTTTGTAAAAACTCAGTACCATATTCCTTCCTTTTAATTGATATAATCAAGAAAGTCAACAAATAGAAAAACAACATCAAGGTCAGACTCAATTCCTTTTTATGGACTTTTCTGAAAATAACAAAAAATAAAATTAACGTCAGAGCCAAAACACCAAGCACCAAGTTTAATTTTAACGAACCGAAACCTCCAATGCCCCCCACGTAAACTGGATAAACCTTTAGTAGGTACGGGATTATATCTAAACTAAGAACACTTTTGCCAGATTCATAGTCGTAGAAATATATAAACGAAATCAGAATCGAAAATATCGACCAAATCAACAACCTCTTGAATTCTTTTTGCAGAGCCAAACCCACAAGCACTATAGGCATTAACAATATTCCGTTTCCATTTGAAAATACCCCAAAAAACAAAAAAATCAGCGGCAAAAAAGTAAACTTCCTACTAATAGCAGTGTAAATAGTGGCTATTGTAAAAAATATCATCGGGAAATGACTAAGAGATTCCATTGCCAAATAATAAATTTCAGCGTATGCAAAACTTAGCATTAATATAGGTATGGGCAGAAAAAAATAGAAACGCTTAAAATTAAACTCTCCTTCTAGATACAAGAAAGTCATTGACGAAATATAAAACAAGAGTCCTATAACTCTGAAAAGAGCCAGGTCTACCTTTCCAGAAAAATACAAATATGTTAGATTAATAATTCTTAACGTGGTTATTCGGTGTTCATTATGTTGGGAAAACACCAAATCGACTTTTTCCCAAAAGCCTTGAAGTGCAAAGAATTCATTGTTGAAGTCAAAGAAAGCCTCATAGTCGTCCGCAATCGGGAAGTTCTGAAAATTCAAAGAGACGTCGTAACAATACGCCACTAGGAAAATCATAAAAACAAATACCGAAAAGATATTCAATACCCTCGTCAACAGTAACTTAAAAGATTTAAAACATCAAATCTCAAAAGTGAAAAAAAATTTATTAAATAGTAGTTTGAAAGACGGTACCAATCTCTATCCCCTCTTCAGCCCATTGTTTTATTGTAAAGTTCTGAAATGGGCATCCAGAATCCACATAATTGTATTTGCATCAGTATCGCCTTCAATCACTATATCTGCTTGCTTGTAGATTTCTATTCTCGACTCGTAGGTTTTCAACAAAGTATCTAACAAGGAGTCACTTTCTAAACTAAAAAGTGGCCTGTTATTCTTTTTAGAGTTACGCATCCTTTCCTCCAACTTAAATGGCTTAACATCCAAAAAAACACTGATTCCGTTTTCTTTGATTATAGCCATGTTGTTATTGTAACAGGGTGTTCCTCCTCCAGTTGCTATAACCAACTTATTATTGACCTCAATTTTCTTCAGTTGGTCCGATTCTAATTTTCTAAAATAATCTTCCCCCTCTAAATTAAAAATTTCATTAATTTTCTTTCCCTCCGAAATCTCAATCTTTTTATCTAAATCAATAAAATCGTAGTTTAATTCTTTTGCTAATTGTCTTCCAAGGGTACTTTTTCCTGAGGAAGGCATCCCCAACATAAAAATATTTGTCGTCATTCTTAAAACTTAGTACTAATTATCAATTCATTTACCTGATTGGCGGTTGGTATATTGTTGTAACTCCATTTCTTTACTACAACACCATCTTTTAACAACACAAAACACGGATTATTTCTTGCCATGGTTTTTAATACCTTTTCGTCGCAAGTATAAAAATCAAACCCAATATTCTTCTCTTTAGCTAAAGCCAAATATTCCTCTGTAGCTATTGAAGTAATTATCATAGGTTTTATTTTTCTTTTGGAAACCTTAGTCGCTAAACTATTAATAGAACCAAAATCCAACTCCTCTAAACCATCTTTCTTCTTTAAAACAATAAATAACACATTTCCTTCAAAAGTTTGCTGTGTAAAATCATTACCAGCACTATCAGCAATGCTGTAATCTGTTATTTTGGCTTTCAACAAATCTTCATTTAGAACTTTGGAAGAAATATATTTATAAGTATTAGTATCTGCTAGATATTCCTTACTCTCTATCTCTCTTTTTTCTTTTTTATTCAGAAAAACATATTTCAGGTCAGGTTTAATATCCGGACGCTCCATTTGTTTCGGAATACTTTTACCAATAGCATAAGGCAAAAAGTCTATAATCGGCAAATATCTAATAGCATAAACACCTATACCAGTTGAAAAAATAGTAGCAATAAGAACCATTGGAGTGCCGTATTCTGACTTTACAAATTTCTTGCGGTATGCAAAAATGACCAAGATAAAAACCATACTTATTATATCCTTCAAGAAAGAATCCCAAGGTTTCAATTTCAGGAAATCTCCAAAACATCCACAATCAGTTACCTTATTGAAATAGGCCGAGTAGAATGTCAAGAAAGTAAAAAACGACATCAATCCTAAAACCATCCATGATGTTTGTTTCATTTTGAAATTGAAAACCAAAGCCACACCTAGAACCAGCTCCAAACAACAAAACACCAAAGACATTCCTAGGGCGTTGTAGGCAAGACCATTGAAAAATGGAGCGAGTCCGGGTAAATCACCAGCAAAGACTTCGAAATATTCTTGAAGTTTTAATCCAGTTCCATAAGGGTCCACGACCTTCACAAAACCGGAGAAAATGAATTCTAACCCAACCAGAATTCTTGACAAATTTGCTAGAAATTTCATATTTATTGTTGAATTTGTTGTATTTGCACGTTTTTTAATTTTATTAAACAAAAAACAGAATAGTTAATAATGTCCTGATAACCAGCCCTTACTCCTTCAGAAATTAATGTTTGACCATTATTGTCTTCTATCTGCTTTATACGGAGCAACTTCATGAGAATGATGTCAGTCATTGAACTAACCCTCATCTCTCTCCATGCCTCACCATAGTCGTGATTTTTGTTAAAAAGTAACTCCTTCACCCCATTAATCTCCAAACTGTATGATACCTGTAGTTCTGCAAGACTTTCGCCGGTTTCACCACCGCTGCTAAGAATCAAGGCCATCACACAGTAGTTGACAATTCCAACAAACTCAGGAACCTGACCCTCTTCCACTCTTGAAAAACCATTTTCTTGCAGCGTTCTTATTCTTTGGGCCTTGATGAATATTTGATCCGTTATCGACGGCAAACGCAAAATTTTCCAAGAAGTCCCGTAATCTGAATTCTTCTTAGAGAAAATTTCGAAACAGCTGTTAATTATTTCTGAATATTCAATTTCTGTGTTAGACATTGATATTTTCCAATATTTTTAGTTTTTTTTGCAAACTATGAAAGACACGATAAATATAGGAGGCAAATTACTTGACCTACAAGAACCAATAATCATGGGAATAATTAACATTACCCCCGATTCCTTCCACAAAGATAGTAGATTTAATCCTTTTGATGAAGATTTTTTGAAAAAAGCTAATGAAATGCTCGAAAATGGAGCCACTATCATCGACATTGGTGGATATTCGTCTAGGCCCGGGGCTGTTGATATTTCGGAAAACGAAGAAATTGACCGGGTTATTCCAGCCATAGAAGTCCTAAGCAAAAACTTTCGAAATATAACAATATCCATTGACACCTTTAGGTCCAAAGTCGCCCATTCCGCCATTCGCTCTGGAGCAAAAATTATCAATGATATTTCTGCCGGGGGTTTGGACTCTGAGATGTTCCCATTGGTTATCAAGAATAATTACCCCTATATAATGATGCACATGAGGGGAAATCCTGAAACCATGCAAAGACATACGAATTACCAAGATTTACAATGTCAAATATTAGAACAACTCTATTCAAAGGCCCACTTTTTAAGAAAAAACGGAGTCAAGGATATTATCATAGACCCAGGTTTTGGTTTTTCTAAAACAATAGAGCAAAACTATAATTTGTTGAAATATCTATCCATTTTTGAGAACGAAAACTATCCCATCCTTATTGGGATTTCACGAAAGTCAATGATTTACAAACTCCTCAAAATTGATAGCTCCGAAACCTTAGAAGCAACCGCTCAATTGCACTTAAAGACGCTTTTCGCTGGTGCGAACATATTGAGAGTCCATGACGTAAAATCAGCTAAGAACACAATATTATTATACCAAATGTTGAAAAAATCGTAAAAAAAAGACCGTAAAATAAATTTATTGTAAATTATCAAGTACGATGATAGAAATTATTACATTCTACATTATATTTACGATGAATAAATCTTAACGTACATAAATAATTAAATCATGAGAAAAATCTTCTTAATTCTTTCAATGATATTTTCAGGATTTGGGGTCTTTGCCCAAACATTGGCAGCTCCAACTTTGGTGGATTTGCCTACCACTAAAACTGCTAACTCATTTATGATTCAAATTACCGACACCAATCCTTCCGAAACCGCTATTGAGGTTGAAGTTATTGGTGGTGGTGATACAACATCCAATGTGGTAGCACCAGATAGTGTTTTCAATTTTCTGGCTTCCAGCCTTGTACCTAAAACTGCCTATCAAGTAAGAGCTAGAGCAATTGGGTGTGCTGTAGTAGCAAGTTGTTCAAATCTAGGTTCTTGGTCTAATATTTTATCAATAACCACTTTAGTTGCTGCACCTGTTGCCCCTATTCTTAAGCTGGAAAACAACTGTGCCAAGTTTGTTGGAATTTCTTGGGAAATGCCGGAAAGAGGAGATGAGGTTACAAACTTTGTCATAACTAGATCATTTGACGGAACAACTTTCACCCGTTATCGCGATGTTCCTGGCCATGAAAGAAGTCTATATGATTCAGATTTATATCCGGGGATAAATACCACTTATGTTATTTATGCTGAAAACATCTCGGGCCTAACGCCATCAGCCGGGCTATTTGTCCTAATTAAACCAAATGCTCCACCTGCTCCAGCAATCAATGTTATGTCAAGTACAGTAAATAAAACGGATACCCAATTGAACATCGTATGGGAAAACCCAGAGCAGAACTTTGGATGTGATGCAAATATTCGGGAATCGTACTACATCAAGATTAAAAGAGAAGGAGAAACAGAATTTAAGGTTTACGACATTATCTATCCTAACTCCAGTGGAATTTTAATAAAAGATCTGAAACCAAACGAAAGAGTAGAATATTATGTTTTCTCTCTCAGCGTACAAGGCTTGTTTTCCGAATACCGATATGGTGTCGATAATACCTATGGCCCTTCCAGTAAGCCTACTAATTTTATAGGTGTTGCCTTCAAAGATGCTGTTAACAATTCTGCCATAGGCTTAAGTTGGGATCATGCCCCCAAGGACGAAGACTATTTTGTAATTGAAGTGAGCAAAGATGGCCTCAACTTTATGGCTTTGGGTCAAATAAAAGAGGGTAACAACACTTTTAAACATGAACCTATAGAAGAGGGTGTTGATTACACTTACAGAATCAAAGCTGGCAATTACCTTTATGGAGAATCAGCCTATGTTGTAACTCAACCAATAAATTATCCATATTCGGCCAAACCAAATGCTCCATACGGACTTTCAGGTGTTGTTTCTGCGGCAAAAGTAAATTTAAAATGGTATGACGATTCTAACAAAGAAGAAAACTACATATTAGAAAGATCAGTTGATAACAATACTTCTTTTGTGGAGCTGAAAAAACTTGATAGAAACACTACCACCTATACAGATAATGCTGTTTCTGCTGGTAAAACTTACTTCTATCAAGTGAAGGCTGTAAATACGATTGGTTCGTCGGCTTCATCAAATATTTTTGAAACTAAAAT
>CAMCYZ010000213.1 GCA_945885545.1 Spirosoma fluviale
TGGCGACATAAAAATTGATGAATACCACAGACCAAGTACGTTCTTTACTGATTTTGTACAAACTGGTTGTACCAATGTCGTAAACTTTGCCAACAAAATAGATGGAGCCTTTGGTAAAAGAGGGAATGGGTGCTTGTTTTATGAAGTAGGTTGTAGAGGGCCAATGACCAGAGCGAGCTGTAATCGTATTCTTTGGAATCGTCAGTCGAGCAAAACCCGTGCTAATCACCCTTGTTTGGGTTGTACTGAGCCTGGTTTCCCTCATCACGATTTGCAAAAAGGCAGCGTATTCAAAACACTGAAATACCTTGGATTCCTTCCTCAAGATGTACCTGCCGGTAACTCTAAGTTAGGTTATTATTTAAGGGCAGGTTTCGAAAAAACCATGCATATGGCAGAATCTGCAGTGGGAGTAGTAAAAAGCCACAGTGAAAGTTCAATCTAATCATCTCTATTAACCAAATTTATAACATCATAGAAATGGCAATTTCAAAAGAATTAAATATATCGCCAGTAGGTCGTGTAGAAGGCGACCTCGACGTAAAAGTTTTTATGGAGGACGGTGTAGTAACCCGTGCTCACACTCAGGCAGCTATGTTCAGAGGCTTTGAGAAAATTATGGAAGGCAAAGACCCACAGTCTGGTCTGATAGTTACACCACGTATTTGTGGAATTTGCGGCGGTTCGCATTTATATTGTGCTTCATCAGCATTGGATACCGTTTGGCAAACGCAATTAACTCCTAATGCTCTTTTACTAAGGGCATTAGGTCAAGCCTGTGAAACCATTCAGAGTATTCCAAGATGGTTCTATGCCATTTTTGCTACTGATATGGCAAATAAGAAATTTGCAAATCAACCCCTTTATGCAGAAGTGGTAAAGCGTTGGTCGGCTTATGTGGGGACCTCATTCCAAAGTGGCGTTACTGCCAGTGCATTGCCAGTACAGGTCTACGCAATTTTTGGGGGACAGTGGCCGCACTCAAGCTATATGGTACCTGGAGGGGTAATGTGTGCTCCTACTTTAAAGGATATCACAAGAGCTCATGCAATTATGAACCAATTCAGGAAAGATTGGTTAGAAACTACTTTTTTGGGATGCTCAATCGAAAGATATAGGCAAATTAGAACTTGGGAAGACATGTTGGCTTGGGTGGATGAAAACGAAAGTCAGAAGAATTCAGATTTGGGTTTGTTCATTAGGGCCGGGATGGAGTTTGGCTTACACAAGTTTGGCCAAGGTGTGGGTAAGTTTATAGCTTATGGTACCTACATACACAAAGACCTTTGGAATAATCCTAAAATAGAAACACGCCAACATGCGGTTATTAGCCCAGGAGGATTTTATGATGGTAAAAATTTCCATAATTTTGACCATCTGAATGTTCAAGAACACGTAGGTCATGCTTGGTATAAAGATGTAGCGGCTGCCCACCCTTGGAACGAACCGCTTCCAACACCGATGCCGTCTCAAAATTTATTGAATACAGACTTTAATTCGAAATATAGCTGGTCAAAAGCACCTAGATATGATGGATTTGCGGCCGAAGCCGGTCCACTGTCAAGAGTGATTATGAATGCCAATCCTTCTAACGAAAAACATCAGATTCAAGATCCGTTGTTCTTGGATATTATGGAAAAATTAGGGCCTAGCGTGTTTACCAGAACCTTGGCAAGACTCCATGAAGCTCCTCGTTTGTATGATTATATAGATGAGTGGTTGAGACAAATTGACTTGAATGGTGATTTTTATATCAAGCCTACCGAAAGAGATGGGAAAGGTTTCGGAGCAACCGAAGCTGCTCGTGGTGCTTTGGCTCACTGGATTGAAATAGAAAACGGTGTCATCAAAAACTATCAAGTAATGGCTCCTACTACTTGGAATGTCGGACCAAATGATGATAAGGGAAATCCGGGTCCAATAGAAGCGGCATTGGAAGGAACGGAAATCGAGGATCCGCATGATCCAGTAGAAGTAGGTATGGTAGCCCGTTCTTTTGACTCATGTTTGGTGTGCACAGTACATGCTCATGATGCCAAAAGTGGTACAGAATTGGCTAAGTTTAAGCTCTAAAATAGATTTTAATTTTTGAAAGGTGGATTTTTTAGCCATTTTGGTTGTAGAATCCACCTTTTGGTTTAACCTAAACTTTGATGAATAAAACGGCTATAATGGGTTTTGGAAACCCTTGCAGAAGCGACGATGGCATTGGCTGTTTTGTAATAGACCAACTCAGGGCTTATGTTGATGAAGAAAATGAAGAAATCAGCCTCTTCGATATGGGCACCTCGGCTTTTGAGGTTTTGTTTAAACTCCAAGGGCACAACCGCATTGTTATCGTAGATGCAGTAATAAATACCAATGAACCTCCAGGTACATTGTACAAGCTGCCCGCCTCAGAGATTGACGCCGCCATCCAAGATGACCCTATGGTCTTTCTACATGGATTGAAATGGGACCAAGCTCTTTCCTATGCAAAAAAAATACTAACTACAAATTACCCTAGCGATATTGAAGTGTACTTGATTGCAGTAGATAACCTGAAGCTGGAAATAGAAATATCTGAAGATGTAAAAAACGCCGGACAAAAAGTAATAGATTTAATTATTGAAAACTTACAACTCGAAAAGCGGTAATATGTTAAGTCTTAAATCTGGTCATTTGTTGTTTGAAAGCCATCTTGTGACGGAGCTATTTGGAAATGAGGAACAAGTAAATATGGTATTTTACGCAGAACGGAATACTTTGCTTATAGCAGCACAATCAAAGGCTTTTTTTTCGAAATTACACAAGACCAATTGGACAGCCCTAAAACTAAGAAATCCCAATGGGGACAAGACCATATTTCTTAGAGATTTATTGATGGACAACGATCTGGATGAAACGGACAGAACCTTAAATTATCAAATAAAAAATACCGGTATAATTGAAATTCAGTTGGAGAATTAAAAAAGATAGACCGATGTCGTTTATTTAAGGTTAATTTACTCTATAACCTCACCCTAAATCCCTTTCCATAGGGAGAGGGACTTAAAATAGGAGCTTAACTTAACGACATTAAAAGATAAACCTTAAAATTTCAACAAAGTATAAAACCCTTTACTGCTATAATGATTACTATATTTACGGAAAAGAGCGATTTGGCCAAGATTCAGTCTTTGATAGATTCTGAGCCGAACTTAAATGAAATTGTTTTTGCAAAACTATTGAATGAGCAGAGCGACGACAAGGGTTTTTTAATAGTAGAGCATCAAATCATCAAAGTTCCAATTAAATGGTCAGATGAAAATCCGCCGTTTTTGTTTTCTAACGAAATTCAATATTCTGATTTGAACTTATTGGCTTTGGTTTATTTAAACCTTAATAATTTCGAAAAAGCATATCATTTCGCTGCAAATAATCTTGGTCTTTTGTTTGACATAGATTTGCTAAACAGATTACAAAATAACATTGCCTTAGATTTACCAGAAGATTTTCCAAACCATCCTTTTAAAATCTCTGAAGCCTATAAAAATGCCCATAACAAAGCTATTTTGGCTCATTATGGAAATTGCTCAAAGTATTTTAGCTCTTACCAAATCCAAGGATTTTATAAAAACGCATTAGATTTAGCACCCAATGGAGAGTATAGGGCTTTTACGGGCAAGCATTATGCTACTTTGATGCTTGATAGTGATAATCTGGTTTTAGCCGATGAAATCTTGGCAAAAAGTCTAGAAGACCACATTTCTGAAGACGCAAAATTCGAACTTTTGAGCATACAGTATGCCATCTGGATCAAACAATTGGTGGTTCCTTATAACCAAGAATTATTAGAAAAGACCAAAAATACCATTTGGGAAGTCTTGAAATATCACGAGGAGAAAGCGAATAGCATTCAAATCGCCCTTTTGTTAGTTGATGCTTCGCACGTTTCTAACCTTGAAAATAGTTTTTCTGAATCTCTGGGCTATATCACTAGGGCCATCAATATCCTCAGCGACGAAAATATTCCTGAGCTGCTGGCCAACGCCCAATATCGCAAAGGGGTTTTGCTTTTTACTTGGGCTCAAAACGGCAGTCCTCAATTTTACAGGCCAGCCTTGGATGCTTATTTGCAAGCCTTGAAGGTCTTTACTCAATACGATACGCCCGAAGTCTTCGCCGAAATTCAACACCATTTGGGTGTCATTTATTCCGAAATTCCTGACGAAGTAAAGAAAAAAAGTATTTGGGCAGCGGTTTCTATAAGCTCTTTCAATCAAGCTCTTGACTATTTTACGAGAGAAACTCATCCATATGAATTTGCAATGATTTGTAATAATTATGGCAATGCATTTACCAAATATCCAGAAGGTGTAAAATCTGACAATTGTGCTAAAGCACTTGGTTATTATCGTAAATCTTTAGAAATCCGAACAGCAGAAGATTTTCCAACCGAACGAGCCCTAACTATCCTGAATTTCTTGGAAGCGGCATTGTACGTTACTCAAAACGAAACCACGGATGGCCAACTTCTACTTGATGAAATGGCCAGCCTAGCCAAGGAAATAGAAAAGTTGACTCTTGACCCAAAATTGCTCGAAGAAGCAAAGAGGCATTTGCAAAATATATTAAATTTAGAAAAAATTTTCTAAACCAGATAAAAACCTATCATCTGGAAGATTAAATACTTAAATTTGTCTAAAGTAGAAAAGAGAAAAATTCTGGAATCAAATGCATGAGATTTCCTTGGTAAGAAATATTTTTAAAACGTTGGAAGATGAGTTTCCTCAAGATTTAAAAAAATTAAAGAAGATATATCTGAAGGCCGGAATCCTTTCTAATGTTCAGCCCATTTTAATGCAAAATGCATTTGAGGCAGTACAAGCCGACCAGCCAGAGTACAGAAACGTTTCTTTGGAAGTGGAAGTGTTGCCCATTCTTATTTATTGCGACGACTGTAAAAAAAATAGCCCCGTAGAACAATACAGATTTATTTGTAGCTGCGGTAAACCAAGTAGAAATGTAGTGCAGGGCGAAGAATTGCTCATAAGTAAAGTTGAATTTGAAGATTAAAAATTAAAAACCGATGGACCAATCAACCCCTAAGTCAAATAGAATGCCCACTGGCTCTGTTCAGTGCGACAATACCACCTTGCATTTACTCAAAGCCAACGATTTTGTAGCAAAGGCTATCAGAGACCGACTTAAAAATACATTGGTTATCAATGTTTGTTCGTCGCCAGGTAGTGGTAAAACCACCTTGATGCAGGAAACTGGCCGAAGGTTGAAAGACAAAATAAAAATGTCAGTATTGGTTGGAGATCCAGAAACGGAGCGAGACGCCATCAGAATCAGAGAAGCAGGTATAGACAGTTTGCAAATAGTCACTGGTGGCATGTGTCATATCGAAGCCCAGATGGTATTGCAGGCTTTAGATTTCATGCAACTAGATGGCGTAGATTTACTATTCATTGAAAATGTCGGAAATCTAGTTTGTCCGGCAGCGTTTGATTTGGGCGAAGACTTTAGGGTGACTTTAATTGCCTGCACCGAGGGCGACGACAAACCCAAAAAATATCCGAGGATGTTCCTCACCAGTGAAATGATGTTGGTTTCAAAATCAGACATATTGCAGTATTTGCCTTTTTCGGTAGAAGCAGTAACCAAAGACGCCCGAGATATTAACCCAGACTTGGAGGTAATCACCATCTCAAGTCTTAATGGTGAAGGAATAGATGAATGGTGCGAATGGTTGATTCAGAAAGTAGAGAATAAGAAACAATCGGTATTAGAGACTATAAATTAAAAATGGAACAAACGCTCACATTAAAGGAACCTTGTTCTACTTCAATTTCAAGTTTTTTGATAACTATCAAAGGAATTGTTCAAGGAGTAGGATTCAGGCCTTTTGTGTCTAGAGCAGCCAAAAAGTTTAATTTAAATGGTTTTATAAAAAACGACTTGGAGGGCGTAACCATAGTTTTAAATGCTTCATAAATAGATATTGATTCATTTTTAAATTATGTTTTAGAAAATGCACCGG
>CAMCYZ010000214.1 GCA_945885545.1 Spirosoma fluviale
AAGATTACATTTCTACCTGCCTCAGCACTTAATAGCATTCCTCGGTATTTTTCACCAAACGCATCTCCTTCGTAAACATGAAAACCTGTGGGCGAACCTGCTCCTGTATTATCACAAGCAGGCATAACTCCAGGGTCATCTTGATGCCATGAAGCGGTAAATATATCTTGGTTGGGACGACGGTCGGCTTGCCAAGTTCGAGTACCATCCGATGAAAAATAGCCTGCGTTTCCATTTTCCATCAAAAAACTTGTGCGACAAGCTATCACTTGGTCATCGTTGTCATTTTGCCACATATTTCCGTAAGAATCCATCGCTACTTCGTAGGAATTTCTGAAATTATGCCCTAAAACTTTCAAGCCCTTGCCATCTTTTCCAACTTTTAAAGCCATGCCACCTACCCAAATTCGACCGTCGTCAGATACTTGATTTCCTTGATTTTTGTCGCTATAGGGGGTTCCACCAATAAAAATGCTTCCCGAACGAAGCTTCCAGCCAGCTTTATCAGTTACAATATGAGGGCCAGCATTTCCCACATTAAAGAAAAACTGTCCATCCGGAGCCATCACGCCTGAATGTAAAGAATGGTCGTGGTCTTTTCCACCAAAACCAGTCAAAAAAACTTCTTTTTTATCGGCTTTGTCATCACCATTTTCGTCTGTAAAAATATATAAATTAGGTGCAGCCGAAACATAAACTTTATTGCCAACAACGGCAATGCCAAGAGGCGAAATCATTTCTTTGTCTTCTACAAAAACCGTCGATTTGTCAGCCTTTCCATCTTGGTCGGTATCTTCCAAAATCATTATTCGTTCACCTTTTTCATGGTTGAGGCGAGTAGCTGGTTTGTTAATAAAATCTCTATAATTGACAGCCTCCGTTACCCAAACTCTCCCTCGTGCATCAATGTCAATATTGGTTGGATTATAAAACATCGGCGACTCTGCCCACAGTGAAATTTCCATATCATCGGGGCAAAAAAGTTTGTTAGAATCAGCTTCAATTGCCATGTCTTTTTCTTTAAAATTAGTTATGTAATAATTATTAGACGGCATTTTCAATGAATAAAGTGTCGTTGAAAAAATAATTATTCCTCCGATAAGTAGTGTTTTTTTCATGTTGTTTATTTATGCTGTAAAAATAGATTTTAAAAATTTTCTGTTTTCTAAATAACTTTCAAACATTGGTTGCCCTTTTGGCACAGCTCCCTCGATTTGCAGCCAGCCTTTATAATTGATTTCATCTATACATTTTCTGACTTCTTGAAAATCAACTTTTCCTGTACCTAACAAAAAATTATTTTCTTTGGCATGAAATTCACAAATCATGTTTTGCTTGCCCAACTCACGTATTTCGGCATAAATATCATAGCCCATGTGGTTGGAATTTGCCACATCATAATAAACTTTCAAGTTGGGAGATTTCACTTCATTGATGATATACAAATGTTCTTGGGCATTTAGCCAAGACTCTATGCCAAAAGCAATGCCCGCTTGCTCGGCTTTTGGCATCACTTTTTTGAGTTTCTTAATGACATTCTGAGTACCTATTTCGTCATTTTTAAGGTCATTATTGGCAAAAAAGGCTAATAAAATGGTTTTTACGCCCAAACCTTTCGCTACATCAATAGCATCTGAAACCCACTGGTCGGTTCGGTCATCTGACTTGTAAGGAACATTATTCAACTCTCCGATAGCAAAGCCCGAAGGTTTAATGTTATATTTTTCAAAAGCCTCCAAATATTGTTTTTGAATTTTAGAATCACGCAGGTGCATATCATTGGCAAGCATTCCCATATTTATCTGCACGCCATCAAGCCCTAATTTTGAGGCAACTTCAACAGCATTTACATTGGCACTTTGTCCGATAGACCAATCGCAAGCACCAATTTGAAAGCCATCTTGACTTGATTTTTGAATGAACGAGGAGAAGCTTAAACCAGCACCAAGCAATACCGCAGTATTTTGGATTGCTTGTCGGCGAGAGATTTTGTTTTCCATAGTATTGGTGTTTTTATGCATATATTACGATAATATTTATCAGTTTTTATTAAATCGATGTGAATTTTATCATTGGCACGAACTTTTGATTTTGAAACTAAAGATGGACGGATAATATTTTCATTTGAATAGTAATAATTTATTGAAAAATTATGACTTCAATATTTCTATTTCCACAATCTCACCGCTCACTTTTTTCTTTAAGATAACTTTTTTATCTCCATTGGGCAATATTTCATCTTTAATAAACCAATGTTCTTGGTCATATTCCTTAAAAACAGAAGGTTTTGAAAGTCCAGTTTGCCCACGCCAAATAGGTAAATTTACTGGTTCCCATTGTTTTGTTTTAGCAGATTTATAGGCAGCATCTATAATTGAATTTACAACGTAGCCGTCATAAAATGTTTCACTCGGAGCGGTTTGATTTTCAAAGGCATCAAACATATCAATAAACATATTTGGATAGCCAAGCTCGTGGGCTTCATCACCAACTGGAAACTGCCAGCCGCTTGAACTTTCAGCCTTTTCAACGACATAATTACCTGCTTCGCCACTTGTAAACATCTCAAAACCAGTTCTTAGCCATGAATTAAGCCAAATAGTTCCTTCTGTTCCCATTATTTCATCTCTTAAATCCATGCCACCCCTGAATGTCCACGAAACTTCAAATTGACCGATTGCTCCATTTTCATATTTTACAAGACCGATTGCGTGGTCTTCGGCATCAATAGGTTTCACTTGGGTATCTGCCCAACACATTACCTCAACTGGCTTAATATCCTTTCCTATAAAGCTCCTTGAAATTTCGATACAATGACAGCCCATATCAAGAATAGCACCGCCACCTGCTAAATTCAAATCCCAGAACCAATCCGAATGTGGACCAGGGTGGGTTTCTCTTGATTTTGCCCATAAAACCCGACCAATTGCACCATTCTTAACACTTTCTAAGGATTTCAGAAACTTAGGTGTATAACACAGGTCTTCTAAATAACCTGTAAAAATGCCTGCTTCTTCGCATGTGGTCATCATTCGCAAAGCTTCTTCGGCATTTCTACCGAGGGGCTTCGTACACAACACGGCTTTTTTATGCTTTACACATAAATTTATTGCCTCTTCATGTTGAAAATTAGGTAAGGCAATAACTATAATGTCTGCCTCTGAATGTGATATAGCGGCTTCCATATCGGTAAAATAATGTAGTACCGAATAGTCATTTGCAAAACGAACTGCTGAGGATTCGCTACGAGAAAAAACTACAGTAACACTATCTTTACTCCGTCTGCCACATAAAGATTCAGCATAAAAACGACCGATGAAACCACCACCAAGTATACATACTTTTGCCATATTTTTAGGTTTTACTATTTTTAAATTAATGTTCAAAACAAAAAATCCTTGCGGGATTTTCTATAAATATCTTAGTGAAATAGGTTTCTAAATTCCTGTTTTTTAGTCCCTGCACAAAAGTGGTTAGCAAGTAATCCAAACCCGGATTTCCTTGGTATGATTTCCAATAGGTATTACGAGCGGCGTCCATGCCCACGGTAATTTGTTTGGGATAAAGGGGCAATAATTGCTCTAACAAGGTATATGTCCAATTTTCTTCATCTTTTTTCCATCTAAAAGCACTATCATATTCGACACTTACGCCCATTTGCATCAAGTCATGGTGGTAGGTCAAATCTTTATTTTTATCGACATGTGAAATAACCAGATGATTCAAATTTGCACCCATTTTCTCGAATAGTTCCGCTTGAGCAATGGCATGTTTTCCGTTATTGGTGTGTGTAAGTATCGGAACGCCTGTTTTGAGATGGGTATTTACAACTGCTTGAAATATTTTTTCTTGATGTTTGGTAATCAATTCATCTCCCGTAGCCAATTTTATTAATCCCGCTTTATGCTCTGAACGCTCCACAATAGGTCCATTATAGTCAAATTTATCAATACCCGTTTCTATATCTGCTACAAATAAATCAGTCAACTGTTCTGCTGAATACTGATACCGCCAATGGCTTTTCGGATAATATTTTTCAAGATGAACACCAGTTGGAACAATAAGATTTATAGCCGTTTTCTTAGAAATTTCAACAGACTTTAAAATATTTCTACCAGCATTAGCAGGCATTGTATCTACAATCGTTTGGCAACCCAAAGCCTTCAATTCTGAGAGTTCCAAACATATTTTTTCAACATCATTTAATAAAAAATCTGCATTACCCAAAGTTGGATAGCTTTCTTCAATAACAATATGCTCGTGCGAATCGCAAATTCCCATTTTTTCAGAAGGTATATCTCCTAAAACTGTTCTAAAAAATCCCATTTTCCTAAAAGTTTAATTTCCATTCCGCTTTACCCGTAAAAGCTATATTATCGGGTACTTCTAAAATACTATTGTTTTTGTATAAATTATCTCGTAAAATATTTATGTCCAATTGATTGGCAGAAGCTTCCGTATTTAATGATTGTATTGCCGCCATGCCCGCCGATTGACCCATCGCCATGGTTTGAGCCATTGAGCGACAGGAGGCATGAGCGTCATGCGTGGCAGAAAAACACCGACCAACAACCCATACGGTTTGACTGCCTTTAGGTACGATAGTGCCATAAGGAACTCCGTAAATACCACCTTTGGGAATATATTGCCAAAAGGTTTCACTTCCTCCGTTTTCATCTTCTCGATGGTCTTCAATTGGGGCACCACATAATAAGATAGCATCTTGTGGTATTTTTGCAGCCATACATTCTTCTTTTGTAAGCCGTTGCTCACCATATACACGTCTCGTCTCACGTACCCCAATCTGGTTCGACAAACCGATGATTTTAGCATTTTCAAAGCCAGGTACCTCTTTTTGAAAAAAATTTTCAAAAAGAAAAGACTGCCTTCTCCCTTCAATTTCTGCTTTTGTGAGGTCATGAATATTCAAAGCGTTCAATCCTGCTACTTTTACGGCTACAGTAGAAATACAATTGGGGATATTCATAGCATGTGCAGAACCTTCTTTTCGAGGTAAAGGATAGGTGGTTGAAGCCATAATATCTGCAAGCCTTTTTTTTCCACCCTCTTTTTCGTAGGTTTCTAAATCCACATTTGCCATACGAAAAGTTGTGGTCATACTTTGTGCAGGTTCAAGTGTACCTGCCGTTTCGTACTCAAAACCTGCTAAGTGACAGAAATCAGCGTCGCCCGATGCGTCAATCACTCTCTTTGGTTCTACTTTCCAAAAACCTGATTTATTCCAAAATATACATTCATAATTGCCATCCCCTTTTTGATTGACATCAATCAAGGTTGTATGAAGCAAAAGGTCAATGCCAGCGTTTATTATGAGTGTATCCCAAACATTTTTGAGCCGCTCTGGATTATAGTTTACGCCTGTACCAGCACCATATGTATTGGGGCGTAAAAATATTTCGCCATGTTTATCCAATTCATTAACAACCGTATCTGGCAATCCACCAACTATCTTTTTGGACGCATTACTTGGTGTAAAAAAACCATAAAAAGTATCAAGCATCTGGGTAGATGAACCGCCCAAAAAGCCATATCGTTCAACTAATAACACTTTATGCTTTTTAGAAGCAGCAGCTGCCATCGCCGTCAAGCAACCCGCCGAGCCAGCACCCACCACTAAAACATCTATTCCTTTAATTGTTTTTATATTGTTAATCACGTCTTTTAGGGTTTTTAAAAGTGTATTGGAGGTTAATTATACTCTTTTATAAAAAAGCCACTTTATCTTGAAAATGTGGCTTTTATGACCGCTAAATCTTTAGCATGTGCACTTACCACATCCATCGTATGCGGTGAAGTAGCTTCCAGACATTGTTCGATGACGATATGTGGTTGTATTTTCATCAGGGCTAATTCATGAGCAAATCTTTCATAATCTATATCACCTTTACTCGTAAATGATTCTGCCCAAATACCATTGATAGATTGCCTTATGTGTATTTCAACAATTCTTT
>CAMCYZ010000215.1 GCA_945885545.1 Spirosoma fluviale
CAAGCATCAAGACCTTAAAAACCATACGAATAAGTTTTAAGGTCAACGCCATTAAATCGCTCAAGAATTGGCAGTTGATTTATTTTAAACAATGATAAACAAAATATCATGTCAAAAAAAATCCGAACGCTCACCGCAGTTAGCAGAAAATACACTAAGCCACAACGACCTGGAATAGCCGGGACGATTTCAAAATTCTACCAGCACCACCCGCCAAAATGCGGATATCTGTGTATATGACCATCCGAAAGAAATACGGCATAGACATAAGAGTTTGCCCAAAATGCAAACAACATCATCTGGAATTGGTGGCTACGAATTATAGAACGGCAGTTTTTTTTGCAAAGAAAAGCCTAAAAACAAAGCCTCACCGACTGAGCTTTAAACCCGGAAGTTTTCGGGACACACACAGCTGAAAATAATAAATTGACTCAACCCATTATTTTTTTAGGTAAGCGGAGATTTATGGTTTTCTTAGGCTAAGAACCTATTCTTGGGAAAGAAACTGTTAAAAAAAACATTAGAGCCACCTACTTATACACCTACATAAAACGCCACCGAAGTCAGCAGTGTGGCTACTTTGCAGACCTTGATGCCGCACCCCTTTCGCCGAAGAAGCGTTGAAGCTTCCAGAATAGCAAAAAATTCGAAACGTCGAGCCGCCCAATTTGACTTGCTACTTAGTGGGGATTTTCTTCTATTCTGCTAAATGTTTGATGTTTTTCTATCGTCTATGTTGTCAGAGTTTTATAGACAATTCAAGTTGTCCGCCAAAGCCGAGTTCTACAATTTTTTGAAGAGTTGAAATTCTAACTTCTTTAATGTTATTTTCAATTCTTGATATATATGATTTTGTCGTTCCGCATTTTTCAGCAAGTTGTTCTTGAGTCATACCTTTTTCAAGTCTAGCTTCATGAATCATTGCTCCGAGTTTGAATTGCTCGTATCCAGCCTCCAATTCGTCTCTTTTTGTAGTTCCTATTTTTCCATATTGTTCGTCTTTGAACTCAGAAAGTGTCATTAAATTATTATTTTTCGCTTTCATATTCTGCCTTAATTTTAAGTGCTTTATCAATCTCTTTTTGCGGTGTTTTTTGGGTTTTCTTTTGAAATCCGTTCGCTAAAACAATCAATTTCCCTTCGTCGAAAAAACAAAATATCCTAAAAATATCATTGCCGATTTGAACACGAATTTCATAAAGCCCATCGGTGTTTTCCAAATGTTTAAGGTAAGTTTCAGGAACTTTTTGAACTTCTTCAATCAGGTCTAACGTCCAGATAATTTTAGCTTTAACTTTGTCACGTTGTTTTACAAAGAAATCCCGAAAGTAATTCTTATAAAATATGGTAGTCCTTATTTTTAAGTTATTTTCCACACCCCAAATATACAAAAAATAAGTTGCACTAAAGTACAATTGGGTAAAAAATTAGAAAATTTCCTTTAGTGGGGGAGGTTCTGAAATAGGTATTTTACTTTTAAAAGTTTCGTTTTTATTTGTTTTCAGTCATTGAAATTCTTTTTTGTTGAATAAATCCAGGTTGCTAATATAGCTAACTCCATTGGAGTTGTGTGCAGTTTGTTTAAGAAGAAATTCTTAAAAGTGTTTTTCGTAAGCTATTACTTCTCGTACTTTCATTTTTTTAAAGGTACCTTAAAAGTTACTAGTTTTCCAAACAATGCCCTAATTTTCCTATTTATCGCTATTTCCAAAACTATATCTTCAAAAGAACAAGACTTGATGCAGGAGGGATGAATTCCTACATTCGAATATTTGTCAATGTAAATTACTTGTTTTAAGCCATTTATAAATATTTTCTACAAAGAAGGCACTTCACGCACCTTGTTAAGTTATGATCACGGCGGTACACCCGAGGGTTTTAGTCACTTATTGAAAAAGCAACATCCGACCAAAAACTGAAAGATGGGCAGAGGGAGGTGTGTGGTTTTACCACTAAAAACGCCATAAATACCCATAAAAAACCACACCAACCGATAAACCACAGGCTGCGAAGCATCTTCAAAACCCAAAAATCACTTGACGAAAAACCCATAGCGAGATATGAAACGGACAAAAACTACCGAAGGTCCAGTTCAAGACTAGCCGCCCGCTATAGGTGTCATCGCTTGGCCTGCGGCCACGTTGAAACCTTAGTTATTAGAAGCCGTTTTTTTATTTGTCATTTGTGTCAATTAGTTCAAAAATCAACTCTGTCAAAGTCTGCACATCACTTTCAATAGTCCCTTTCATATATAGTTCGTAAACACTTCTGTTGTCAGGTGGGTTAAGATTTAATGTCAAACCTTTTTCAAAAGCCAACAGTCTTAAAAACTCTCTTTGTGTTCGTCCGTTTCCTTCTCTGAATGGGTGTAAATAATTGACGTTATCTAAAATTTCTGCCACTTTCTCGGCTAACATTTTTTTGTTGTCTTTGGGGATTTTCTTAAACTCAGTAATTAGTCGGTCAATGTATCCGAAAGCATTGTCAAAGTGCGAAGTTGGGAAGAACTGCTTACCGTCTTTGCTAATTTCAACTGTCCGCTTTTTCCCTGCCCAAGCGTATATGTCTTGAAATAAATGTTTATGAATTTCAAAAAGGCTGTCAACACCCTTTATTTTTATCGGGTTTTCATAAAGTACTTGAAGTCGCTTAATTACAGCACTGCTCTCAACAAACAGCAACACATCGGGGTCTGATATGTCTTGTAAATTCCTTAAAAGTCCAGTCTTTGGGTCTGTGTAGGTATAATCAGGGTCTATGTATTTGTAAGAATTAGACATAGGCTTTTTCTTTGGCAAATACCACAAGTTCTTTTAGTGATATTTTTCCTGTCACATAGTCCCGTATAATTCCAACACCTTTCGGTGTCGGTTCAAACCCTTCAAACATATTACTCCCTAAGGCGTTTGCAGTGCTCTCTAAGGTTTTCAAGTCCGAAAACTTTACTCCCATTATTGTCAAGTTACTTCTGTCTATTTCTATTGTGTTGAACATGTTTTTTGTCTTAAATTCTTTCCAAATTTACAAAATATTTAGGTCAAATCGTTTATTCTCTGTCACTTTAAAATGCTTATAACGTCCGGGGCTTTGTACAGTACTGGCTTAGCATTCCGAAAACTAACTTTCTTACGAATGTAAAAAAGATATTCGAAAGTTCAAAATGACACCTCTTCCAGCGTTGCACAAAACCCTTGTCAGAGCAAAACACAAGCATCAAGACCTTAAAAACCATACGAGTAAGTTTTTGTGTCAACGCTATTAAATCGCTCAAAAATTGGAAATTTGTTTGCTTTAACCAAAGACAAACATAAACAAAATATCACATCAAAAAAATCGGAACGCCAACCGCAATAATCAGAAAATACACTAAATCACAACCACCTGGAATGGCTGGATCGCCTTCACAAGTCTATGTTGGTGGGTAGCTATGCCAACGATTCCATCCGTAATTACCTTATGGAGGTCAGGCTTTTGTTCTAGTTTCACTGCGAGAAAAACGCCATAAATACCAATGAAAAATCACACCAACCGATAAACTACACGCTGCAAAGCATCTTGAAAATCCAAAAATCCCTTAACGAAAAACCCATAGCGAGAACGGACAAAAACTACCGAAGGAGGAGTTCAAAACTTGCCGCACACCATCGGTTTCATCGCTTGGCCTGCGGGCATGACGAAATATTAGTTTATAGGGGGCTGTCGCCTTTTCTCCAGTCAAGTCTTATTTTGCAGAAAGTTGTCGCTGAACAGATTTAACAAAGTCCACTGAAACACCTGCAAGTATTGCAATTTTATTTATTTCAAAGTCGGTTTGTTGCAAAAGGTTAACAACAAATTTTTCTTTCTCTTGGTTGATTTTTCTGTTTTCGGCCTTAACAGCCTCTGCATTACGAGCAATCAAAATCTCCAATGAAGCCTTTTCGTCAGGGGTCATTTTACGACTGTCCAATTCGTCAAGGGCAACTTTGAGCCACTCTTCGTCCCAAAATTTAGGAAATTGCGTTGGTTGGGTAACTGTATGTATCGTTTTCATCGTATAAATCAGTTTTTGTAAATCAGTTTGACAATCAATTTCTTGTAACGTAAATTTATCTAATTCTACTGTTATAAACGTCATTTGGTTGTCGAAAAGTTCGCCGTGTTCGTTTCGTAGATTAGCAACGGTATGACAGTTTGGATATGGTAGAATATCGTTTGCCAAAATCGCTACACAATAGATTTTCGTGAGCGTTCCGTAATCGAATTTTCCACGTTTTACCATTGCGTTAAACTTATGCAAGGCGTAAAATTTCATGCGTTGTACAAAATACGGGGCATCACCATATTGCATTTCTACGATAAAATGATTGTCGTTTTCATCCGTACAAGCTAAGTCAAAAATGCCACTTCTACCGTCTTGGGTAATACCTTCAAAGGTGTTTTTATCAAATTTAACCTCTTTGATTGGTACTTCCGACTTGATAAGTGCTTGCAAAGCCTTTCGCAAAAACAGCGTATTGGCTTCATTGCCAAAGGTAGCCTTAAAGCCATAATCCGAGATTATCGGGATAAATATTTGGTCGTCGGTATACAGTGCTTCCATCGTGCAATTTAATCATTTTCAGATACTTTTTTTCGTCTAATTGCAAAATTATCAATGTTCTTCTCTTTTGAAAGTAGAAATTTCAAGAATGGTTTGTTTTGAAATTTACAGGTTTGCATAATGCTTACAAGCCTTAAATAATGAGGAAACTGATTGCCTCCAAAAGAACCAGATATTTTTCTTTGAACACAAATATGTCTTATTCCGTTTTCAGCGGTATTGTTATGCCAACTTATATCATCATTCGAAATGAATATAAAAAGACTTTCCTTGTATCGTTCGAATCGTTTTTGGTATAAAATGCACAACTCAGATTTATAAACTTTATCGTAAATAGTGGTTTTGTAAAATTCGTCCACTTGTTTTTGATATTTTGATAAGTATTTTTTTTTCAAACCATGTAGGTTACATGCGTTTATAATTGGGATAATAAGATTTCGTATTTTAAATACTAAATTTTCAAACTCTTTGTCAAAAGGATTACTCCATAAATGATTGTTTAAATCACGGATAAGATGAACCCAACATTTTTGTTGTATACACTCTACTGAATCATAACCAGCATAAAAATCTGTAATCAAAATGCCTTTATACCCTTTAAGGAAATCTTTTGCTGTAATTGCTTCACGATTTTTAGAAAATTTATAAGTAACATATTTACCTGTTGTAAAAATCCAAACGTATTGATTTTCACCTAAAATGCTTATTGTTGTTTCATCTGCATGAATAAATGGGCTACTTAATACATTTTGAATTATTAAATTCTCTGTTTCTTCATAATATTTGCTAAAATCTTTAATAAATGCAATTCCAGCCGCATGACTTGTTTTGTCATTAATTAAGCCAAAAAGGCTTTCGTTTATTTTTGAAAATGATAATTGTATTTCTATCCTTTGAAAAACAATCCAAGACTTAAAATTATGGCTATATAATTGACGACTTATTTGCCTAAAAGACAAAGCTGCAAGAGAATTATTGCAAATTGGGCAATAGCCGTGCCTGCCTATATATTCAATAATATTTTTTTTAACTCCATTTTTACTAAATACTAAATCAATTATTATTTTTTTAGATTCAATTTTTGACTTATTCAATTTCTGCTCAGTATGTTTAATACAATATCTATCTGGTGCAAAAAATACAGATTTATTAGGATGCCCTATTTTTTTTCCAAGCCATTTTCTGTCTGTTTTTATTAATTCTTTTTTTGTAGTTGAAACAATTTTATTGGCTATTAAATCCAATTTTATTTTTTTCCCGTTATATGCATTATGGGCCAATTCTAATACAAGTTCAAATTGATTATGAACGCCTTGACTAATTTCAGAAGCTATTT
>CAMCYZ010000216.1 GCA_945885545.1 Spirosoma fluviale
AAAAGCACAGACGCAGGACAAACATGGAAAAACATAGGCCTAGTTAAAACCCAACACATATCTCGAATTGTAATTCATCCAAAAAACGAAGACATCCTTTTGGTGGGTGCTCAAGGGCCTCTTCATGGAGCATCGGCCGAACGTGGCATATTTAAAAGCACCGATGGTGGTAAAAACTGGACAAAAACCTTGTACATCAACGAAACCACCGGCTGTAGCGAATTGTCTATGGACCCCACCAATCCACGAATTATTTATGCAGCCATGTGGGACCACGGCCGTAAACCTTGGGAAATAAAAAGCGGCGGCCCTGGTAGCGGCTTTTATAAATCGACAGACGGTGGCGACACTTGGGTGAAATTAACGGAAGGCTTGCCAAAATCACTCGGCAAAACTGCCATAGCCATGTGTCCATCAAACCCACAAAAAGTGTATGCACTCTTAGAGGCTGACTGGGAGAAAAATGAGGGTGGTTTGTACGTATCTACAAATGGCGGCAAAAAATGGTCACAAGTAACTGGCGACCACAGACTTATACAGCGATCGTGGTACTATATTGAACTATTTGTTGACCCCAATAATGACCTTAATGTGTATGTATTGAGTGCTCCGGCTTTGAATAGCACCGATGGAGGCGTAACCTGGAACAGGATGTCTGGCACACATGGCGACTACCACGATTTGTGGATAAACCCAAAAAATAGCCGAAACATGATTATTGCTGACGACGGCGGTGCAGCGGTAAGCTTCAATGGAGGCGACAGCTGGTCGCACCAAGATATGGCTACGGCACAAGCTTATAGAATCAATACCGACAACCTGCTTCCCTACAATATTTATTTTGGCCAACAAGACAATACCTCTGTCAAAATACCTTCTTGGAATATCAGCGGAAGCGGTATCGAACGCAAAGACTGGGAATATTCAGCTGGCGGAGAAAGTGCTTTTTTGGCATTTGACGTAAATAATCCAAGATATGTTTTGGGTGGTAGCTACCAAGGAACTATAGAGGTGTTAGACACTAAAAACAAAAGTTCAGTCAATGTAATGGCGGCTCCGATACAGTATTTGGGCAAAGATGCCAAAGATATGAAATACCGATTCAATTGGAATGCTCCTATCATCTGCAGCATTCATGACCCCAAGGTATTTTACCACGGCTCACAGATGCTACTAGAAACCAGCGATTTAGGCAAAACATGGCGTGAAGCCTCTCCTGATTTGACCAGAAACGAAAAGGCCAAACAAGGAAAAGCGGGAGTACCTTTTACCAACGAAGCCGTAGGTGCCGAAAACTACGGAACACTAACTTACATAGCCGAATCTGCCCTAGAAAAAGGCGTGATTTATACCGGAAGCGACGATGGCCTGGTACAATTGACTACCGACAATGGCAAAACTTGGAAAAATGTAACACCTGCAGGCCTAGAAGAATGCCAAATAAATGCCATAGAAATATCGCCCAATAGCAAATCTACGGTGTATATAGCCACCAACAGATACAAATTCAATGACCACAAGCCGGGCTTTTACAAATCGACAGACTATGGCAAAACTTGGGTAAAAATAAACAACGGCTTGCCCGAAAACAGCATTTCGAGGGTAATCAGAGAAGACAATGTTCAGAAAAATTTGCTGTTTGCTGGAACAGAAAACGCCCTTTACTACTCTACCGACGGCGGAAACAACTGGAAAACCTTTCAGTTAAACCTGCCTGTTTGCCCCATAACTGATTTGAAGATTCACCAAAATGCCTTAATAGGAGGTACCTCAGGAAGGTCGATTTGGATATTAGACGACCTGAATTTACTGAGACAGCTTTTGAATGAAACACCCAAAAAACACAAGATATTTGTGCCTCAAAACCAATGGATTACCAATAGCAGCAGTGCTATGAATCAAAGCTTAACAGATTTTAAGGGCGAAGGCCAAAGTGCGGGCATCAACCCTGCCACAGGCTTGGTTTTGAACTATTATATATCAAAAACAGATTCTTTAAAGAAGATTACGCTGAATATATTGGATACCAATGGCAAAACCATAAGGACCTTGAGCTCGGAGACCAATCCTGACTTTAAGAGATACGATGGAGGCCCAAGTGCTGAGCCCAAACTCACAAAAAACAAGGGTCTAAACAGGTTTGTGTGGGATATGCGTACCAACACCCTACCGGGCATACCCGATGTGTATATCGAAGGAAGTTACAGAGGTTACAAAATGGCCGAAGGCAAATATCAAATACAAATGATAATTGACAAAGACACCCTAAAAACCCAAGCTGAATTGCTTCCGCATCCAGATTTGAAGGATTCTAAAATCGATAAAAGAGACTATTTGAAAGCCATGGCTCAAATGCATGGCAACATCAAAGAAATGCATGAGATGATCAATGAATTGTATAAAAAACAGCTTCAACTGAGCAAATTGAAAACCACACTTAGCAAAAAGGCAGCTGATTCAAAATTGATTGCCGCAGTGGATTCACTGATTAAAGACCTCAAAACTTGGGACGAGGCCTTGGTGCAACGCAAGTCAAAAGCGTACGATGATGTAGAGAACTTTCCGAATAAATTTACCTCAGATTATCTCTACCTTATCAACCAAACCGAGAATGACTGGTATCGCCTCAATCAGCCCTCGATAGATTTGAGAAACCAAATGGATCCTCAATGGCAAGCCTTTAAAGAAAAAGGCCTCAAACTTAAGAATGAGCGATTACAAGACCTCAACAAAAAGCTTTGGGAGGCCAATTATGGGGCGGTTTGGGAGTGATTTGGGGTGTTTTTTTGGAATAACATTACAAGGATAAGACTTTCTTATTTTCGAATTAAATCTTAGCAGAGTCTCAGCAGAGACTCTGCTTCTTTATGAGCGTCCTTGATTAGTCCAAATCCTTTACATGGAGACACAGTTCGAACCAAAAAATCCTATTTTGAATATTTCTGAACAAAATAGTTTTGACAATAAACTCATTATTAGCAAATTATAAAAAATATCGCTAAAAATCAAATAAAGATGTTTACAAAACTCCTAAAACTAGTTTCGTAAACATGATTGTTGGTGGCAATTTTAGTAAGACTTTCACGATAGAAAAAATGCAATTAGACGACAATATATTAAATCAATTTATTAGCCCTAACGGTTCAAACAGAGAGTTGGTAGAACAGACAATTCAAAAAGTTACAACTCAGCTTTTGGACTTCTTAACCAATGCAAGCAATAAACCTACAAGTCCAAGTTTGCAACTTTTTGACACAAAACACTTTCAAATTCCTGATATATCACAGACTGAAACTGAAATAAAAGAAAGTTTACAAGAGTTTTACGATTTGAGTACGAACCCTGCAAATCCCAAATATATTGGACATATGGATAGTATGCCGACACTTTGGGCAATTATTGGCGATTATGTTGCTTCAGCTTTAAATAATAATTTGTTGAGTTTAGAAATGTCGCCAGTGATTACACAATTAGAGTATTCAATGACAAAACAATTTGCCACACTTTTCGGATTGCCGAATTCGGCAGGTGGTGTGATGTTGAGTGGTGGAACACTTTCCAATTTACAAGCCTTACTTGTAGCAAGAAATACCAAATTGAATATCAAAAATGGCAATATTTTTTCAATTAAAAAAGAGCCAGTTATCTTCACTTCCGAACATTCACACGCTTCAATTCAAAAAATTGGAATGATAATAGGCATTGGAACAGAAAACGTTTTAAAAGTAAAAACGGATGAAAATTCAAAAATAGATATTTCCGATTTAGAATCTCAAATAAAAGAGCAATTGAAGTTAGGCAAACAACCTTTTGCTATTGTAGCAACAGCAGGTACAACAGTATCAGGAAATATTGACCCATTGAATGAAATTTCAGCGATTGCAAACAAACACGATTTGTGGCTACACATTGATGCAATTTATGGAGGAGCAGTCATCTTTTCAGACACTTATAAGCATTTAATAAACGGAATAGAAAAAGCAAATTCTATTTCATTTAATCCTCAAAAGTGGATGTATGTTGCCAAAACTTGCTCAATGGTTTTATTTAGAGATTTTGACAAAATGGTTGAAAAATTTAGAATTTCAGCCCCATATATGAAAGACCAGAGTTCTTACATCAATTTAGGAGAAATAAGTGTTCAAGGGACAAAGTATGCAGAAGTTGTTAAACTTTGGCTTTCGTTACTGAGTTTGGGAAAAAATGGATATGAGCAATTAATAGACTACAGTTTTGACCTCACAAAAAAATTCATAGAAGAAGTTTCAAAAAGGAACTATTTAAAATTGGTCAGCAGACCTGAAATGAATTTAATATGTTTTCGTGGCGAACCGACAAATTTAAATGCAAGCGAATTAGATAGTTGGAATGAAAAACTACAAAGCTATTTAGTGAAAGAAACCGACTTCTTTCTCTCTTTGCCAAAATATAAAAATAGTCTATGGTTGCGGACAGTTTTGCTAAATCCATTTTTAACACACAAACACATTGAAAATCTATTTGAACACATTGATAGGTTTGAAAAAAACAACTGATAATAAAAACTACCACCAATAACTAAGGTTTCGTAGTGGCCGCAGGCCAAGCGATGAAACCGATGGCCGGCGGATAGTCTTGAACTGGACCTTTGGTAGTTTTTGTCCGTTTCGTACCTCGCCATAGGTTTATCATCAACTGATTTTTGGGTTTTAAAGATTTCAAGACGCTTTGTAGCCTGTGGCTTATCGGTTGGTGTGATTTTTCATAGGTATTTATAGCGTTTTTGTCGCAGTGAAACTGGAACAAAAGCCGCACCTCCATGAGGTAGTTGCGGATGGAATTGTTGGCATAACTACCCACCAACATAGATTCTTGAAGGCAATCTAGCCATTCGTTGTGGTTGTCGCTCTGTACATTTTTTGCTAGTTCGTTTTTTTTGACATTATATTTTGTTTATGTTTGTCTTAAGTTCAAACAAACAAAATGCCAATTCTTGAGCGATTTAATGGCGTTGACCCAAAAAGGCATTTTCGCATGGTTTTTGAGGTCTTAACGCTTGTGTTTTGCTCGAACAGCCCTACCCAAAAGTGGCGGCTCAGTGGTTAAATTAAGCTTTGTGCTTCGTATCATAATTTGTGCTTGGTTGACAGTAAAGTGCTTCGAAAACGCCAACTTCTTGTAGCTGCAAAACGTTGGTGGCTACCTAAACAACATGAATAATGTAAACCCAAACTAAATCTTTGATGAGTTAAATGGCATAAAATCTTTAATAAAATCAAATCTGGAGACCCTTTCTGACATTCAAGAATTATATAGAAAAAAATGAAAGGGCAGAAAAACCAAATTATCAATTGAAGAAAAGTCATGAGGATTTCATCCAATTGATTACAATTATAATCTAAAGTTTCGGAGGAAAATAAAAGACTAACAATCAAATACTTACAAAATAACAATTGGTGTTAATTACTAATTATCATCTAGTTATGATTTTCGAATTAAATACTAATTGTTCCTTATATTTTTTTTGCAGTCCGTTGTAAAATTTCGCCTCCAAAGTTTTTTTTTAAACCCAAAATGTTGCTGGCGAAATTTACAGACGGACGGCTAGTCAGGATCATTTCGGACAGCCGTTGCGGCAAAAAAAGTGTTTTTTTGTTTGGGACCGACCTTCGGCTTTTTTTCAACTGGGCCGGCAACCCGGCGGTGCGATGACTCGCAAAAAGAAGCGGGCACGCCTAGTGCCGCCTCGCAAGGCACACAAAGTATATAACTTTCGACAATTTTTAACCCCGAAACTTTAGTTATAATCTTATCCCTACTTGCTTTTTGTTTTGCGTTCATCATTAGCACTATAATCTATGGTGCAGCATGGTACTCTGGTGTAGGTGCATTATCAATTATAGCTGTTC
>CAMCYZ010000217.1 GCA_945885545.1 Spirosoma fluviale
ATAATGTTACCGCTTGATAATATTCACTGCCATTTTGATTCCAAAGTGTTCAAATGGTCACTAACTTTGGTGATAAAAGGAAATAAATGGTGATAACATACATTTGTTGGCTATCCAAAGGTGACACAAGCAAGGGTGTCAACCAACAAGCAATTACAATGCCAAAGTGCATTTAATTATGAAATGTTTTTTTAGATTATCCTTTGGTACTGCGTTTATAAGTGAATTATGGTTTTGTTTTTGCGTATGCAGCTGTGTTGAATTGGGGTAGGCTTAATCTGATTTTTTAGTACCGTTTAGTACAGTATATTTTTGCTTAAAACTTCAAGGCAAAGGCCGAGTGTCCTCAGGTCAAACACGAAACTGACCCCTCCACTGGGGAGGGTCTTAGAATTTGTGTTTGACCCAATGACATCCCAAGCTATTTTGTTAAGATAAACTCCTTTAATTTACTTTGATTTCCTGCCAAGTCATTGGCATATAGACAAACTTTCACGGGCAGTTCATCCACGGGAATAAATCTTGCGATTCGAAAGTAAGGCTGTAAATCACTTTTATCAGCACAATTACAGCTGGCAACTGGCCCTACCTTCCAAGTATAATTAACTATTTCGGGATACTTGAAGATTGGTTCAATGGAATATCCATCTGACCCTTTGTTTTGGCTTAATCGAATTAAATCTTCACTAGGTGGTGTAAAATCCATCTTAAATGTCAAATAGCTTTTTTGCTTATTTTTTAAAAATGACAATACGTAAAATCCTTCTTGCGAAGGGAAAGGTACACGCATGGTGTCGGCGGTCATGGGTAAAAATCCGCTGGTATTTTTTCGATCAAATGCCTCAAATAAATCTATTCGATAAGCGGTATTGGTGAAATTAGTCGAATGAAAAGTTAGTTTTTCATTCATCGAATGTTTTTTACTAAAATTACGTACGGCCCAATCTAACCCAACGATAAAATCAGTGGGTTTTTCTAACTCATTTTTGGGTGAGTTTATATCAAAAATACCTTTTGCGTTAAAACTTCCAATAATATTTCGGATATCCAACACGTAAGAAGTTTCGATTTTAGTCTGTGGAATTACATTGGTTTGAAATTCACAAGGAGACCCTAACTCGCATTGGCCTATCCCACCGATAGTGGTTGTATTAACAACACCCCAAATTCCTTTATTCAAATCTTCAAAAACAGGGGATCCAGAACTTCCGCTGGCAATATTCTTAAAATTATTGGCGTAAAAATCATGCCAAAGCCAAATAAATTCTGCGACAGAAGCACTGTTGTTTTGGATACCATTACTTAATCTTAATTGGACAGGTTCTAAGGAAAGTGGATATCCGTAGGTTTGAATTTTGCTCCCTGCTGATGGAATAGCTTGGGCAATTTTCATCGGAAAAATTCCAGCATTTTGTAAAGCTCGATTACTTTGATTTAATTCAACAATTGCCAAATCCGTTCCTTTCATGGTGCTATAAGCAATTTTCTTGGTAGTAAAGCTTATTTTCTGTCCTTCTGGAATACCAGAAATCAGTTTAAAAGTAACTGAGGCATCAATCGCTTCGTCGAGGTAAATGGAGTTATCTTCAAAGGTAGCATTGGTGCAATGTCCATTTGTGATAATATAAGCAGGAGAATCCAAGGTTTGATTGGGTACTTCAATGTAAGTAGCAGTACAAGTCATAGCTCCGTTGAATTGGCCAATGGCATAAAGTCGCTTGTCAAACTTTTGATTGCCAACATCAACTAAGCCATCCGGGAATTCAGGGCTTAAATTTTCAAAAGGTTTCGAACAAGAAATCAAATAACAAACAAACAAGAAAGAAAAAAAGAATTTGACAATAGCGTACATAGCATTAAAGATGGTTAAAGTTTAAATAATTACAAGACATAAATGTTCTATATCGAAGCGAAAGCTATTACCTTGAACATTTGGGTGTCAGATTGTTTTTGGCATTAATCCCAAATTTTTGCGGGGTATAAATGCTTTAATGTTTCTATGGAAATTTAAAAATTTTTAGGTTTGTATTACTCATTGTATCATATTAATAAAAAAATTATAAATGTATAAAACTTAGCCATTCTCAATTTGAAATAGCGTACAAATAAAGGTTAGAATTAGATCCAAAAAACTCCTTAGAAAATAGGCTTCAATAAAAGTCGTAGGCCCCCCGTTCCTTTAAGTATTTCTACAAACATTCACCGACACATAAACTGTTTTCTTTCTAAATTTCTGTTATTTCAAACCTATCAGAAAGGTCAAGTGTAGATGCTGAGCCACTGTTCCATGCATAATTCACAAGTGTCAAAAAACTAGTTGCCATTCAACCGATTTTAATGCCCTTAACTCAATTCTCCATCTGTAATGTTATCCTAATAATAAACTTAACTGTTATTATGATTCCGAAGTGCAAAAAAAGTCACCAAATTTGGTGATGAAAGGAAATAAATGGTGATAATGTGAAATAGTTAAAGGTTAGATTTAGATTGGTGTCGGCCACTTAACATTTATAATACCAGAAGCAATGTCATTTACTTAGGTTTCTTTTACTCGAAAAACATCACGGCTATATCCAATCGTCTTAAAGTCAAACGCCAACCAACCTTTCCACAGGAGAGGAACTTGAAATCTTTGCTTGACTAAACGAGACTGGTACTTTTAAAAAACCCTTATTTGGTAGAAAAATAAGATGATAACAATGGTTAAAATCAAAACCTATTCTCCATTGTAAAGACTCCAAAGTTTTTTTATATAGGCTCGTCCGACATGATAGGCCTCGAAGTTGATGTACACTATCCTTTCCAAATAGTCAACTTTAGTAATATAACTCGAATTAACAATCGTCGATTTACTGATACGATAAAACCGCTCATCAAGAGAATTTATAATTGTGTTAAGTGAAATTTTGCGAGCGTGCTTTTTGCCGTCAAAGCTAAAGCAAATAGAATAATTACCCTCTACTTCTACTTTAACAATATCGGAAAATTTGATCTTAACCCTACCACTCTTTAAACCTCTAAAAGATAAAAACTTCGAGTCCTCTACTAAATGATTGCAGTGTTTAGCGAGATTAAAAACAGAAGATAAAAAACTAAACGAATGAAAAGGCTTAACCAAAAAAATACTAACTGGAAAGGACATCGCCATATTAAAATATTCCTCATCATCCTTTGAAGATATAAATAGAGTAGGGAAATCATAGAAAATGGGCTCCATGGAAAACAAAACATTGTCCCGAGCAAAAAGCAAATCAGATATGATAATATCAGGTTTATTGATGTCAATTATTTCAAGAGCGTCCTCTACACTATCAACACGACCTATAATTTTAAATTGAGGATAAGAACTTAGCACCGTCTCAATTATCGACTGCCAAATTTGATCATCTTCGATAATAAGAATTTTTATCATAAACAATTAACTATTCTAAAAGATGTACGGAAATAAAAAACTCAAATAAACTAAAAATTACGTTCAGACAGTAAAATGAACCAACATAACTAAATTAAACGGTGATAAACAGTGTGTAATTGGTTATAACCTGCATAAAAAACGTTGATTAACAAAGTAAAATTGTTCAATCACTAAAATTCTCGAACTTTTCAAAATGAGGAGAATTTGGAGTTCTTAATGCCTTCGGTTTAGGGCAGAAAATTTCAGAACTATATACAACTGAAGTTTTCACTATTCTGAAAAAAAAATGAAAGCCTAATCCATCTCACTCATTCAACAGCACCGCCACTTCTTTGGCAAAATAGCTTAAAATAATATCTGCACCGGCTCGCTTCATACTTAAAAGCATTTCCATCATGGCCTTGTCGCCATCTATCCAACCGTTTTGTGCGGCGGCTTTTATCATGGCGTATTCTCCAGAAACGTTGTAGGCCGAGATAGGGATATTGAAATTTTCTTTCAATGCCTTTATAACATCCAAATAGCTAAATGCAGGTTTTACCATCATCATATCCGCTCCTTCAGCAAAGTCCAATTCTGCCTCAAGAATAGCTTCTTTTATATTGGCTGGATTCATTTGATAGGTTTTCTTGTCTCCAAATTTTGGAGCAGATTCTAGTGCATCACGGAATGGGCCATAAAATGCACTAGCGTATTTGGCGGTGTAAGCCATTATACTTACATCGGTAAAACCTTCGGCATCCAATCCTTTTCTGATGGCACCTATGCGGCCATCCATCATATCAGACGGCCCAATGATGTCTGCACCAGCTTTGGCTTGGGCAATGGACATTTTTACCAAAATCTCAACCGTTTCGTCGTTGATTATCTTTCCATTCTCTACAATTCCGTCGTGACCATCAGAACTATACGGATCTAAGGCCACATCCGTCATAATTACCAAATAAGGGAATTTCGATTTGATTTCGGAAAGAGCCCGGAGATACAAGGTATCTGAAACTAGACTTTCAGAGCCATATTTGTCTTTCTTGCTTTCTGGATAATTTGGAAAAAGGCAAATAGATTTTATGCCCAAAGACTGCACTTCTTTCAATTCTTCAAGAAGCGTATCCAAAGAAAATCTGAAAATGCCCGGCATAGATTTGATTTCCACTTTTGCTCCTGTGCCTTCTTGCACAAACATCGGAAAAATAAAATCGTTTACCGAGAGTGTATTTTCTTGAACCATAGCTCTGATGGCACTCGTAGCTCTGTTTCTTCTTGGACGTCTATTTAGAATCTGCATTTTTTTTAATTTTGACAAAGTTACGACCTGAATGCTTTGCATAAAAAAAACGTCTCGAAAATAATCCGAGACGTTCAGTTTGAATATGGGTTTGAATACGCTTAAGCTCCTTTCAAAGCCTCCGCTCCACCGACAATCTCCAAAATCTCTTTGGTGATAGCCGCTTGGCGTGAGCGGTTATATTCTATCTTGAGTGCTTTTAAAAGCTCCCCACCGTTCTCAGTTGCTTTGTCCATGGCTGTCATACGGGCTCCATGCTCAGAGGCATTTGAGTCTAAAACAGCTTTGAAAACTGACAATTTGATTGCTTTAGGTATCAATTCAAGGATAATTTCTTCTTCGGATGGTTCAAAGATATAATCGGTGTTCGAAGATTTCTCTTCGGTTTCTTCACTTACCAAAGGAAGGATTTTCTCTGTTCTGATGATTTGCGTCGCAACGTTTTTGAATTCGTTGTAAACCAAAACCACTTCGTCGTAAGTTCCTTCAGCAAAAGCAGTCATTACTTTTTCAGCAGCTTCTTTGGCCGTATCAAAACTTAATCTTTGGAAAATATCCGTAAACTCATTGTCAACTTTTAAACCCCTTCTGGTAAAAGCTTCACTACCTTTTTTGCCCAAAGACAACACTGAAACATTGCCTTTTTCGAGTTGAACAGGATAGTTTTCGTTGATAAAAGCAACGGCAGCCTTGATTACGTTGGTATTAAAAGCTCCACAAAGACCTCTGTCTGATGTCACCATCACGATAAGGACGTTTTTCACTTCTCTGACCTGCGTGTATGGGCTAGATGCTCCCACCTCCGTACCTTGCGAAACCTGAGCAATGAGCTCATTGAGTTTCTTGGCGTAAGGTCTCATCTGAATGATTCTATCCTGAGCTCTTCTCAACTTAGCAGCCGCCACCATTTTCATGGCTTTGGTAATCTGCATGGTAGAGTTTACCGAGGTTATTCTATTTCTTACTTCTTTTAATGAAGCCATTTCGATATACGATTAATCTTTATGACGATTGATTCGATTGTATTTTAAAAACTAAAATGAAATTTTTCCCTTGTAAAGTTGAGAAACTGGAAATATCAAATCCCAATTCTCTCCCCAAACTACATTTCCACTCTCAATTTTAAATTTTTGGAAATTTTCTATCTCCTTATATTTATTGTA
>CAMCYZ010000218.1 GCA_945885545.1 Spirosoma fluviale
TAAAAATGTTAAGAATATTTGTAGTAGTACTTTTGTTTCCCGTAATTTCTTTTTGCCAAAAAAAACAAATCACTGGTTATTATAAGGTGAAATTTGATAAACAGTATAAACTACCAAAGTTCAATATTTATATTTCTGATAGTACGTATCTTAAACAAATCGAATCGAAAATTTACTAAGGCAAGGTTTATAGAATTTTTCATGAATCACAAAACGCAACAAGTATCAACCTAATAGATGATTTGCACGAAGCACCAGTTGGTGAGTTAGAAATGATGATTCTCAAGTCTTTTGGTAGAACCATGCTTGAATTTGAAGAATCTCCAAAAAGAGTTATAAGGTTCAGAACAACTCATGTAAATAATCTTCACATTATGATAAATGAAGTAAGGTTGATAAGGTCAAATTTAAAGATAAAACCTTTCAAAAAGCACTCAAAATTGAGTTAAAATACAATAACTAATCTTTTGGCAAGCATAATTTTTCAGTAATCGAAAAGTCTAATAGGGTAATTTGAAAATTTCAAATCAGTCGAAACCATTATAAATCCTGAACTTGCAGCTTGTGCAATCAACATTCTGTCAAAAATATCCTTATGGTCTTTAACTGGCTGAATTTCATAAAATCTTTGGGAATGCTCCGGACTTAAGTTTAATGTAATAATTTGCAAACTCTTCAAAGCTTCGTTGATGAAGGCAGTAAGAGGCACTTTCAATTTAAATACATGAGGTTTAGAATCTAGAAGATAGGATATTTCCCAAAAAGTGACAGAACTTACATACTTTATAGTACTTGGATCTTCTAATAGTTTTACAATTTTCTTCGAAAAGGATTCGGGTTGAGGAAAAGCTTTGATGAAAATTTGTGTGTCTAAAAGGTAGTTTTTCATTTTTCTTTCTTATTCCCAAAAACTTCATCAAAGTCAATCTCCGCTAAATCTCTACCCGTACCAAGAACTATTTTTTACAATTTTATTGGCTTCTTAGCAGAAAAAGCACTTTTAGACAAGGCTCTTGTTTTTACCAATACATTCTCCATTTTTGATCAAATTTGACTCAAGCACTCAACAAATATAAAGAAAATTTAGTTTTCCCGAGAAAATAGTAGGACAATTAGTAGTTAAAAAAACAAACAAATTAGAAATACCGCATTGGAAATTAAAAATCTAAAAAACTCTTTAAACTCTGTGCAAAACGCTGTGCCCTCCGTGGTAAAAGAATAAGCAGGTAAGCTCACTCAAAAAGTAAAGTCAAAAAATATTCTATGCCATCTATATGCCTATGTGTTAAAACAAAAAAATCACACAGGAATCACATCTACTTCTACTTTAACTTTATGACTTCCTGAGCTGAAAACAATGCCTTTCATGGGTGCCACGTCTGCATAATCTCTTCCGTAAGCGGTTACGATATGTCTTTCGTTCGGAATCATGTTGTTGGTGGGATCAAACTCACACCAACCCATATCTGGCACATAGACCGAAATCCAGGCATGCGATGCATCCGACCCTTGTAGTTTTGGCTTGCCTTTGGGTGGTAATGTTTCCAAATATCCACTAACATATTTTGCCGCAAAACCTAAGCTCCTTAAACTAGCAATAGCCAAATGTGAGAAATCCTGACAAACGCCCTTTCGCTCTTTCAAAACGGTTTTGAGTGGTGTATTAACCGTTGTGAAACCCGATTTGAATTGAAATTCTTTAAAAATCTTTTCGCAAAGTAGACTTACCCCTTCATAAAACGGTGTTTCTGACTGTAAACACGAGGCTGCGAATTCTTTGACCTCATCGTCCCATTTAATAAAATTCGAAGGCAGTTGGTATTGCAAAACCTCTACCTTTAACGGACGATTGTTTACAAACATTTGTCTTACCTCCGCACAAGTTAAATTACTTAAAACAGGCATGGCTTTGGGCAAAACCTCCACATCGCTATTGGCAATCACCTTTAACTCAAGATGTGGCTCATGCAAAGAAAAATAAGCCAAGGAATTTCCAAAAAAATCAGTGCGAAAATGAATTTTGCTAGGACATGGCGAAACCTCTAAGTTAAAACTGTGACAAATCTGGGAATCTTGAGTGCGAGGCTGCAAACACAGCACACTTTGGTAATTGTCCACAGGTTCTTCATAAGTATAGACGGTCTGGTGTCTTAGCTTATATCTCATCAGAATTTATTTTTTCTATGGTATCTAAAAGCGAATGTTGAATAACAGAGTGACTAAAGTAAAGACTTGACAAGCTGGCAGTTACCTTCGAAATAAGATCTTGTACTTGCTCCAAAGTTTTGTCGAGCTCAGACCGATATTGGGTATCTTCATCAACTTTCACTAAATTTTCTGCATCAATTAACTTTATAATGCTGCTTGCCTCCAAAACTATTTTTTCGTCTATTCCAAGTCTATTGGCATTTGTAGATTTTGGTAAGTGAGACAGACAGAAACTCAACCTATCTAATAAAGAAGTAAGCGTGTAGGGTAGGTTTTTTTCTAACATAACCATATCCAAGCCAGCTACCAAGCTCCACTGCGACTTATACACATGCCGATATTGCGTCAGCAGATGGTGGTTTTCTAAGACCGCCTCCAGTATTACGGCCTCCACTTCTTCGTTGTTTTTAAAACTAAAAGCCGAACGAAGCACCGAAATCAAAGAGAGGATTCGCTCGATGTTTTTACCCGCCTCAAACATATAAAAGCCGTTGTCGCGAGGTAGGGTTTCGAATACGTTGCCATAAAAAGCAAAAAGTCGGGTGTATAGTTTATCGAGTCTGTGACTCAACTGATTGATATTAGACGTGTTTTTTAATGACTGTAGGCTATCCTCCAACAAATTTAGGATTCTTCGTGTATCCGATGTCCATCTTTCACTCACTTGATTAGCGGTGTTGAGCAAGGACTGGATATTATAGGCAATAGAACCAGCTTTTTTGATATCCTTGACCAGGCTGAACATTTCAGGCTCGGGATTTTCGAAAATCGCATCGTCGTTTTCTTCGGCAAAACCTGGGTAAGTTTGTGTCAAATGCGTCAGAGATTTCAAAAGCACCACCAAATAGGCTTGTTGTTTTTGGGCCTTATCATTGACGTTTTCGTTGAGGCGGTTCAAAACTATTTTCAGGAAACTCGTCAGCGACATCGTCCGTTCATACAGACGTCCTACCCAGAAAAGATTCTCGGCATTACGGCTTGTCAGGGAATTGTTTTGCGAGGCATTGGTATTTTTTTTGACAACAAACCTTTCAAAATGCTCAGAAGGATTGTCTGTAACTATCCACGTATCTTTAGAAATTCCACCTAGTTGGTTAGAAATCACAAATCTGTCTTTTACAGATGAACTTCTAGTGAGTCCGCCTTGCATAACTTTATAATCGCTACCGTCAGACACCATAAAAGTTCGTATAGCTGCAAAACGTGGCTCCAATTTACCGTCAATAAACGACGGCGTGGTAGAAAGACTCACTTCTTCTTGAGCAACAAATTCTTTCGGATTTTTAATAATCATTTGTCGTAATTCCTCCAACTCAGCACTGCTCAGCAATCGACAATATTGGGTTCTGAAACCCTGTTTTCTATTGGTTTTTTTTATAATTAGCCTTGGTAAATTACTCAAAACAAAGTTTAATTCTTTGGGCTGTCCACACCACCAAGTTGCCACCGAATTCATCAAAAGAGATTCATCCATCAGGAATTTACAGGCGTTTTCCATAAAAGCCATCAAACCGTAGTTTTCAACAACACTAGCTCCCGGTGGATTTATAACGGCCATGTTGCCCATTCGCATAACTTGCAACAGGCCCGGAACTCCCAAAAGCGAGTTTTTTCTAAGCTCTAAAGGATCGCACCACTCATCATCTACACGGCGAATGATTACATCCACCCGCTCTAAGCCTTCTAGCGACTTCAGCCACACATATCCATCTCTTACCAACAAGTCACTACCTTGCACGAGCGTATATCCCAAATAAGAGGACAAATACACATGCTCAAAATAGGTTTCGTTGCCCAGACCCGGAGTCAAAAAAACTACGCTTGGATTTTCATTAGAGATATTCCCGAGTTTGGCAACTGTCTGTTGGAAATGGTTAAAATAAGGCGAAAGTCTGTTTCTATATATATTTTTGTTTAATTCAGGAAAAACCTTTGCCATTACGGTGCGGTTTTCAAGAGCATAACCCGAGCCCGAAGGTGACTGTGTGCGGTTATCGAGCAGCCACATTTTACCATCAGGGCCACGAGCCATATCACAGGCAAACATAATTAACTGATTTTGAAGCTTTTGTTTTAAATCAAAACAAGGTAGCATAAAACCAGTATTATCAAAAACCAACTCCGCAGGAATGATGGCATTCTTTACCAGCAATTGCGGACCATAAATGTCTTTAAGGATTAAATCCAGCAAGTGTGCTCTTTGCTTGATTCCCTTTTCGATGGTCTGCCACTCTTTTTCATGAATTAAAAAAGGAATCGGGTCAAGCTTCCAAGCCCTATTGGCACCGTTTTCTGAGTTGTAAACATTGTAAGTAACTCCGTTTTCTTTCAGATTTTCGATTATATCTTTGTTTCGAAGCTCAATGCCTTCTAATCCAACGGTTTCTAAGGTTTCAAAAAGGCTTTTCCAATAAGGTTTCACCAGACCTTTTGCGTCAAGTACCTCATCGTAGGAATTGATTGCACTTTTGTATGTATTGAGCAAGCTCAAAGACAAATCTTTTATCATTTAAATGGATTGGAGTTCAACCACAAATTAATGCCTTTTAAGTGGTAAAACCAATGAATTCGGCTTTAAAGCCTAAAAATGGAATTTGCCTGCATTTTATTTTTGAGTTAAACAGTGTTCATTATTATTAGAGAGACTACCCGGCGTTTCGTTTATTGACACTTACCTGATGAACAAAAGTGGTTGGTTTTCCCGCTTATTCTTCATACTAAGTGGAAGTGCTTTTTTGTCTTAAACCGACACCTCTGCTCCTTTCTCTACAAAACTATATCAATCCTTCGTGCATTTTATTTCCATATACTTTCAAGCAATTTATAACCTACCGGGTCATACAGTTTTAGGTCAGCCTTATTGAAAGGATAATGATCATTTGTTCCAAAATAAGCTTCATTTAGCTCAGCAAAATATTCTTTATGGTTTGTGGTAGCGTATGCTTTTCCGTCAGGAAATTTTGTGCGTTTTACATTTTGATATTTTCCAGAACTCATTGCATTGTCATAAGCATCAATAATAGGCCTAAAATTGAAGCCTAAAATCATGTCATGATAGGCATGTGCCATTTCATGTATTAAAATTTCAGGTTGATTAAATAACCCTGTTTCATATAAGGAAATCGTCAAATGTGGAATTATAACACTATTTTGTTTTGGTGCAAATACATTATTTGCAACCGCATAATCCTTTGGCATATAATGTGCGGATAAAAATGGAATTCTTTCATCGTTTTCAAACCATATCTTTATATTGTGAGAGAATTGTAAAAATTTTAATGGTAGTTTTGATTCCATATTTTGTAATCTATTGTTTACATATAAAATCACTTCATGGAATTTAGGGTTTTTTAATGCTGTTTTAGAGACAAATATATTGTTTTTAACGATTTTTAGATTACCATATAGTTCATAAATTGAAGGTTCAAAAATAAAAACTGTATCTCTTTTTATTGAAGTTCCAAATCCTGTGGATTTTAATTCAAATATATGTTGACCACTAGAAAGTGTAAAACTTGCATTAAAACTTTCGACTTTTTTTATGTCGTTTAAATACCATTCATATTGATTGGCATTTTTAGACAAATTTGTTAAGTTAATAGACGCTGGTGCTAAAAAATCAAATGACGTTAATGTAAAACTGCTTATTGGAGC
>CAMCYZ010000219.1 GCA_945885545.1 Spirosoma fluviale
CGCTCGAAGGGCGGGCTAAAGCCGCCAACAACGTTGTGAAACTGGACACGTAAGTATTGGTTTTTTTTGTTTTGTTATAGGTTAATGAACAGAGCCGTTAAGTCGGAATGTTGCATCAGTCGAAAGAGACACCTAACGCACCGTTCGGATGCGACCCAAGTATGGTACTTGGACCCAATCAAATCGAATATCACAATAGGATAAATATGCCTTGGCCTGCTATAGATGGAGATTTAGTTGCCATAGATAAGTTATCCCAAAACTTGTATGTATAGTAGTTATCTCAGAAGATATATGTAATTGGAAGTGTTTACCCATCAATAGAGAATTTGTAAGATTAAAGGATTTTTATTCCAAATGGACTTTTAATGTTTCAAATATTGGATTAAACGGGATATACATTTTCACTCAGACCGCGGTTGAGTTTTTCCTGTTGCAATGTTTAATCTTTTATACTGATGAGGAGCCTATTAATTCTCTAAAAGGGCTAAAAAATATGTTAGATTTTGATGAATATAAATTCAAGAGTTCTCAGGGTATAGTGAATTAGCAACCTCGATTACTTGATTAGTCTAGCTATGTTGAGCGAAATATCAAGAAATGTTATTTTAGACCTAACGTTTCTCTCGATGAGCATTTGACCTTCAGAAATAAGGTCAGATATCTGTCCGATATTTTCAAATTTAAAAACTTTTGAGAATTTTTGAACAAATTGTAATTCTTCGTTCTCCAGTTTTATTAAGTTCTCTGCCCCTACAGTTTGGAGGTAAATTTCCCTGATTATTTTTAGCCCGTAATCCAAGAGTCCTCTTTGGCTTTCTTTCGTGAGAGTATCAAATTCGTCCGCCAGAGGTACCAGTTTTCCCAAGTCGAAAGCATAACAATACCTCATCCAATTTGCAAACCAAGTCTTTTCATTTTGGTCATTTTGGTCTATTATTTCAAATGCCTTACTAATATTACCTTCGGATAAAAAGTATATTTGTTTTGAACGCTCTTCTGTGATGTTCTTTGATTTGACCAAGTATTCTGTCAATTCTTCTGAATTTACATTCCTAATAGCCACCCTTTGAGTTCGGGAAATAATTGTGGTCAATAATCTATTGATGTTTGTAGTAACCAACAGGAATATCGTTTTTTCAGGTGGTTCTTCTAATACTTTCAGTAAAGCATTTGCGGCGGACTGTCCCATAGCTTCTGCCATCCATATTAATACTATTTTATACCCACCCTCATAGGATTTTAAACTTAGATTCTGAATAATCTGACGAGATTCCTCTACGGGTATGTTACCTTGTTTAATGTCTATTTCTTCAAGCCAATCAGAGAGCGTTCCGAAAGGATTGTTTTGTAAGAATAATCGCCATTCTTTTATGAAATTTTCGGACAAAACTTTTTTGCCACCTGCCGTTGGATATGCGAATAAAAAATCTGGATGGGCTATTTTGTTTATTTTTTGACAAGTTGGGCACAGACCACAAGCGTCTGTTTCTGACGGATTTTGACAATTGATGTAGGTTGCAAATGCCAAAGCCATTGGTAAAGAAGCACTACCTGCTTCCCCATCAAATAGCAATGCGTGTGCTACATGATTGGTTTTTACCGAATTTATCAGATGATTTTTAATTTCGACTAGGCCAGGAATCTCGGAAAAGAGCATAGGTTCGTTATTTGTTTTTTGTTATGTAGCTTAAAATTTCTATTTCTTCTATGTTCAGGCTCTTTTCTCTTCTGGCCATGGTGGCATTAATAACTTCAATGGCTTTTTCGAATCTATAAGTTTGATATCCGTCGGTTTTTCCTCCCCAAGAGAAGCTATTTATAAATTTTTCTTGAAAATCAGAACCATATATGTTGCTAGAAACTCCCACCACTGTACCTGTATTGAACATCGTACTTATACCAGCCTTAGAATAATCACCCATGAAAGTACCGCAGTAAATTTCATTTGTGTCATATAAAGACTGCGTATTGTAGTTGTAAAGCTTAACCGTTTTGTAATCGTTTTTGAGGTTAGAATTATTAGTATTCGCTCCAAGATTACACCATTTCCCGATATATGAATTACCTAGAAAGCCGTCATGAGCTTTATTGGAGTTGCCGTGAAAGATGCTGTTTCCTACTTCTCCTCCAACTCTTGAGGCAGGGCCTATTGTTGTGTTGGGTCTAATTTTGGCCCCAAATGCTACCGTGGCATTTTCGCATATAGACGCTGGTCCGATGATCAAACTTCCTTCTTGAATGATTACATTTTTACCAACATAAATAGGGCCATTTTCAGCGTTAAGTATGCTGGCTTTTAAAGATGCTCCTTCTTCAATGAAAATGGATTGTTCGTTATAAATGGCTGTGTATTTGTCTAAAATTGAGGCTGATTTACGGCCTTTAGTTATTTTTTCGAAATCAGCTATTATTTGAGATCCGTTGTTTAAAAATAAGTGTGGTAGTTCTGATATAGTAGTAATATCAGAATGTGAATACTCAATTGTATTTAATTCGGGTAAGTTCATTTCCCCAAAAACAAGCTTTTGAGAAGAGGAGAGAGCTAAAAGTATACCATTGGAAATGAGAGCTTCATTCTCTCTTAATTTCGAAATGGCGTTTGCGAAATGTTCGTTTGGTAAACACGAAGCGTTGATATAGTAGTTTTGATTGGCATAAGTAGTCTTATATTTTTTTGAAAGATAGCTTTCCGTCAAAAACGATATGTCGGCATTTAAATACTTCTGCCACTTTTCATTTATGGTTAGTATTCCAACTCTAACTTTTCCAATAGGCCGAGTTAAGGTTATTGGTTTAAGTTGGTTCCTGAAGCTTGGTTGGTCAAAAAGTATTATATTCATTCGAAAGGTTTATATCTGATAACAAAAAAACTTTAAATTTCATTGTTTTTCTAGAATCTGGAGAGCCATTTTTACAGCATTGTAGGTATTTACAATACCTCCAGTATTACTTAGTTCAGAGAAATCTTTTTTGACTTTCTCGCCTGGCACATTTACTTCTTGACCTGGAAGTTTAGCTGTTGACTCTAGGATTATAGTTTTGATTTGCTTGGCCGTTAGAGCAGGGAAGTAAGATTTTAGTAAAGCGGCCACACCAGCCACTGCCGGAGAGGCCATACTAGTTCCTTGTTTTTCCTCATATTTTGAGCCAGGAACAGTAGAATAAATGGCTACACCAGGAGCAAATACATCAACGCCTTTTTTGCCGTAATTTGTAAAATCTGCGGGAAGATTTTCTCCTTCTTCAAAATTACTAGCACCTACAGTTATCCAATTATTTATTTCTGAGCCTGTTTTGAGGATTCTTGTTGGGTAATGTATGTGTTCGTCAATATCTTCACTTTCGTTTCCTGCTGCTGATACCAAAAGAACACCTTTGGATTCAGCATATTTCATGGCATTATCTACCCATGACTTTTCTGGAGAATATGGTTTTCCGAAACTCATGTTGATAATTTCGGCTCCATTATCTACCGCATATTTTATTGCGTTGGCTACGTCTTTGTCTCTCTCATCACCATTCGGCACACATCTGATAGTCATAATTCTAACATTATCCGCCACACCTTTAACACCAATAGTATTATTTCTATTTGCACCAATTATACCCGCCACATGTGTACCATGCATGGCATCTGGGCCTGTGACTTCGTTGTTGCCATATTTTCCATAACCCAATGTTTTGAGGTCGTCCCCCACTATTTTTCTTGGGTCAAAGTTTTCGTTTAAGTTATAATTCAGTTCTTCTTCAAAATGACTTACTCCATCTTGAATATCAGATTTTGTTGCTCCCATGGCGTTGAGGTTCAGCCAAACTTGTTTAGCTGCTCTGACACTTCTATCTACATTCTGCTCATCAATTCCCTGAATATCCTCTTTTGTGAGTACATTTTTTCCAACTGACTTCATCAGAATCCCTTCGGCCTGCGTGATTTTTTCAAGCATCCCTTTATACATGGGTAGATACTGCGTCGCTTCAGATTTTTTTTTATCAATTTCGCCCTTTAACTTGCTCATCAAGGCTAGGTCACCTTTGTTTTTCTTTTTTGTTCTTTTACTTGGGTTTTCTCCAAATTTTTCAAGAAGCGACTTATACATTCTTACAGATTCTAATTGCTCTTGCTCGATGTCTTTTCCGTCTTTGCCTCCAATAAAATCCCAGCCGTTGATATCATCTATGAAACCGTTATTATCATCATCAATGCCATTGTTAGCTATTTCTTTGGTATTCACCCAAATTTTTTCTTTTAGGTCTTCGTGTTTTATATCTATTCCGGAGTCTATAACTCCCACTATTACTGTTTTTGATGTTCTATTTTTAAGTAATTCTGTATAGGCTTTTTCAGTACTCATTCCCCTTATCCCATCTTCGGAAAGGTCAAGATTGTGCCAGTTGAATTTTGTTTTTAAGCTTTGGCCGTGAAGGTTGAAAACGATTAATGAAAGAAAAATAAGTTTTTTCATAAATATAGAATAAAGTCATTGCCCTTTACAGGGATTTTTTTGAATTAAATAGCAAAATAACGATTTTTTGTTGGCTTTAGCTTAGAGCTTGTGCAAAATCTTCAATTAAATCTTCAATATTTTCGATTCCGACTGAAATACGGAGGAGATTACCAGCTGATAGTGAATGTACTCCCTCTGCGGTTCTTCGGTGGTCAACCAAGCTTTCTACACCACCTAGGCTGGTGGCATGTTGGAATACTTTAAGTTTGGAGGCTACTCTTAAACAGTTTTTTTCATCACCTTTTATTAATATCGACATCATACCTCCGAAACCGTTGCTCATTTGCTTTTTTGCCACTTCATGATTTTGATGACTCAATAAGCCGGGGTAGTACACTTTTTGTATATAGGGATGTGTGTTTAAGAAACTGGATAGTTCAGCGGCGTTGGTGTTATGTTTTGCCATCCTTACGAAAAACGTGGAGAGGCTTCTGTTTAAAAGCCAACAATCATAAGGGGATGGAACACCTCCTCCTATGGATTGGTAGTCTTTTATGTATTGGGCCTTATCTGCATCTAGTTTGTTTCCCCAAATTACTGCTCCTCCCAAAATGTCAGAATGGCCACCAAGATATTTGGTAGTTGAATGCATGACTATATCGGCTCCTAAAGCCAAAGGGTTGGTGAAATATGGAGAGGCCCAAGTATTGTCTACTGCTGTTAGAATTCTACTATGGGTACAAATCTCAGATATGGTTTCAATATCAGCAATTTTAAGGCATGGATTTGAGGGTGATTCTATCCAAACCAGTTTAGTGTTAGGTCGAATGGCTTTTTGGATGTTCATCGAATTTGACATATCAACAACCGTTAAGTCAATGTTCCAATTTTTGTAGAGGTTTTCTAAGATTACCCTAGTGCCGTAATAAATATCATCTGGTAAAATCACATGAGAGTTATGACCTAAAGAATGAAAGATACTCATGGTGGCTGCTTGACCGGAGGCAAAGCAAGCAGCATCAGTTCCTTTCTCTAGGAGAGCGAGTTTGTTCTCAATTAGTCTTCTGTTTGGATTAGATGCTCTTGTATAGACATCTCGTCCTTCAATAAATTCTCCATTAGGGTCTCTATTAAATGTCGTACTTTGCACCAGTGGTGGTACCACAGCACCAGTGATTTCCGGGCTTATTTGCTGATGAATTAGAGCTGTTTCTAAGCTTGCCATAGAAGGTATTTTACTGGCAAATTTAAGAAATAAATTACTGTCATCCGACTAAAACTAGGCTAATTTGTTGTTTATTGGAAAAATACAATAATGGATAGTTGCCTATCCATTATTTATATCGATTTTTAGGTCTCAAGTCTAAAAAATCATCAGCAAAAATACATTAAAAGCGGGATTTCCA
>CAMCYZ010000220.1 GCA_945885545.1 Spirosoma fluviale
AGTGGCTCCAATAGGTGGTACTTTGTTGGTAATTGGTTGGGGTTTGTTGTTTTGGAGTGTTTTGAAGGGTTGATAAGATTTTTTTCTTTAAAAAACAATTTCAAAATAAGTGCATTAGATGAATTTTCTCTTGATATACATCAGCTTTATGTCAGTCACCAAGTTAAAACTCTATATGCCTTTGGTTCTGTTTTGACTGAGAATTTTAAAGGTGCAAGTGATGTAGATTTAGTTCTAGATTTTGAAAATCTACACATCCAAGAGTGTGCAGATAATTATTTTGATTTCAAGTTCTCTCTGCAAGATTTATTTTAAAGACCAATCGATTTGTTGGAGGAAGAAGCAATAAAAAAAACCTTTTTTCGGAAAACCTGAGGTATTCAAAAAAAGCTAGTTTATGCAAGATGACATAAAAACATGGCTGAAGGACATTTTGAATTCAATTATGGAAATTGATGGTTTTATGATTGATATAGAATCTTATTTTGACTTATACCTCATTGACGTCAGAACAAAAAGAGCCGCTGAAAGAAATATCGAGATCATGGGGTAGGCAATGAACAGAATTTTAAAGGCAAATAATGAAATAGAAATATTTTATTTCGGAAACAAAGTTGATGCTCGAAATCGCATAATTCATGGTTACGATTCGGTATCAGATGTTTTGATTTGGAGTATTGTGCCTAAATTTTTGCCCATTTTAAAATTAGACGCGGAGAAGCTTGTTGGAGAAAACTAATCTCACAACCCCTGCATAGTCACCAATTTACGATAATATCCCTTCTCTTCCTCAAAAAGGCTTTGGTGTGTTCCTTGCTCCACTACCTCACCGTTTTGGATAACATAGATTTTGTCGGCATTTTGAATGGTACTGAGTCTGTGGGCTATTACCAATGAGGTTCTTTTTTTCATCAAATTCGCCAAAGCGTCTTGTACCAGTTTTTCTGATTCTGTATCGAGGGCTGAGGTGGCTTCATCAAGGATAAGTATAGGTGGGTTTTGCAATATAGCTCTGGCTATGGAGATCCGTTGTTTCTGTCCGCCTGAAAGTTTTGTGCCACGGTCGCCGATATTGGTTTCGTAACCTTCGGGTTGGTTTATTATAAATTCGTGTGCATTGGCGATTTTGGCCGCATTTTGGATTTCTTCTAAGCTAACATTTCTCCCAAAAGCGATATTATTCAAAATAGAATCATTGTAAAGCATGGGCTCTTGTGTAACCACTCCAATATGCTCCCTCAGGCTTTTTTGACTTATGCTTTTGATATTTTGGCTATCTATCAAAATCTCGCCATTTTGCACATCGTAAAACCTTATCAACAAGTCGGCTATGGTAGATTTTCCACCTCCAGAAGCCCCTACCAAGGCCACTGTTTGGCCTTTTTTGATTTCTAAACTGATATTTTTCAGGATTTCTTTTTCTTCTATGTATGAAAAACCAACATTTCTGAATTCTATTTTTGATTCAAAATTTTTCAAGGAGACGGCATTTTCGTCATCCACTATATTCGCTTTTTGATCAATCAATTCCATGACTCTTTGGCCTGACGCTAAACCTCTTTGTGCGGTACTGATGGCCTGAGAGATTTCTTTGGCAGGTCGGATAACTTGAGAGAATAAAGCAATGTAGGCTATAAATGTGGAGGCCGTGAGAGATCCAGTACCCTCTAAAATCAAACTTCCACCAAAATAAAGCAAAGAAGCCACCATGCTGATGCCGATGAATTCTGAGAATGGATTGGCCATTTCTCTTTTGGAAGAATAGGCAAACATCGACTTTCGGTAGGCCGTGTTTTGGTCAAAAAATCTTTTAGAGATAAATTCTTCGGCTAAAAAAGCCTTCACTACTCTCATACTACCGAACGCTTCATCCATTATGCTGATAAGATTGCTCAGACGTTGTTGGCTATCGCCAGCGTTGTGTCGCATTCTTTTCAGTACAATTCCCAAAAACGCCCCAGTGACTGGAATTACTATCAAAGAAAACAATGTAAGTTTCCAAGAAATATAAAAAAGGGCTACCAAATAAGCCGCCAAAAGTATGAATTCTTTGATGGCTGCTGAAAAAGAGTTCGCTATGGAATTTTCAACTTCTTGAACATCGGTAGTGATCCGAGAAATCAATTCGCCTTTTTTTTCGTTGGAGTAAAAACTCAAATGCAAGTGTAAAGTATGCTCAAAAACCGCCTGACGAAGATTGGCCACCATGTTGGTTTTGAATCTTTCGAGTAATCGCAAGCTAAAATATCTGGAAACATTGGCCACAAAACTGACTCCTAAAATAGTGAAACAGACAAATTTTAACCCACCAAGTTTGCCATCTGAAAGTATGGCTTGGGCAAAAAACTTTTGGTACCAATCTAAAAACTGAAAGTTCCTGGGCGTCTTGTTGGCCATTTCAACAATAACACTATCAGCTACTTGACCAAAAAGTACGTCTAGCAAAGGCTTTAGTAAAACCAAGTTTAAAACACCAAAAACACCGGCGATAAGTGAGGTGAATACGAAAGGAACCACGAAACTTCGGAGGCTGCCAGCGTATTTTAATATTTTGAAATATATTTTCATTTGTTTATAATTTACCGCTAAGGCGGAAAGACGCTAAGAAATAATCATTTCGCCTGTGTGTATAAAACTTAGTCATGAATTTTTCATTATAGCAAAATTAGAAAGGTATTTTGGTTTAATACTTATTTTTTTTTATTTAGGTTTGTGCAGAATACAGATTTTTCGGAATAGTAAACTCGATAAACTTTAAAAAAATGCCGAAACTCTGTAAATTACCCTAGAATAGTTGTGTAAACGTATATAAATTAGTTAGAATAAACCATGTTGAATCTTGCTTTAAGTATTTTATTTTCAGTTCTTTTATTGGTTAATTTTAGGATTTTTCCAAAGTTCAATATAAGTACTTTTCAAGCCATTGCTTTTAATTATCCGGTTTGTTTCCTAACCGGAATGTTTCTGATGCCCGAAGGTCAAAGATTTAGTTTGGATTTTTCGCAGAACTGGACGCTTTATAGTTTGGCTCTTGGAGTAGGTTTTATCATTACTTTTATCTTAAGTGGTTTGGCTACTCAAAAAATTGGCATGACCATCACTTCTATGGCCAATAATGTTTCGTTGGTGATTCCGGTTTTATTTAGCTTGTTGGTTTTTAGTAGCGGAGGCAAGGCTTTTGATTGGATAAATTACCTTGGGCTTTTGTTGGCCGTGGTTTCAGTTGCTATTGCTACTTTTAAGTCTGGTTCGAGGACGAAAACCAATTTTTGGTTACGAGGTGGTTTGGCTTTAGCAGTTTTTTTGATGTATGGCATCACCAATACGGCCATTAATTATTTGAACATAAACTACATTGCCGATGCTTCCAAGGTTGTGCCGGTTACCTTAGTGATGGTTTTGGGAGCCGCTGTTTCCGGCTTAGTTCTTTTGATATTCAAGGTCTTCAATAGGTTAGAAAAGGTTGAACTTAAGAACATTGTGGCGGCTGTAACGCTTGGTGTTCCTAATTTTCTGTCTTTTTATTTTTTGATTTTGACTTTAGGTTATTTCGGAAATAGCGGGGCATTTGTTTATCCCATTTACAACATGGGGGTTATTTTGGTTTCGGCCTTTGTGGCCATTTTGTTTTTCAAAGAAAAAGTCTCTGAGCTTAACAAATTAGGGCTTTTATTGGCAGTTATTGCTATCTTGATGATTTCTTGGCAGGAAGTTTTTGGGATATGAAGCAGCCTAAACAGTTGACAACTTTTAAAAAGTTGTCAACTGTAAGTCAACCGTATACTTCAGGCCATTTTCCGTATTTTTCTTTCCAAATTCCGTATTTTTTCCTATCTTTGCATCCTTTTTGGTTTTTCGAAAGGGCTGATAATAAAATATTTATATAAAAAGAGGGATAAGTTATATGTCGAATATAGTAGCAATAGTAGGTAGGCCAAATGTAGGTAAATCTACTTTATTTAATAGACTGATAGAGGAAAGGGTGGCTATTACAGACAACCAATCAGGTGTTACACGTGACAGACATTATGGAAATGCTTTTTGGCTAAAAAAGAATTTTACGGTTATTGATACAGGCGGCTATGTGGTTGGCTCAGACGATACTTTTGAGGAAGCCATTAGAAGTCAAGTTGAATTGGCATTAGATGAGGCCACTGTTATACTTTTTGTGGTGGATACCAAGCAAGGATTAACAGAGCTGGACGAGGAATTTGCCAATGTGTTGCGTAGATCTAAAAAACCAATTTTTGTTGTAGCCAACAAGGCAGAGACATTCGAAAGAGCAAACTTGGTGGCTTCGGAGTTTTATGGAATGGGTTTGGCGAGTGAAGTTTATCCAATTTCAGCTGCTGATGGTTCTGGAACGGGCGAATTGCTAGATGAAGTGGTGAAGCACCTAGAGTTTGACCAAGAAGAAAACCCAAATGAGGGGATACCAAGGATATCTATTTTAGGCCGTCCCAATGTGGGTAAATCGTCGTTTTTAAATGCACTTTTGGGTAAGGAAAGAAGCATCGTGACAGATATTGCGGGCACAACAAGAGACGCAATAGACACGCACTATAAAATGTTTGGTAAGGATTTTATCTTGACAGACACTGCAGGCATCAGAAAAAAAGCCAAAGTAAACGAGGATATAGAGTTTTATTCAGTTTTGAGATCAATCAAAGCTCTTGATAACTCTGATGTTTGTATTGTCCTTCTGGATGCTACGCTCGGACTAGAATCGCAAGATGTGAGTATCATTGCTCAGGCCCATAATGCCAAAAAAGGCATAGTAATCATGATAAACAAATGGGATGCTTTAGAGAAAGACTCTAAAACTGCCGATACCATGAAAAAGGATATTCTGGAAAGATTGGCTCCAATGAATTATATGCCGATTATTTTCGCTTCGGCCTTAGAAAAACAACGTATTTTCCAGGTGATAGAAAAGGCAATGGAAGTCTACGATGTAAGAAAATCACAGATTTCGACTTCTAAACTGAATGATATTCTACTTCCGATTATTGAGAATTATCCGCCACCATCTATGAAAGGAAAAATGGTTAGAATCAAATATATCGTTCAGGTGCCTACACCATCACCAACATTTGTATTCTTCTGTAACTTGCCGCAGTATGTGATGGAGTCTTACCAAAGATTTTTGCAAAACAAAATCAGAGAACACTTTGGTTTTGAGGGTGTTGTGATCACGACGTTTTTTCGGAAAAAATAATAAACAGGTCATCGCCCTATTTACTCTTAAGAAAGATTTGTGTTTAGTTGAAGGCAATGTTAAGAATTAAGCATTCTTTTTGTTTTAGAAAAAAATGTATATTTGTTGAAAGAATTGCAGAAAATGAAGAAAATACATTTGTAAGTTCCTGATGATTTGGATTTGAAGGGTTAAGATTTTTCAATGATAATAGCATCAAAATTATTTTAAGAAGGGAAGCTTTCTTCGGGCCCGGGCAGCCGAAATACAGGATCTCTCCAAAGGTGCTATTTTAGAATTAATAGGCAAATATGGAGTTTCTGTTTTTAGTAATTCTTTGACTGACTTGTACTCAGATTTTTCAAATGCTTAATATTGTAATTTCAGATATCAGTTGCTTGATTTTGTTTTGTAAAATAAATCATTTAGAAATCCTATTCTACGTTTATCAAAATGTTGTAACAACTTCTAAAATAGCTCCAGAATTTAACGAAATATTGCCTTCTTGGATTAAAATTGTTTCCGTCAAAGATAAAAAAAATACGTAGATTTTCTATCAACTCAGGTTGACTCGGAAGAAGCGAGTGCGATAGGCTCTGACAGAGGAATTGGATAACCCTTTGGT
>CAMCYZ010000221.1 GCA_945885545.1 Spirosoma fluviale
AATTTTATCGAGGTCATAATCTACTGCCACATTTAATACTTCTATTCCTTTGCTTTTATTTTCGTCGTAGTATTTCACGAGCTCGGGAGCGTGGTCTTTGCAGTGGCCGCAGTCAGGACTGTAAAAATATACAATGGTGTACTTTGCTTTAACGCTTTGTAGAGTCTGTTCTACTCCTAGCGTGTCTGATAGTATCAAGGCAGGCATAATCTTGCCTGTTTGTATAGGCTTTAATATACTTACTCTTTCCTGAAATTTAGCCCTTTGGGTGCTATCTAACCAATCGGCATCTTTGAGGTAATAATCTTCAGCCAAATGAATAAAAACGCCGTCAAGGCCAACAATCTCTATATTTTCGTATTTGTTGGTCACCATCCAAAGCACATAACGATATACCTCCTTGTTTTTCTTCGCCATTTTCAGCACTTTATCGGCATCTACGTTGATGGAGTCTGTTACTTGGTACACCAAATCCTTAAAGTATTTCTCCACTTTAGACTGAATGAAAGGCGTGCGGAGCAATCTTTCGTCCGAAAAATCTATGTTTTCGAAGAATTTCTTTTTGTATAAATTGAACAAATACGTTGAGTCTCTTTTCCCGTTTGCCAAAATCGGAGCTTCTTTCGGAAGCTCAGGTTCCATGTTTGCCTTTATAATTTTGCCCGCAAAGGTTGTTTCATTGTTCGTTACGGCGTTTTTCATATAAGCGGTTACTTCATCTTGGAGGGTTTTCATTTTACCCCTATTGATTTCGGCAGTCACTTGGTCCTTTTGGATTTGCATCATTTTCTGAATCTCCATGGCTTCACTAGATTTATCCGCCAAAAATTTACGGTAGTTAAAAAGAATATCATTTTCTTTAGTACCCGAAAATTTTACAGATTTTATGAAGTCACTGGTATCGGCCTCAACCGTGAATTCCGGTTCGTTTCCACTTACCACTATATCATAATATATGGCTGGAGACAGTACGATAAGATAAATCCCACCTTTGAGAGGTTCTTTTCCTTTAAAATGCAAGACTCCATTTTCGGCCTTAGCCGAATCCACTTTTAGATATTGGTTGTAACCATAATAATGAGCTAAATGCACATATTTGTCAGGCTCAACACCATTCATTTTGACAGATATATGGTAACCCGGCTTCTCTTGGGCTGAAGTGCTTAATACAATTGAACAGAATAACAAAACTGTGAGACCAAATTTTTTCATACCGAGATTTTTTTGCAAATTTAAAAAATTAACCAAAATGTTCGTATAATTTAACAATTCATTATGTTCTTCGTACTTTCTAAGACCATTTCCTTCCTATTAAAACCGATCGGAATCTTATTTATTCTGGCTGTCATATCATTAATTACGAAAAATCATACCAAAAAGAAACGATTTAATGGAGCATTTCTTGTACTTCTATACCTTTTTTCCTGCCCAGCCATCATTAACAAATGCATCAAAATTTATGAGTTTCCAACGACAGAAATAGAGAATACCAAAAATTACACCTATGGAATTTTATTAACCGGTGGATTGGTAAACGAATCTAAAAGTCAGGATTCTGCAATATTTCTTGGCCCACAAGGCGATAGACTTTGGCAGACAATAGAACTTTACAAGGCAGGAAAGATTCGAAAAGTCATAATTTCGGGAGGCAATGGATTTGAAAGAAAAAGTAAAAACTTCATTACCGAAAACGACAAAGCCAGAGAATTCCTGACCAAAGCTGGAGTCAATTCAAATGATATTATACAAGAAAAAGAAGCAGTTAACACCTACGAAAATGCTAAATTCACCAAAAGTCTTTTACCCAAAAATCATGAAAAAGTACTTATCATTACCTCTGGTTTTCATTTAAAAAGATCATTAGCTTGTTTTAGAAAGCAAAACATAAATATCGAAGGATTTGCAACAACGCCCATTTCTGAAAATTCACCTTTTAAATGGCAAGATTTGATACCGGCTATGGACGCCTTTAAAAACGCCGATATTCTTGCGAATGAAATTATCGGTTTGACAGTCTACACAATCTTAGGTTACATTTAGATATTTAAATATTTATCTAAACAATATCACTATTCACAAAAAAGAGACCTTAAAGGTCTCTTTTTTAATATTATCAAAAATAAAATTAGATACTAAGAATATGTACCATTCTCAACAAATCGTCGTGAATGGGTTTTTGTTTTTTGATGGTATCTATAAAAGGGGTATACAGCAAATCGTTGTTCACGATACCAGCCATTACGTTTTTATGGCCTTTCATCAATCCCTCTACCGCAGCCAAACCCATTCTTGATGCCAGTATTCTGTCGTAAGCTGTCGGCGAGCCACCTCTTTGAATGTGACCTAGGGTAGTCACCCTTATGTCTAACTTATCTCCTACCTGCTCTTTAATTTTCTCGGCAATTTCAGCAGCATGACCTTCCTCATCGCCTTCAGCTACTACCACTATAGATGAAGATTTCGAGCGAGTCCAGCCTTCCTTCAAGGTAGAAACCACTTTTTTAAGTGGTGTGTGAGTTTCTGGCACCATCACTATTTCAGCACCACCACCAATTCCCGACTGAATAGCTATGTAGCCTGAGTCGCGACCCATCACTTCAATGAAGAAAATCCTATCGTGAGAGTCAGCAGTGTCTCTAATTTTGTCAATCGCCTCTAGTGAAGTATTAACTGCGGTGTCGAAGCCAATAGTGTAGTCCGTGCCGTACAAATCGTTGTCGATGGTTCCTGGACAACCCACTGTTGGTAATTGATATTCGTTATAAAAAACCTCAGCACCGGTAAAAGTACCGTTACCACCAATGGCCACCAAGCCTTCTATGCCTTTAGCCATTAAGTTTTCATAGGCTTTTTTACGGCCTTCGGGTGTCATAAACTCCTTACTGCGAGCCGATTTCAACACTGTACCACCTCTCTGAACTATATTGCTTACTGACTGGGAGGTCATTTCAAAAATATCTCCCGAAATCATTCCATTATATCCTCTTCTAATACCGTAAACCTCAATTCCATGATAGATAGCCCCACGCACTACTGCTCTTATGCAGGCGTTCATTCCTGGAGCATCTCCACCCGAAGTAAAAACCGCTATTTTTTTCATCCTTTAGTATTCTGCTTTTTATGATAAGGGCAAAAATAAGGAGATTTATTATAACCTAAAAACTTAATTTTATTTTGCCCTACCCTATTTTGAAGAAAGTTTATTCTGATTATCCTGATTTTACAAAATATTATTGGAAAAGTTATAAAATGACAGAAGAACTAAAATACACTAAATTTACATTTATAAAAATCTAACTTCCTCTATTTACATTAATTTTTAACACTAAACCTAATTTTACATAATTCCAAAACTCTAAAATTTGCTAAGATTCACCAAATTTACATGCACATCTCTAAAAAAATCCATATTTTTCCTATATTTGCCTAAACTGAATATAGTATTTGAAATAGATGAGCGACGAGAGTGCTAACTACGACCCTACCAAGCAAAACGAGGTTATTGATGACATGTTTGAGAAGTATTTCCTTGAATATGCTTCTTATGTAATTCTTGAAAGAGCCGTACCTGCCGGCGAAGATGGCCTAAAACCCGTGCAAAGAAGGCTTTTACATGCCCTTAAAGAAATGGACGATGGCCGATTTAACAAAGTGGCCAATGTAATAGGTTCAACCATGCAGTTCCACCCGCACGGAGATGCTTCGATTGGTGATGCCATTGTCAATATAGGCCAAAAAGAATTGCTTTTGGATATTCAGGGAAACTGGGGAGATATTCGAACAGGCGACTCAGCAGCAGCACCGAGATATATAGAAGTCCGTCTTTCGAAGTTTGCTCTAGAGGTACTTTTCAACGAAGACACCACCGAATGGCAAATGTCTTACGATGGTCGTAAACGTGAGCCTGTAACCCTGCCCGCCAAGTTTCCCTTGGTCCTGGAAATGGGCGTTGAGGGAATTGCGGTTGGCCTTTCTACCAAAATTCTTCCTCATAATTTCATAGAACTATGCGATGCATCCATAAAACACCTCAAAAAGGAACCTTTTGTGCTTTATCCCGACTTCCTAACTGGTGGCCAAGTAGATGTGAGCAATTACAACGATGGTGCAAGAGGTGGAAAAGTAAAAATGCGGGCGAAGATTGTTGAAGCCGACAAAAAAACCCTCAAAATAACCGAGATTCCTTTTTCTACAACCACAGGTAGCATAATAGAGTCGATCATTAAAGCCAATGATGCAGGCAAAATAAAAATAAAGAAAGTAGAGGATAATACCGCCCGTGATGTGGAGATTATAATCCATTTGGCACCAAATACTTCTACTGACATAACGATAGATGCCCTTTACGCATTTACGAACTGTGAAATGTCAGTTTCGCCCAATGCGGTTGTCATCATTGACCAGAAACCGAGGTTTTTGGGAGTGAGCGAAATACTCAGAAGTTCAACTGACCAAACCCTGCATTTGCTCAAAAGAGAGCTACAAATCAGGAAGTCGGAACTGATGGAGAAGGTGCTATATAGTTCTTTGGAAAAGATATTTATAGAAAATCGAATATACAGAGACATAGAAGAATGTGAGACTTTTGATGCGGTTATTGAAACCATCGACAGAGGTTTGGAGCCATTCAAAAAGGAATTCTATCGCGAAATAATAAAAGAAGACATCTTGAGATTGACGGAGATCAGAATCAAGCGAATTTCGAAATACGACGGTTTCAAGGCAGACGAGCTCATGAAACGTCTACAGGAGGAACTTCTTGAGGTAGAAGATAACCTCAATAATATTGTACGATATACCGTCAATTTCTTCCAAGAATTAATTAAAAAATACGGAAAAGGAAGAGAAAGAAGAACAGAAATAATGCAGTTTGGAGAGGTTCAAGCTGCTGTAGTGGCGGCCAATAATCAGAAACTATATGTGGACAAAATCGGAGGTTTTGTAGGCTACGGCCTAAAAAAGGACGAGTTTGTGATGGAATGCTCTGATATTGACGACATTATTGTTTTCCGAGCAGATGGTAAATTATCTGTTGTTAAAATCCAAGAGAAAGTCTTTGTGGGCAAAGACATACTTTACAGTGCTGTTTTCCGCAAAAACGATGAAAGGCGAATATACAACGTCATTTATCTCGATGGCAAAACTGGTCGAACTTTTGCCAAGCGTTTTGCAGTAACCGGAATTACTCGTGATAAAGAATATGATATCACGAAAGGCTCTCCAAGGTCAAAAATCTTGTACTTTTCGGCCAACGAAAACGGAGAAGCTGAAACGGTAACTATCAATTTAACAGCAAGCTCTACAGCCAAAAAGAAAATATTTGACTTTGATTTTACTGAATTGTTGATAAAAAACCGTTCGGCAATGGGCAATCTCGTCACCAAATATTCGGTGAGGAAAATTGCGTTTAAAACCGCCGGTAAATCTACTTTAGGTGGTGTGGATATTTGGTATACTGGCACGCTGGGTAGACTCAACAAGGACGAACACGGCATGTATTTGGGCAACTTTGGGGCAACTGATAAGATATTGGTAATATATAAATCAGGCGAGTACGAGCTCACAAACTTTGAGCTTACAAACCACTACGACCCAAGACAGGTGCATACTATAGCCAAGTTTAACGAAAAACGAGCTATTTCGTGTATCTATTACGACGGGGAACAGAAGAATTATCATATCAAGCGTTTCTTGATAGAGACCTCCACCTTGGACAAGAAGTTTATGTTTATCACGGACCACAACCGCTCAGAACTGCTGATGGCCTCGTACGATAAACGCCCGAGAATAGAGATTAAATTTAAGAAACAACGAAA
>CAMCYZ010000222.1 GCA_945885545.1 Spirosoma fluviale
AATGAAAAGAAGCTATGTCGCTACTGTTTCATATCCAAAGCCTGATGGTACTATAGAAACTGTTACACAACAAGAAGAGTACACCGTCTTGAAACCTTCAGTAGAAATCATGTCTCAGTCAATGCCAGCACTTTATTTTAAATGTGCCAACAGAATTCAAACTTCTTCTCCTGGCTTAAGGGATTTGTTTAAACCAACTTTTTCGGGGTCTGGAGCAGAATTCATTCCTGGTGGTGGAGGAAAGGTTACTATTGTGCCAAACCTTGCTAAAGTAAACTTGCAAGTAAATAACGACGGCATTGCATTGGGTTCTTTTGCTTTCCAAGTAAGAAAAGTTCCGAAACCAACTATAGTAGCCACTGCCAACGGAGCAAGAGTGTCCGATGATGTATCCAAAAGAGGTCTTCCTGCAAGCCAAGTTAGGGTAATTAATGTAAATGCCTTGGCTGACGAAGATTTTAAAGCAACAAATCCAGAGGATGCAACGTTTAGGGTAGCAAGTTTTAATATATACTTGGCCTCAGGTACCAGGCCAAAAGGAAAGCTTGAAAATCAGTCGGGTAACGTAAATATCGGTTCATTGGCTCAACAAGCAGAAGCAGGAGACAGATACCTGATAACGATAAATAAAGTTCAGAGAAAGAATTTCAAAGGAGAAATAGAAGACGTACCAGTAGGTGAAATGAGTTTCACGATACCGTTGAGATAAAATTTTAAATAATTTAAGAAATGAAAAAAATCACAGTTTTAACTTGCCTTTTAGCCTTAGCGGCCACGAGTGCGGTTGTTGCTCAGGAGAAATCTGACAATGGAATCAATCCACTTTCATTGCGTCCTGTTCACGAGTCAAACGTGATGTACAAACTAACGCTTTGGAGAAGGTTAGATTTGAACGAAAAAGCTAATCAGCCTTTATTTGCAAGCGGATCAGAAATTACCAAACACCTTATAGACGGTGTTAAAGCTGGAGTTTTAGAGCCTTATGACAATGACTCATTAGCTACAAAAATCACTTTGGAAGAATTCACAAAAAGAATGACAAAGAAATTTGCAGATGGTGGTCTTTCAAAAGAAGAAATAGAAGCAGGATTCGGTACTGAAGGTGCGTCATCGGAAGATGACGGCTGGGGTGGCGGTGGTACTGCCACAGAAACCACTTCTCAAAACTCAGGAAACAAGCCAACTGCAACGGCCAACACGGAAGGCTACGAGCTATTTGCCAAAGATTTGTATATCATAGAAATAAAAGAAGATTGGATATTTGACAAACAACGCTCTCGTCAATACTTTGATATTCAAACAATTACTATAAAAATACCTGCTGAAATGTCAAGCGAAGGTTTAGAAATAGAACTGGCTTCGTTCAAATACAAAGAGTTGGAGTCATATTTCAGACTTAATCCAAATTGTATTTGGTACAACGCAGCCAATACAGCTCAGCACAAAAACTTAGCCGATGCGTTTGAACTGAGATTGTTTAATGGTAGAATCATTAAAAAGTCAAACGCTTTGAACAAATACTTAGATCAAGTATATAAATCACCGAAAGAAGGGCTTCAGAAATCACAGCAGCTTGAGTATGAGTTGTTAGAGTGGGAAAATAACCTTTGGGAGTTTTAATATCATTTTAGAAATATTTGAGAGGGGTAAAGCGAAAGTTTTGCCCCTCTTTTTTTTGAATATTGCAAAAAAACCTAAATTTGACAAAATCTTCACATTAATCTATGAAAGAAATTAGACTTTTCTTGCTTATGCTTATCGCAAGCCTTCAGGCAATTGGTCAAAATACAACTGGTAAAGTAACTGATCAAAGTGGAGCACCTTTGATTGGTGCCACTATTGTCGAAAAAGGTACCACCAATGGCACCACCGCAGATGCAACTGGCAAATTTGAAATAAAAGTAAATAGTTCAGTCGCTCTATTTCAAATAAGTTATATTGGCTGTAAACCTAAAGAATTAAAAGGTTCTGAATTGGCAAGCACCATAATTCTAGAGGAGGGCAACCTACTGGATCAAGTAGTAATAGTGGGCTCGAGAAGTATGAACAGATCTGCAACAGACACCCCAGCACCCATTGATGTTATTGATATCAAAGAAATCACCTCCAAAACAGGACAGTTAGACTTGAACCAACTGCTGCAATTTGCCGCTCCATCGTTCAATTCCAACAGACAGTCTGGTTCTGACGGCACAGACCACGTAGATCCTGCCTCACTCAGAGGCCTTGGCCCCGACCAAACATTGGTTTTAATTAATGGCAAAAGAAGGCATCAAAGTTCATTAGTGAATATCTATGGCACCAGAGGTCGTGGAAACACTGGAACGGACCTGAACACCATACCGGCAGCAGCCATAGAAAGAATAGAAATCTTAAGAGACGGAGCAGCGGCACAGTATGGCTCGGATGCCATCGCGGGTGTGATTAACATCGTTTTGAAAAAAACTACAGAATCCTTAGAAATCAATGCAAACTCGGGTATTTACAAAGCCAGCTATAGATTTGACGATAAAAATTTTGATGGTTTGAACTATAACTTTAACGCCAATTACGGTTTTAAAGTAGGCAAAGAAGGCTTCATAAATCTAACCGGAGATTATAACTTCAGAGACCACACCAACAGAGCCAATGCTGCCGCTGACGAATTGGCCCGAAGAGAATTTGGAGACCCTCGTGCTCAGAATTCTGCTTTGTACCTCAACTCAAGTTTTCCGATAAATAAAAATACTGCCATTTATATTTTTGGAGGAACCAACCAACGCAGAGGAGAATCTTATGCTTGGACGAGATTTGCCGACGACGACAGAAATGTTGCTTCGATATACCCCGATGGATTTGATCCACTTATAAAAGCCGATATCAAAGACAACTCAATAGCAGCGGGCATAAAGTCACAAATCAAAGGTTGGGATGTAGATTTTAGCAACACTTTTGGATCAAACAAATTTAACTACTCGCTCGAAAATACATTGAACACCTCATTGGGTGCTACCTCTCCTACTACATTTGAGGCTGGAGGTTTCCGTCTCAATCAGAACACCGTTAACCTCGGTTTTTCAAAGTTCATGAAAGACAAAATGGCTGGCCTAAATGTGGCGTATGGTGCTGAGTATAGAATAGAGAATTTCAAGATTTTTGCGGGAGAAGAAAAATCTTACAAAAGTTACATTGCGGGCGTACCAGGTGGTTCGCAAGGATTCCCAGGTTTTCAACCCGACGATGAGATAGCAGCTTCAAGGTCAAACTTCGGTTTGTATTTTGACACAGAAGCAGATTTTACCAAGAAATTTATGGTTGGGGCGGCCTTGCGTTTTGAAAACTACAGTGACTTCGGCAATACCTTAAATGGAAAATTATCGAGTAGATTCAAAGTAAACGATGTCTTAACATTCAGGGCAACGGTTAGTACAGGCTTTAGAGCACCATCTTTGCCACAAATCAACTTTAACTCTACCGTAACTAACTTTATCAATGGCAAACCCGTGGAAGTGTTGATAGCCAGAAACAACTCTGAGGTGACAAAAGCATTGGGCATACCCGCTTTAAAACAAGAATTATCTAAGAATGCCAGTTTAGGATTTACAGTTAGACCGAACAACACCTTCTCGCTGACAGTGGATGGCTATTGGGTACAAATTAAAGACAGGATAGTACTAACGGGACAATTTACTGACGAGGATGAACAAATAGGCCAATTGCTTAAAAACGTAAATGTGGTAAAAGCTCAGTTTTTTACAAATGCCGTAAACACTACTACAACTGGCCTTGACATCATTTTGAGCAATAAAGACAAAATAGGTGAAGGGCAATTGACTACAAGCTTGGCAATGAATTTTAACAAACTCGTAATTGACCAAATAAATACCACAAGCAAACTAGAAGGTAAAGAAGATACTTTTTTTGACCTCAGAGAACAATATTTCCTAAAAGCATCTGCACCACCTTCAAAAGTTAATCTGACTTTTGACTACCAAATCAAGAAATTCAGTACTATGATAAGGTTTGTGAGATTTGGCAAAGTGGAGTTGGCAGACTGGAATTATGATGTGGCAGAAAACGACATATACAGACCAAAAACCACTACAGATTTGTCTGTAAATTATAAAATTTCTTATAAACTACGTTTAGCGATAGGTTCTAACAATCTCTTCAACGTATATCCTGACATGTCGTCTGGCTACTATACTGAATCTGGTGGGGCTTGGGACCCTGTACAAATGGGAAGTAATGGTGGTTTTTACTATGCTAAAATAAATATTATACTCTAAAATATTTAAAAGTGAAATTTGGACGGACTCATAAAAGTAAAATATGAGTCCGTTTTTTTTGATTAAATTAGTTTAGAGCTCAAAATCCTCATTTTTTGCATTATTTTTGTGAAAATTTAAAGTATGGGATACGATATTGTAATAGGCTTGGAGGTTCACTGCCAATTAGAGACAGAAAGTAAAATTTTTGCCTCAGATTCTAACAAATTTGGTGGCGAACCCAACACACACATCAGCGTTATTACTTTAGCACATCCAGGAGTATTGCCAAAACTCAACGAAAAAGCTGTAGAATATGCTATAAAACTGGGTTTGGCTTTTGATTGTGAGATTAACCAATTTAATTTTTTCGATCGGAAAAACTACTTCTACCCCGACTTACCAAAAGGCTACCAAATTTCACAGGACAAATCTCCAATATGTTGGGGTGGCGAAGTTAAATTCAAAATAAAAAAAGGCAAAGATTTTAGTAATCATACCGTCAAAATCCACCATATACACATGGAGGAAGATGCAGGAAAATCGATACATGATTTAGAAGCTAATAATACTTGCCTTGACTATAACCGAGCTGGCACTCCCTTACTCGAAATCGTTTCAGAACCTTGTATGACCTCCCCTCTGGAGGCGGCAAGTTATTTGGCCGAGATTAGGAAAATGGTGCGTTTCTTGGGTATCGGCGACGGAAACATGGAAGAGGGTTCTTTGCGTGCCGACCTCAACGTGTCTTTAAAACCAAAAGGAAGCGAAAAACTAGGTACTAAAGTAGAAATCAAGAACATGAATTCAATTCGGTTTTTGCAAAAAGCAGCCGAATATGAGATAGAACGCCAAGCTGCAATATTGGACGCGGGAGGTATTATTATTCAAGAAACCAGGAGCTTCGACCCTGAACAGGGAAAAACTTTTGGCATGAGAGTGAAAGAAACCATGAACGATTATCGTTATTTCCCTGAGCCTGACCTCGCACCTATCATCATCAGTGATGAAGTGTTACGGACAGCGAAGGCGAAAATGCCGAAGCTGCCTTACGATTTGTTTGAGACTTTCAGCAAAGACATGGGTATTTTAGAAGAGCATGCGTATCTTTTGACCGAAGAAAAATCTTTAAGTGACTATTTTATAGAAACTTGTAACTTTACAAAAAACTATAAAAGTGTTTCAAACTGGATACTTTCAAACATAAAGGGTTACTTGAACGAAAATAACCTTGAAATCAGTCAATTTACGGTAAAACCAGTAAAACTGGCAGAGCTGATTAAAAATATTGATGAAGGAAATATCAGCAACTCTGCGGCACAAGTGTTAATGGGATTGTTAATTACAGCACCGGAAAGTGATATTTTAGCGTTGGCAAAGTCTAAGGATCTTATACAAAGTCAAGATTCTGACTCCATGGGTGTTTGGATTGAGGAGGTTTTGTCT
>CAMCYZ010000223.1 GCA_945885545.1 Spirosoma fluviale
CTTTCAATGTCCAAAGTGCATGAATAGCAGGAGCATTGATACCAATTTCATCAATAGATTGATCTTTCAAGATTTCAATTAGAGCCGGAACCACGTCTAGTTGACCTCTTTCTACCAAGAGTCTTTGTGCCTGCATTCTCCAGAACATATTATTGTTTTTCAATGCTGCCAATAGTTGGGCACTATTATTTTTAGAAAGTGACAGCGGTGTATATGCCGGAGCCTCTTTAGCCGAAACTCTGTAAATTCTACCATGTGTAAAATCTCTCAAGTCAGTGTCATAAGCATTACCTGCTCCATTTTTGAAGTCTTTTGGCACTGGATTGTGCTGAATGATGTAACTGTACCAGTCTGCTACCCAAACCGCTCCGTCGGGCCCTGTTTCAGCAAAAACTGGAGAAAACCACTCATCTGCTCCAGCCATAAGATTAAAACTTTCTTTATCGAAATAATCGGTACCTTTCTTTATCAAATTGTTCTGGTGTAGCACATGGCCCGTGGGTTCAGCCACGAAGGCTATTTTGTTCCAGTATTTTTTCGGAAATGCCCTTGCCGTATAAAAATTATGCCCGGCCGCCGCGGTAAAGCCACCAAATGCATCCACTTGCCTCACCTTTGGAGTGATTGGTTTCATGTCACGGTGCGTATCTGTGCTTCTACTGCCATTATCGACATTGTTTTTTGAGCTAAAATAACTGTGAGGAATGGCCATGTACCATCCATGTGAGTTGTTAGCTGTAGAACCAAAAACATCGTTGGTTTCATTAAAACCCATACCCCAAGTGTTGTTTGAAGTTGTAGTCATCCACTCCATCTTGCTACCATCGGGCAAAAATCTGAAAAATGCTTGACCAAACTTCAATGAGTCTGTTTGTGCCAATTTGCCGTTGAAGCCTGAGTAGCCCACACAACCCCAAATCCAGTTGTCGAATCCATAATGAAGATTTGAAGGGCCTGCGTGCGTGTCAAAAGTTCCGAAACCTGTAAAAAGCACTTTTTTCACATCGGCTCTATCGTCACCATCGGTGTCTTGTAGAAACAACATATCTGGAGCTTGCGAAACCACCAAACCGCCATTGGCAAAGACCATTCCTGTTGGAATACTCAGGCCGTCTGCCCATTTGGTAAACTTATCAGCTTTGCCGTCTTTGTCTGTGTCTTCACACAATAAAATATAATCAGAGCCTCCTTCGGGCTTCCGTTCGTTTGGATAGTCTTTGGTTATTAATACAAAAAGTCTTCCTTTTTCATCCCAAGAAAGTGCTATGGGGTGCATTACGTTTGGTTCAGCAGCAAACATCTCCAATTTAAAATCTACTGGAATCTGTATATGCTTCATAGATTCCTCAGGCGAAAGCGGAAATTGCTGTAATTGAACGCCCGGACGTTGCTCATAGTTAGGGAGTTTTGCCTCACGGTATTTGAATGGCTCCGGATTGCGGGCATTAAAAGCGTTAAGGGCTTCATCATTTACAGACCATAATATGGCTTTATATAGTAACTCTTGAAAACCTTCATTTGACCAAGTACGATCGTCATGCCCATAAGCCGTATAAAAAACCTTTCCTTTTCCATGGGTTCTTGTCCACGTGTAAGGTTCGATTTTAGTATCAGGCTTATCTTTAAACTGATCCGCTTTGATTTCTCTAGTGGCCAAAATATTGTTGTCAGCCTCTAATTTTGTATGCAAATAAGTTTCATCAAAAGCCGTAAAAGGCTTTAAACCCTGCATAATTGGGTGATTGGGCTGAACGGTTTGCGTAGTGATAGAGTCCATGGTATGTCTCCAAAACTGTCCTCCGACAAGTTTAATGAACTCCGGAGAGTTTCTGAAGCAATAAGACGCACAGTGAATAGGCAAAAAACCTTTACCCGATGCTACAAAGTCAAGCAAAGCTTTCTCTTGGGAAGGACTGATTTCGTCCCAATTGGCAAAAAGCATTAGAGCATCGTATTTGTCTAATGTTTTCGGATTTAAATCGGCCAAGTCATCTGTATAAGTTACGTTTATACCTTTTGGCCCTAAAGCCGCCATCAATGATGGAACTCTTTCGATGGGTCTGTGATGCCCCTTGTCTCCAAGAAAAAGCAACTCTAGCCTTCTTGCTTTTTGGGCAAAACTCGAAACAAACGAAATGGTTAACACAAAAATGAGTATTTTTCTCATTAGTTTTTTATTTATAGGTTGAAAAAATCAGGTACTCGTATAATTTCACCGCCTTGCATGGCCGATTCATGGGCCAATATACCCACCGAAGTCCAGTTGGCAGATTGTGCGGCATTCGGGAATGGCTCACGGTCTTCAACCAATGCAGTTAGAAATTCATGTGCCAAATGCGGATGCGAACCTCCATGACCGCCACCTTGAGCAAAACTCAAATGGGTGTTTTCGTCGTGGTCATAAACGCCTTTTCCTGTAAATGACTGAATTTCTTTAGGCAAAAGATGAGCATAATCTGGCGTTTCTACTTTTTCAGGAATCTCAGGCTCAGGTTTCTTGGCCGTATGAATTACATTAGGTTCGCCTTCTATCAAAGCCCATTCGAACGATTTTTTAGAACCATACACCTCAAAACTCTCACGATACTGACGTGCCACGTCAAACAAAGAGCGATAAACATAAGCACTCAAGTCACTGTTTTTGAACTTAATATGTGCCGATTCTACCGCAAATGGCGAATTGTGAATTTTTATTAAATCTTCAGAAATAGTTCCAGAACCAAAGCACGAAACATATTCAGCTTCAAGTTTTAATAAACCCGCTACGGGCCCAACACAGTGGGTAGCATAATGCATGGGCGGTAATCCTGGCCAATAGTCGGGCCAACCTTCCATATCTTGTTGGTGCGAAGCTTTCAGGAATTGCACCTTGCCCAATTCTCCTTTATCGTACAATTCTTTGACGAACAAAAACTCTCGGGCATACACCACAGTTTCCATCATCATATATTTTTTGCCCGTTTCTTGTGTTGCTTTAACTATTTTCATGCAATCTTCCACACTTGTAGCCATCGGTACGGTGCAGGCTACGTGTTTTCCCGCATATAAAGCCTTTAGCGATTGTTCAGCATGATTTGGAATTGGAGAATTGATGTGTACAGCATCAATTTCAGAATCTTTAAGCAATTCGTCGTAATCTGAATACCGTTTTTCAATACCAAAAGTGTCTCCAATTTTATTTAGACTTTCAACGTTTCGTTGACAAATAGCATACATATTAGCGTTTGGATGACGCTGATAAATGGGAATAAATTCCGCTCCGAATCCTAGGCCTACGATGGCGATGTTTATTTTTTTCATTTTTACCAAATAGTTTTTAAACCTTCTGTTTTGTATAAATTGATAGTTGAATCTTTCGTGATAAGTGTATAATTTTTTGTAATGGCTTGCCAAATTAACATTCTACCGAATGGGTCTCGGTGGTGAAAAACATTTAGTTGACTGAATGAAGCACAAATTTCAGGCTCAATAGAAATGGTTTTAAATCCTAAATTCTTGCATTCATCGAATAAATCTTGGGCATCGCCACCAACCAATTCGAGTTTTCCAAGAGCAAATTTTAAAGATACCTCCCAAAAGCTGATTGCACTTACAAATATTTGGCTACCCGGCTCTTCAAATATCTTTTTTACTTTTGAGGAAAGCCTTTCTGTATCTGTTACCAACCAAATTAAAGTATGCGTGTCTAGTAGATATTTCATAAGCCTATAAACTCCTCCTCCGTCATTTTAAAATCTTCTTTGAAAATTACTTTCATTTTCCCTTCTAATGCCCCCAAAATTCGTTTTTTTGGTTTTTCTACTCTTTTGGGAATAAAATGACCTAGAATTTCTTTATTCTTTCCATAGGTAACCGTTATTTCTTCACCGTTTTTTACATCCTCAGCAACTTTTGAAAAATTTGCTTTGAAATCACCAACCGTCATTGTTTTCATTGATCTTGATATTTTTATCAAATATAAATTTTTCTTGTCAAGTTGTCAAGAAAAACAAACGAATCTTTCATTAACTGTTCTTCCGATTCAAACATCTTCCGCCAAATGTTGGCTGCCGCAAGTTTTTCGCTAAAAGCTTCAATGCTGAGCATCCCTTCATAATTTATTGATTTTAAAGCCTCTAGAACTTCAGGTATTTCCACTCTTCCTTGGCCTAGCGTTCCTCTGTCATTCTCGGAAAGCTGAACATGAACCAACTTATCTCCAATTTTTCGAATGGCTTCCGTCATATTTTTCTCTTCGATATTGGCATGGAAAGTATCAAACATAATTTTACAAGCCGGATGATTCACATAGTTGACCAAATCCAATAATTCATCAGAACAAGAAACCAAATAGCTTTCAAAGCGATTGAGATATTCCAATCCAAGTGTAATTCCCAAACTGTCAGCATATTCGGCTAAATCCCAGAGGCCTTCTTTGGCCCAGAGTTTTTCTTGTGCTGTGGCTTTAGATCCCGTAAAAACACCTAAAGCAGAATGAAATGGCCCTGTCAGCAAATCTGAGCCCAATATCATGGCACAATCTAAGGCTTTTTTGTTGCGTTCGAGGGTATTTTTCCTTTCTTGTGCATCTTGACTAATAAAACTTTCGCCAGGGCCATTGATGGTTACGGCTACTCTCGCCAATCCAAGTTCGTCCAGCTTTTTTCTCCAAGCATACCAATGCTCGGGATTTGTATTAAATATAGGAATCTCCACTCCATCGTACCCAATTTCTTTTATTTGATCTAAAATGGGGAATAAACGCTCGTCTATTTCGGTACCCCAAAGCAGAAGGTTCATTCCTAATTTGTTCTTCATAAGTGTATAGTCTATTTAAATACAATATTATAGAAGAAAACTGCAATTTTGTTCCTTAATATTTGCCATTATTTCCAGTATTTTGACTATTTTTGTTATGATTTTAAAATTGTTGAACAAAAAACTGTACCTCTAATGCCCGTTGTACTTGAAAAAAATATTGGAAGTCAACAAGAATCGGTCACGGTTTTAGATTTAAGAGAAAAGTTCTTTGACCCGAACTGGCATTTTCATCCTCATTATCAATTATTTACCGTAATAGAAGGAACAGGCACGAGATTTATTGGCGACAGCATTCAATATTTCGAACCTGGCGACACGGTATTTCTTGGGCCAAACCTTCCGCATCTTTGGAGAAGCGATAAAACATACTTTGAAAACAACCCCGGACTCAAAACTCATGGGATTGTGCTTTATTTCACAAAGGATTTTCTCGGGAATGATTTTTTTGGAAAATCAGAAATGGCGGGATTAAAAGATTTTTTGGAAAATTCAAATAGAGGCATGGTTTGGTCAGGTAAAACCCAAAGCCTTATTATTGAAAAACTACTTGAATTGGTGAAGATAAAAGGTTTCAGACGTATTTTATCTCTGCTTGATTTGCTTCACATTCTTTCGCAATCAAAAGATTATCAATTCATTTCAAACGAAAACTACACCAATCTTCATAAATTGTCAGAAACCGAACGCATGCAAAAGGTATATGAATATGTCAGTAAAAATTTTAAAGAAAGTATAAAATTATGCGATATCGCCGAAAAAGTAAATATGAGCGAGGCTGCATTCTGTAGATATTTTAAGAAACGAACCAATAGGTCATTTGTAGATTTTGTAAACGAAATAAGAATAGGAAATGCATGTAAATTACTCAGCCAAAACACCATGAATG
>CAMCYZ010000224.1 GCA_945885545.1 Spirosoma fluviale
AAGGCGATGACGGAGGCAACGGAATGTAATCACGCATACGTTGCGTAGCTTCTGTGTCAACGCCGGCAAATACAGTCACCAATTGGTCAGGTTTTGCTTCTGACATTTCAAGAGAAAGTTTCGCTCCAGGACGACAAGTTCCTGCTGCACAGCCACATACTGAGTTTATTACTACAAGTGCAGTGCCTTTCTGGTTGGCCATAAATTGGTCAACTTCTTCGGCTGTCTGCAACTGCTGAAAACCTACCGAAGTAAGATCAGCTTTCATTGGTTCTACTAAATGGGGAGGATACATTGTTTCTTAATTTTATTCCCCGACCCCTTCGGGGGAGTTTTAAAAATCAACAGCATTTTTGGAGGGGTGTACTCAAAAAAGCTTTTTTATAAAAATCCTAATTCTAATTTTGCCACATCACTCATCATTTCTGTGCCGTAAGGTGGATCGAAAGTAAGCTCAATACTTACGTCATTTACTCCTTCTACTTCCCTAATCTTTTGCTCTATCTCAGAAGGTATTGCCTCTGCTGACGGACATGACGGTGAAGTCAAGGTCATCAAAACAAAAACATTGTTGATTGGGAAAATTTTTATATCGTAGATCAGGCCAAGTTCGAATACGTCCACAGGTATCTCAGGATCATATACCTGCTTTATAGCTTCAATCACTTTGGCTTTCAATTCTTCTTCTTGCGTATCCATTTCAATTAGGTTTTAAATACTTTTAAAAAACACAACGAATTTTAATAAAGTTCTTTATTTCTCTAAACTTTGATAAGCCAAAGCATAGGTTTTCATTTGCTTTACCATAGACGCCAATCCATTGGACCTAGTTTGTGCCAAATGACTTGTAAGGCCAATTTTGTCGATAAAATACAAATCTGCGTTTAATATTTCTGTAGGCGTATGATTTGTAAGCACCTTTAAGAGCATGTTCACTAAGCCTTTTACGATTATTGCCTGACTATCTCCTTCAAAAATCACCAGTCCATTTTCATATTTTGCATTCAACCAAACCACTGACTGACAACCTTTTATGATATTGTCCTCAGTTTTAAATTCCTCTGCCAACGGAGAAAGTTTCTTGCCTAAATCAATAATATACTCGTATTTCCCTTCCCAGTCTTCCTCGAAAAGCTCAAATTCTTCTATTATCTCGTCTTGAAGTTCGTTAATACTCATTTTATGACAATAGTTTTTTTACTTTCAAAATTCCCACCACCAATGCATCTATTTCTTCAAAAGTGTTATACACTGAAAATGAAGCTCTTGCTGTGCCCGGAATACCCAAACGTTGCATTAAAGGCTGGGTACAATGATGACCCGTTCTAACTGCAATTCCTTGTTGATCAAGTATAATTCCGATATCTTGTGGGTGAATTCCCTCTAAAATAAAAGATATTACACTCACTTTTTCTTTGGCAGTTCCTATAATCGTCAGTCCTTCAATTGCTCCCAGTTTTTCAGTAGCATAAGCCAAAAGTTCATTTTCGTGAGCGGCAATGTTTGTTTTTCCTAAGTTTTGGATATAATCCAAAGCGAATTTAAAAGCCACAACATCAGCAATATTTGGGGTTCCAGCTTCAAATTTATAAGGCAAATCGGCATAAGTGGTCTTCTCAAAAGTCACTTCTTTTATCATTTCACCACCACCTCTGTAGGGAGGCATAGTTTCTAAAAGCTCTTTTTTACCATAAAGAACGCCCAATCCGGTAGGTCCAAATAATTTATGGGCCGAAAGTGCATAAAAATCAGCGTCCAAGGCTTGAACGTCTATATCAATGTGACTACAAGCTTGTGCTCCGTCAACCAAAACCTTTGCTCCAAATGCATGGGCTTTATCAATAATGGTTTTGATTGGATTAATAGTGCCTAAAGCATTAGAAACATGAACAACCGATACAAGTTTAGTTTTTGGAGAAAGTAATTTTTCATACTCTTCCAAAATTATCTCACCTGCGTCGTTGATAGGAATTATCTTCAGAATACACCCTTTCCCTTCACAAAGCATTTGCCATGGAACTATGTTGGAGTGGTGTTCAAGGGTAGAAATTAGAATTTCGTCGCCCTCACTTATGAACTTTTGTCCATAAGAGTTTGCAACTAGATTGATGCTGTCAGTTGTACCATAAGTAAATATAATTTCCTCTGTGGTTTTGGCATTTAGAAATGCCCTGACAGTCTTTCGAGTTTCTTCAAACGCCGCCGTGGCTTTTTCAGCCAAATGATGAATACCTCTGTGTATGTTGGCATTGTAGCCTTCATAATAGCTTTTTAATGCTTCTATGACTACCGTAGGCTTTTGAGTTGTTGCAGCGTTGTCAAAATAAACAAGCTTTTTACCATTTATAGATTGCTCTAATATCGGAAAATCCTGCCTTATTTTATTGATATCAAGTTTCAAAGTTTTCTTTGTTGTAAATAAATTCTAAACCAGAATTTATTTGAGTTTGTTTTCAATCATCGTATCCAACATTTCTCTGAGTTCCTCTATTTTAATTTGAGAGACCACATCTTCGGCAAAGGCTACTAACTGTAACCTTACGGCTTCTGGTTTTGGAATTCCTCTTGACTGCATATAAAATATGGCTTCGTCATTTAGTTTTCCGGTAGTTGTTCCGTGCGAACATTTTACATCGTCTGCCCAAATTTCCAGCTGCGGCTTACTGTTCATTGTAGCTGAATCTGAAGTGATTACATTTCTACAGTTTTGATAGGCATTGGTTTTTTGGGCATCTTCTCTAACGAAAATTTTGCCATTAAAAACACCATTTGAACTATCCATCAACACGCCTTTATATAGTTCATTACTTTCGCAATTTGGCAGTTTATGATCTACAAGCGTATGATTATCAACATGTTGCTTTCCATTCGGAATATACAAGCCGTACATATGATTGTCAATGTACTGACCATTAAGTACCAAATTAAGGTTATTTCTTACAAAACCACCATTCAAAGTAATTGTGGCCGAATAGAAATAGCTTTTGTCTTCTTGATTTACTTGAGTGGTACCCACATGGTAACTTTGGTCGTTCTCGTCTTGTATTTTGTAATAATGAGCAATGGCATCTTTATCCACAAAAATCTCCGTTACAAGATTCGAAAATGCTGTTTTCTCTCCTTCTGTTTGAAAAATTTCAACAATTTTTGCCTCCGAATGTTTTCCAACTACTATCAAATTATGAATATTTACCGCAATATCTGCAGTCTTTACATCGGAAATATAACGGATAATTATTGGACTTTCTAAAACATAGTTTTCGTCGATAACAACTACACTTCCCGAATTTGAAAGAGCATTGTTTAATGCCGAAAGTCCTTCTTTATCTGTTTCAATATACTTTCCGTAATGTTTTTCAATAACATCTGGAATTTGCTCAACTGCAGCCTCTAGTGTTAAAACCTTGATTTTTGGCGTATTACCCAACTGCGAAAGTTGCTCATTAAAAACTCCATTGACAAAACAAATGGAAATTCCGGCTAGACTTGCAAATGGCAAAACCTCAAGATTTGATTTTGAAAAACTTGACTTCGGATTGAAACTGAACTGGATTTTATCTAAATTTTTAAGATTTGAATATTTCCAGTCTTCGTGTTTGACGGTAGGAATTCCGAGCTGCTGAAACTGTGCAAAAGATTTGGTTCTGATTGTATTGAAATCGGAGCCCCTTTTACCGTTTAAGTTTTTTTGAATATTTTCAAATTCAGCCTGAAATTGGGCTTGAATATTCTGAAATGACATTTTTTTTTCTTTTAATGAATTAATTATCAAACCATTGATGCTTCTAATGCATCGGCTTCAGATTTAATCCAATCATAGCCTTTTTCTTCGAGTTCAAGTGCCAATTCTTTGGTACCTGATTTTACGATTCTTCCCTTGTAAAGTACGTGAACAAAGTCTGGCACGATATAATCCAAAAGTCTTTGATAGTGCGTAACAACAATGAAAGACCTCTCTGCAGACCTCAATTGATTTACACCTTCTGCAACGATTTTTAAGGCATCTATATCTAATCCAGAGTCTGTTTCGTCCAAAATACCCAAACTTGGCTCTAGCATAGCCATCTGGAAAATTTCGTTTCTCTTTTTCTCGCCACCTGAAAAGCCTTCGTTTAAGGATCTTCTCAAAAGTTGATCATCAATCTTTACACTTTTAGCCTTTTCTTTCATCAATTTCAAGAATTGAGCAGCGTCTAAAGGCTCTTTTTCATGGTATTTCCTAATTTGGTTAATGGCTGTTTTCAGGAAATTGATGGTAGTTACACCGGGAATTTCTACAGGATATTGAAAAGCCAAGAAAATGCCTTCCGCAGCTCTTTCTTCCGGAGCAAGATCAAGCAAATCTTTGCCATTAAATTCAACTGTTCCAGCAGTAACTTCATAGTCTTCTCTTCCTGCCAAAACTGACGCCAAAGTACTCTTTCCCGAACCATTTGGTCCCATTATAGCGTGAATTTCACCTGGTTTGATTTCCAAATTTATTCCTCTAAGTATCTCTTTACTTTCTACTCTTGCTTGTAAATTACTGATTTTCAGCATAAATGAATATATCGCTTTAATTGTGGTACAAAGATAAATTATTAAACTTTAATAATAATCATTATTTTTAATAACTCTAAATAGGCAATCCTTGTTCCCTAAAGCTTTATTTTTATTTTTTTTTAAACCAATTGATACCTTCATTCGTATTTATATAAAAAGACAAAAACATGAAAAAAATATTGATCGCTTTTTTGACAGCCTTCACTTTCACAATGAGTTGTGCTCAGAAAGCCAAAGACAACTGTAACATAACCAAAGTTAAAAAGACAGAAAAAGAATGGAAAGCCCAATTGACACCGTTAGAATACAATGTTACACGGCAGTCAGGCACGGAACGTTCATTTACAGGCATTTACTGGGATAACCATGCCAAAGGCATATACAAATGTATCGGTTGTGGTTTGGATTTATTCACCTCCGAAACAAAGTTTGAATCGGGTACCGGTTGGCCAAGTTTTTGGAAGCCTGTTGACCCTTGTAGTGTTGAAGTGGGTACGGATGCTTCGGCAGGGATGATTCGTGACGAAGTAAAATGTAAAAGATGCGATGCACATTTGGGTCATGTTTTCGATGATGGACCTAAGCCTACTGGTTTGAGATATTGTATGAATTCGGCTAGTTTAAAATTTGTGGCTGCGAAATAGTTGTTTTAAACCGCAAAGACGCTAGGTCGCAAGGAATTTTCTCTGCCTTTCAGTGCCTTTGCGGTTTAGTTTTTAGAGTCTCGGTGCCGCTGGTTTAATTGGCACATCGAAATTATTTACACCTTTTACTTTCACCTTTCTTCTGTAGACTTTATCATGCACCGATGCATAAATGACGTCGAAATTCGGTCCGCCAAAGCATAGGTTTGAAACTTGGCCTTTGGTTTTTGGTAAAGGAAGAATAGCATTTACCCTTCCCAATTGGTCCATTATTTGAATTCCACTTAAACTCGTTACATAAATCCGACCATCTCTGTCGCATTTTATCCCATCACTCCATGCGTTTTCATCCGTGTCTCTTACATGTAGCCAACCAAATTTTTGTTTATTTACCAAAGTGCCATCTGGCAAAATAGAATACACCCAAACCCAATGAGAAGCAGATTCGGTCACATAAAGTTGTGTTTGGTCAGG
>CAMCYZ010000225.1 GCA_945885545.1 Spirosoma fluviale
TGTCAATGCCTAAATAACGTTGACCGTTTTTAAACTATTTTTAATATCATTTTCAGAGATGATATCTTGATTCCGAGATTTGTTTTGCACTGATGATTGGGGGCTGTTGACCCCCAAAATCAGATCTTTTTCGTCGATTGACTCTGTCATCTTCGATTTGTTTTGCAATGCTAAATTAAACAATTTCTCTTCAAATTCTACAGGTGTCATCCGTTTTAAACTTGTATGCGGTTTTTCATGATTGTAAAGTTGAACGGCTCGGTCAACATTTTTGAATAACTCTTGTGGTGTTTTGGTACCCCAGTGAATGAGATAGTTGTTTTTTATTATTCCATTCACTCGCTCAGCTTTCCCATTTTCCCATGCAAATTCACACATACTATTTTTGAATTTATGCTTCTTTGTGAGCAGTAAAAAGTTATCATCATAGTATTGACCGCCTCCATCTGAATGAATAATGACTCCGTTTTTTAATTCTTTTCCTCTCGTTTTTATAGCCATTTTCATTGCTGGTAGGCTAGTATGTTCAGTACTTAATCTACTTGAAACATGATGACCAAGTATTCGTCTGGAGCAATTGTCAAGAATAAAAGTGATGTAATAAAATACACCATTTACATCAAAATAAGTTATATCTGTACTCCAAACCTGGTCAATATCTGTAATTTCAAAGCCTTTGAGTAAATTATCGAAACGAATTACACCATTGCTATCAGTTGTTTTTCGGTAGCTTTTGGGCCGTCCAACCATGAAACCACATTCTCTACAGATGTTTTCGAACTTGTCTCGCCCCACAAAAACAGGATTGATCATATAATACATCATACGGCAGTTCATTGTAGGGTGATTCTTGCGAATTTGTTTAATCAATTCTACCAAAAGACATATTTCTTCTTGCTGCTTCTTACTCCTTCGAATCATCTGATGAAAACCCTGTTTTGAAGCTCCCATTGATTCATAAAAAAAGTTTAGACTACAAGAAAGCTCCTTTCTATTATGCCAAAAATAAATCATGGCTTTGTCCCGAATTTTTTTTTAATATCTACCTGATAAGTCTCCTCGGCGATTTCAATCATTTTTTCTTGAAAATCAATCTGAACCTGTTTTTGGCCGATTAATCGTTCTAAATCAGCAATTTTTTTCTGTAATGCTAAAATTTTTGTCGTATCACTTTTTGCTTCCACGATTGTCCTATGGGGTTTATTTGTATTAGAATAAAGGTTAATCCAATGATATACAGCTGTATAGGAAACCTCATTTACTCTACAAATATCCGAAACAGTAGAACGATTTTCAATAATTTCTTTTACCTTTTCTCGCTTGAACGATTCGCTAAACCGACGATACCGACGCTCCTTAACCGTCATCGAAAAACCTTTTGTAATTTTTGCCATTTTATTCCATTTTTAAGTTTAATTGTAATCCTTAAAAACGGTCAATCTATTTCAGGCATTGACACAATGTCAATGCACATCCTTTACATCCCTGTTCAATACTTCCTTTATTTTAGATTTTAAATAGGTAGTACCCATACGTTTGAGATCAAACCAACGCTTAAACTCAAGCATAAATTCGTAGGCTCGTTCTACTAAAACAGTTTCACGAAAGGCTTCTTTACTTAAGCCAGATTTTACATCAATGGCTGAAGCATCCATTGGATTTTGGCCATACGCCCTTCTTTTTACCATATTTAGGCGTTCTATTGCAAGCTCATTTGGCCCATTTTCAGCCTTAATTACTTATAACAAACCCCGCACTGTTAGCTACAATATAAAAAATGTTAGGCTTTTTGGCGAAGCCAGTAAGTAATATTACAGTGAGGGCGTACAACAAAAAATAAAACTATTTTTCTTATATTGCCCGGATTTATTTGAACCTCACAAAGATTGGTATTGATTTCACCACCTTTAAAATAATAAATATTTGTATTATTCACCTTCTCAACGGAAATATAAAAAACGCTTACAAGATTCGAAAATTTCGTGAGTATTCAGGTGAAAAATCATTATTGCAATCATTACAGAGGGTCTATCTTCCAAATGAGTTTCTGTCCCGTACTAGATTGACGGATGGTGCGTGGCCAGCCTACCATTTGCTTTGTCCCCTTTTTGGTAACATCGGCAAACCTATCCCAACACTCAAAAGTAATACTCTTCGCTTTTTTATTGAATCGGACAAGCCCAAACCCATCGCTTAGTTTCTCTGGGCCTTCGATGTTTGCGTATGCATGCATGGTCAGTTTGTTGCCCAGACCATCTAGATAATCGCCTGCAAACGGGAGTGTATTTTTTTCTTCTTTATTTTTGCCTGATTTTTCATCCAGCGGATGCCACCATCTTTTGTAGTATGAGTTTACAAGGGCAGGACCTACAAACGCAAACGGGCCATCTTGGTAGTTGTCAATGCCGTGCTGTACCAATGTGGCCAGGTGTTGGTCACCGGCCAAATGAATCGCCCCTGCTTCTTTGATAAGTCTTAGTGCGTCATTTCTGCCCGTTTGTGGCCAGCCATTGCAGTCAAGGTCGGCGTGTAAATAGTTGTCAAAGGTTCCATGTCGGTGGGCTCCACCACAGAAACCTGTTTGCGATAAAACTGCCCTCATCGAAACGCCATTTGACTGCTTACCCCAGTGCTTTAAAAAAGTCATCTGACGGTCGCCAAGCAACTCTAAACCAGGCAAATCAATTGATTTAGGATCATACTGAGGATTGTGAATATGGTCGGGACGAGGTCCTTGTTGGGGAATTTTACCTGCGGGGCCTGTTTTAAACTTACGATCTTCGATAATGGCAAAATCAATTCCACCGATGTTCAGATTGGTGTAATAAACACCAATTCCCTGTTCAATTGGAGTGGGGTCGAAGGCATCGGGCAGATGAGCGGTTTGGCAGCGTTCTACCATTTTTACGTATTCATGATGAAAATAATAGCCGCCATCGTCACCAGCGGGGCTATTCGATTTTTTGCCATTTTCGCCCCAGAGATTGCCGTGTCCAATATCGTGGTCGTCTGGGATGGTCACACATGGGCGGTTGCGAAATAACTCTCGAAATTGAATTCCGAAGAGCAACCAGGCGGCCGTATGTTCTTTGTGGTCATAGCTTTGGTCTCCGGCAAAAAATACCAAATCGGGGTTAAAGTGATTTACATTTTTGGTAAACTCTTCTCTCAGTCCTCTGTCTTTGTTTGAATTACAACTAAACATGGCAACCACTATTTCATTTTTGGCGGTTGGCTTTTTTCTGATTAAACCTTCAAAAATTGCATTCTGCCCATGACGCAGCCGGTAAGGTACGTCTTTGGTTTCGTCCCAATCTTCAATTCTAAACAAGGCAGACCAACCAATATCATTGACTTGTGATTTGGCCACCTCACTCCATTTTCCGTTCTTTTTTAGCTCCAAACGCACTTCACGGGTTTCATTTGGATAAAGTGGAAAAAGTTGGGCGGTCATTTTCATGACTTTGTTTTGGGCGGTATAAATGCCAAAGCAAATGACTTGGTCACGTGGTACGTCCACGTTGATAATTTTGTTGGGATTGTCTTTGATTGATTTCGAGTGGTTCCACCAATCGTTGATACAGTACACATCAATACCATCAAATGGTGCTTTTATTGGTGGTTTGCCAACTTGTGCTTGGGTGGTTAGAAATAGGCAGGATAGAATAACAAACGAGTTAAAGGTTTTCATTTTTTTAGATTTTATTTGAGATTATTTTATTTGAAAAGGGTTAATTTCCGACTTTTGAGAAACATGGTAGTACGTCTTGTTTAAAATAAGGAGCTTGGTTTGTCCAAAACATGTAGTTGACTTTCAAAAAGTCTTTTGCAAAACTGTGAAGTAATGGAACAATATTTTTTTGATTTTTGGAGGCAATTTTGGTAGATTCATTACCTGTTTTTCCCACATAATTCCCATCTTGTATCGCGATTCCGATTGGAACGTTGTAATGCTCTTCATGCAATAGTGTAATGAGATGATTCAATTGTCCTTTTCTTGTAACCATCAAATCGGGGCCTCCAATTCCAACGCCAATCTGCTCGCCATATTTGTATATATTTCTGAGGTATCCTTTGTCATCAAACGGTAGCCACTCGCCAGGCATAAAATTTGCATAGATCATGGTGGTTGAAGTACGAAACGCTTTTTTAAGAGAAAGCATATTTTCTTTCAATCCGATGAGGTATTTTTTTTCAGAAAAACTGGTGTCTTTTACTTCAATAGCAGTTTCTTGCAAGTTGATTCCTTCGATTTTTCCATCAAATTCTTGTCCAAGTGCTTCAAGAAGCAGGGCAAATCGTTCTCTCACTTTTTTATTCCAACGTTTTGCCACCCAGCCTTCTTGTTTTCCATCGTCACTATATTGAGGTACGACTCCCCCGTCATATTCGTCTGTCAATAGATAATCTGGCAGTGCTTTGTATTTAGTGTCGAATGTGACATCTTGTATCTGTAGGAATAATTTCTTATTGAATTTTTTAAGATACTCATAATCTTGTTTTAAAATACTGAAATCGTATTGCCCTTTTTGATGCTCGAAGTTTTTCCAAGAATACATAATTTGAGCCCCTTCAAAAACAGGATGTGAAAGCAAAGGATGGTCAATGATTGATTCTCTGTCCCGGGCGAAATAAACAAAATGCCGAATACTGTCTTTTTTGATTGGGCAAGTAGCACCCAAATATTGTTTATACACATCGGCATATTTTTCGCTTGGATTTTGCCATTTCTGGGCATTGGCAATGACCCCCACTTTAATGAAAAGAAAGAGTATAAAGCTTTTTTTATAGAGATTATATTTTGACATTGTCAAACTCATTTTATGGTAGTTTTTGATGAAGAATAATTTTTGTGGCTTCTTTGTTTAGCACTTCCGAAAAAAGGGCAATCATTCCATTTGAGATTAGACGAAATTAATTTTTGATTTTGAGTAACATCCCGAAGGCTTTATACTTTCGGGATGTTCAAAAGAGTTCTCTAAAAATAGGTATTACGAATAGTTGAGTCTATTTCAATTTTGGATTCACATTTATCTCGGACTGTGGAATAGGCCAGCGGTCATCGGTGCCTTTTCTAAAGTTTTTGGAAGTAATAAACCATCTAAACTTAGGGTCAAGTTTTCTAGAGGTTTTAGCGTAAAGCTGAGAATTGGGAAATGGTGCACCCCAAAAATCTCCTTTTAGCACTTGGTCGCCAATATCCCAGCGGAAAATATCCCAAAGACGAATGCCCTCAAAGGCTAACTCTATTCGCCGTTCATTTCTAAGAATAGGTCTGAGCAAATTGGGGTCTGTTACTCTGATTGGCGGCATCTTTACGGAGGCTCTTCCTCTAACGGCATTTATAGTTTGGTCTAAAAGTTCCTGTGAAATAGGTTTACCAGCTTCTAACTCGGCTTCTAAATAGCTCAACAGTACCTCGGCGTATCTTATGATAGGCATGTTACCGCCATAATCTGTGACTAAGCCGCCATTAAAATTTTCGTCAAAAAACTTACGTAAACCATAACCTGTTCTGGTAGCCTGTTTTGAGTAAGTAAGTTGATCTAATGATTTGACTGAATCTGGGTGACATACATACGTTTTTGAACCGAATTTTGATCCATCCCACAAGAAATTATAGCGGAACCGTGGGTCTCTGTTTTCTCCCATATTCT
>CAMCYZ010000226.1 GCA_945885545.1 Spirosoma fluviale
TCTAAGTCGTTTCCTGCGTAAGAAATAAAATATTTCAGAAGCTGGTCAGCACCAAAGGTGAGACCGGTAAAGAAGCCAATGCGAACAGCGTTGGCTTTTTTGTTGTTTAGAAAAAAATGTGACTTTAGAACTCCATTAACGTCTAAGCAAATTCTTTAAATATTAACAAAAAAGACACGCCCATAAGCATGTCTTTTTTTGAAAACATTTTAACTTTTCTAGGTTGAAAACATCAATTTAATTTCTAAAGTATTTTTTTACAACTTTGTAAATTATAAAGATTCCCAAAATCAAAATGGACAATAATAAAATGGGCCACAGTTCTTTCATAGTTTTCTGTTATTGATTTATTTCATCAACTGTTATATTACCGTTACAACCGATTAACACCCGATAGGCTACGGGCTCCTGATACGCAATACCAATACCTTCCCAAAATACTACATAATTTCGAGTACCATGTATCCAAGTTTCAATTGTATCACTATATCTATTGGAACTAAAAAATCCTTGATTCCAAGAATAACCAAAAGTAAAACCTGAAAGCCAAGAATTTAAACTTGTTACATTACCGTTTGAAATATTCGCACCGAAATGAATTGAGCTAAACATTGAAAAACCTGTATGAAAAGCAATGGCGTTATTCCAATTACCACAACCAGAGTTTGAAATACTAAAATTTTCATCCATAACTATCCCTTTAGATTTAGGAATTTTACCCTTGAAATTCTGATAATTTTTCGCAAAATTAGTTGTAGACTTTTCTAAATGAGCAAAAACAGTTTCTTGCGGTGCTTTAGATTTGACCAACTTCAAAAATGATTTTGCATCATCTGCATTCTTAAACTCTAATCCATTTGATGCATTTATCTTGGCATCTCTGGAAACATTAAAACCCAATTCTCTCCCGAATTTTTCCAAATCAGATTCCTGCTTCTCAATATTCGAACTAAGATTCAAATTTGCAGAATTTGGACCTAAATCCTTACTTTTATTACAAGAAATAAAGGATAACATTAGTACGGCAATGATGATTTTTTTCATAAAAATTTATATTTTAAGTGAATAATATAGCCAAAGCTAGATTGAAAGACACACTTAAGAAATAGGAAATATTCCTATTTATATGAAATCAAGAAAAAATAGGAATTATTCCTATCCACTCAAAAAGGCATCTACCCCCCCCTTCTTGCAACCATGTTGCGTTTGAGAAGGCATAAAAATATAGTTCAGTAGTAGACCGCAGATTCAATTTTAAACAAATATTACTCTTATGATTTTTTACAGTGTGCGGGCTAATAAAAAGCTTCTCTGCTATTTGCTTAGATTTAAGACCTAAAGAAACAAGGTGCAAAATTTTCTTTTCTTGAATACTGAGATCAATAAATGTGTGCATTTCTAAAAGTTTTTATGTTAGATTGAAAACTCAATTTAAAACTTTAAGAGAGTCAAAAACAAATGTTTGTAAACATTTATTTTTAAAATTGCCTTTTGACTTGACATAAATCAATTGTAACACTTTTTTAAGAAAATTTTGCATTAATTTTTAATTTAGAGACAGCGGCCTTGTTGGTCAAGCATCGCTAAAATCTAGAGACTTTACAGATATTTCTAAGTCGTTTCCGGCGTAAGAGATTTCTACTAAAATATTCAAAAAGCCAAACCTTTGTAGGTTTGGCTTTTTTTGTGAATTTAATATTGAAAAAAATATTCTAAGAATTGTGACCTTTATTTAAGATAAACGTCTAAGCACTTTTCCGATGAATTTACCAACAAAAAAAGACATACCTCTCGGCATGTCTTTTCTCAAAATTTTAACACGAACGTTCCATTCAAAAAGCAAAAGTTATATTTAACTCATTTTGGTTTAGACGATACATATTTATTTAAAAAAAGCATAGTATACATAAAGGCCTAAAATTAATGCTATACCAATTCCTTTCTCTAGTAATTCTTTAATAAGCATTTTCTTCTCTAAACCCCTAATTCTAAGGAAGAAAAGCAGCAAAACTGCGGCAAAAATACTCATATAGACCCAAGGTTGATAAACCTTAAAAAGAAATAGAAAAATTGGCAGAATAATAAAAAAACGAACGATTCCTTTAGATTCAATAATTTTTTCCATTTTATTTTATTTTTCAGCGTTACAACCTATGTATTCTTGTCTGCAATATTCCATTCCAGCTCCTGCCACTAACACACATGCATAAATTCCGATGCCAGCTGTACCCACTATACAAGCTGTACCAGCCGCTGCCGCTACTCCTAAACATGCATTATAGATTCCTCTACAATTACCACCCGCAACCTTTAGTCCCTTTGAGTCCTTAATAAAACTCACAATTGGATTTCTTTGTATATAAATTTCAAATGCCTTTTCAAAAATATTATCCTTATTATTAATCAAATCTGGATAAGCTATGGTTAATTGCCTTTTACTCTCCTCTAAATTTAATAAATATTCTGAACACAAAGAAGCATTCTTCCCGCCAAAAACGACTACCTCCAGTTCTTTTTTAGCTAAAGTCTGGGAATTTAAAAGACCTAAATTTCTTTTATGAAAACTTTCTCTTTCATTTTCCTTATAACTTTCAAGTTGAGATGAGTAAGCTAAAGCTAACGATATAAACGAATCTGCATATTTTGCAAACCTGACATCCCGAGATAATTCAAAGGGATTAAGAATTCTTAATTCTTGATTTACTTTAGACACATCAGTTACCAAATCAACTGAATCAGATTGGCAAGATGCCATAAACAATATAAAGGATAAAGCTAGTACTTTTTTCATTTTTTAAAAAATTATGTTTGAAATATTTTCCAAACATAATGTGAATAAGAACCTTTAGAAATAGGAAAAATTCCTATTTGTATAAAATCAACAGAAAATAGGAATTATTCCTATCCTGTAAAATAAGTATCTGCACCCCCCCCAAATCTTGCAACAACGCTGCATTTGAAAAAGCATAAAAATTCAACTCAGCAGTAGTTTTAAAGTTTAGCTTTATACAAATATTACTTTTATGATTTTTGACTGTATGGGGGCTTATGAAAAGCTTCTCAGCTATTTGCTGAGATTTAAAACCTAAAGAAACAAGATACAAAATTTTCTTTTCCTGGATAGTAAGACTATTTAAGTTATGCATTTCTAAAAGTTTAGATGTTAGATTCTATACTCAAATCAAACCTTTAAGAGAGACAAAGACAAATGTTTGTGAAAATATATTTTTAAAATTGCCATTTGACTTGACATAAATCAATTTTGGTACTTTTTTAAGAAATATTTAAATCACTTCTTTGTTTTAACAAGCAATTTCACAAATCCAAAATCGTTTATAATTTTAGTATTCACATAAAAACCATTAACAATGAGAATCCTCATTTTATTATTTATCCACCAGCTAAGCTTCGCTCAAATAATAGGAACCGTCAAAGATTCTAAAACCAAAGAACCCATTTCTTTCGTAAATATTGGGGTTGAAAACCAAAACATCGGAGTTTCGGCAAATGAGAATGGTGAGTTTGTTTTACCCAATTTAAAATCTGATGATATTGTAATATTCTCGGCGGTTGGCTACAAAATACTGAAAATCAATGCTGAAAAATTTCCACAGACTATTTTTCTTGAACAACAGATTATTGATTTGGGTGAAGTTTTGGTTAAACCAAGAAAAAGTAAATATTCTATATCCATAGGAAAAATTAACAAAAAAAAGGTAGATGCATTTTTTGCCAATCGTGGTTTACCTCAAATTACCGCCAAGTTTATACCTTACACCGAGTCTATTTCCACCACGAGATTTATAAAATCCATTAAAATTGTTACGCGAAGCGAAATAAAAAATTCAATCTTTAACGTTAGGCTATACACACCAAACGAGAAAGGAGAACCATCAGCAATTTACTATGACCAAAATATTATTGGAACTTGTGAGAAAGGGAAAAAAATCACCGAAATCAACGTAGAAAATCTAAACATCCGTTTTCCAGAAAGTGGTTTGTTTGTTGGGGCTGAATGGCTAATAATTGATCAAAATAAATTCATTTATGAATATTTTGAAAAAGGGAAAAAAGAAAAAATCAAGAAAACAGAATATTCACCATGGTTTGGCGGCAGTATGGAGAAGGAAAATTTTGGATGGACATATTTGAAAAATTCCAAATGGCACAAACAAATGCAATGGCCTACAGATTTTAAGGAAAATAAAGGAAAATACAATACATTGGCAGTAGAACTTTTACTAACTGATTAACAAAAAAAAGACACGCTTCGCAGCATGTCTTTCCTTCAAAAAAATATCTTTTCTAAACATTAAAACGGTAAATCGTCTTCTCCTTCCAATGCAGCCGGTATTGGTGCTGGAGTAGCTGGAGCCGAAGAAGTCGTCGGTGCTGTTGTAGGTCCGCTTTCTTTTTCTATTCTCCAACCTTGTATACTGTTGAAATATTTCGTTTCACCTTGCGGGCTTTGCCACTCTCTTCCCCTAAGATTAATAGACACCTTCACGGCATCGCCAATTGCATAACTGTTTAACAAATCACATTTGTCTTGCGTAAACTCAATTATTATGTGCTGAGGGTAAGTCTCTTCGGTAGTGACTACCAATTCTCTTTTCTTAAAAGTGGGGCTTACTTGCTGCTCAGGGTTTATTACTTTGATATTTCCAGAAACTTCCATCGTATTATGTATTTTTGTATAAATTCTCATACAAATATAAAAACGATAAGTAGCTTAAAAAATGATACGCGGAATTATTTCAGAAATTGCCAAAAAAATGAGCGAAGTCTCAGCTACAAATTCCGCTTTATCGGTCCGAAAAAATGACCTTTGGGGCTATAAAAGAGCCGACGATAATATTTTTGCCTTGGCTTCCACACTTTTTATACTACAACAGAACTGCAGACATCTAGATGAAGAAAAAAAAGTAATTTTTGAAAAAATAGAATCTCAAATACAGGCCGAATTTGCGAAATATCAAAACAAGGACGGCCGACTGACCTATAATTTCTACAAGACTAAGCCTTCTGGGCATTTCCCAAACGGCCGATTCATGCGGAGATTTGACCACTTCAGACTTCCTGACGACATAGATGACACTGCACTTATTTATTTGACAGCAAACTATACCAAGGAGCAGACGATTGAGCTAAAAAAACATCTTCTAGCGTTTACAGACCAATATCGAGGATCGAAAAATGACAAAATATACAGCACTTGGTTGGGTAAAAATATGCCAAAAGAACAAGACGTTTGTGCTTTACTGAATCTGATGTATTTGTTTTTCAAGCACCAAATACCCTTAGACCAAACAGACCAAAACACGCTGGAATTCATCAGCTATGCTGTAAACAAAATCACCAAAAATCCTTTCCAAATAGCTCGGCATTACGGCCATCCCGCACTCATCATTTACCATTATGCCCGTTTTATGGCTGACTTTTCATTTCCAGCTTTAGATAAAAGAAAAGTAGAACTGATAGGCATTTCGCACGAGATAATGGAAAAAGAAAAAAGTGCACTTTTTAGAATGCTTTTGGAAACCGCACTTTTAAAGTTTGGAGAAAAAAGAAATAAAATCGAAATAAATTTAAACCCTGAAAAGCAATTTTACTCATTTATAGGAGCTCCTTT
>CAMCYZ010000227.1 GCA_945885545.1 Spirosoma fluviale
AAAAATACCATCGAATGAAAACCTACTTTTTACAAGTAAAAGAAGTAATCCAAGAAACAGCAGACTCCATTACTATTTCTTTTTGGCACCCCATAAGTGAGCAAATAAAGTATAAAGCAGGTCAGTTTATAACCATAGCGGTACCTACCACTGACGGCAAAAAAGTTAAACGCAGCTACTCTATGTCGAGCTCCCCTGCAGCAGATACAGCAGTAGCAGTAACCGTCAAAAGAGTACCCAATGGCATGGTTTCTAACTATTTGAATGACAATGTACGAACTGGAGATTTTTTGGAAGTAATAGAACCAATGGGTAATTTTTACTTCGAGGCTGACGAAAATTCTCACGGAAATATATTTCTCTTTGGTGCTGGCAGTGGCATCACACCACTGATTTCGATAGCCAAAACAGCACTGAAAACTGAAGCAAATACCAAGGTAAAGTTGTTCTATGGCAATAGAACTGAAGAAAGTATTATTTTCAAAAAAGAGCTAGACGTACTTGAAAATCAATACAGAGATAGATTCTCTTTGCATCACATACTTAGTCAACCACAAGGGATTTGGGCAGGAGAAAGAGGCCGTATTAACCAAGCCAATGCCACACTTTGGTTAAAAGATGCCTGTGCAGATTTTAAGAAGGATAATTTCTACATGTGCGGGCCAGAAGAAATGATGGATGGTGTCAAGAAAATATTTGAACTTTATGATGTTCCAAAAGAGCACGTGCACTTTGAGCGATTCAATGCTCCGATGCAGGAAGAGGACACCGTAAATGTTGATGAAATAAAGAAACAAACTGTAAAGGTAATTTACGATGGTGACACACACGAGTTTGTAGTAGAACCTCACCAAACCATACTTGAGGCCGCACTCGAACAAGATATTGACCTTCCTTATTCTTGCCAAGCAGGTATGTGCACAGCTTGCCTCGGCAAGTGCACCAATGGCAAAGTAAAAATGGATGAGGAAGAAGGCCTTACAGAAAAAGAAATATCTCAAGGTTACATACTCACCTGCGTGTCGCACCCAATGAGTGAAGGTATAGTAGTGGAGATAGATTAAACTTTGTTTTCTGAAATTTTCTTCTAAACTTTGGAAATAAACCGCCCATATATGAAAATTATAGCCGCTACAGTCTTATCATTTTGCTTATTTTCCTTTTCGCTAAAGGAAAATCAAAGACCCAACATTATCTATATCTTGGCTGATGACCTAGGTTATGGAGAGCTTGGAGTTTACGGCCAAAAAATCATTGAAACGCCAAATATTGATGCCCTTGCTAAAGATGGAATGAAGTTTACTCAACATTATGCAGGTGCCCCAGTTTGTGCTCCGTCACGGTGTGTATTGCTTACAGGCAAACATTTAGGACACGCCAACATAAGAGGAAACGACGAATGGAATGAGCGTGGCGATGTTTGGTCACTGAAAGCGATGGAGGAAAATCCAAGCCTAGAAGGACAAAGACCTATGCCAGACAGCATCATTACCGTAGCAGAAATTCTCAAAAACGTGGGTTATAAAACCTCCCTCTTTGGCAAATGGGGACTTGGGGCTCCGTTTAGTGAGAGTACACCTAACAAACAGGGCTTCGATTATTTCTTTGGATATAACTGTCAACGCCAGGCACATACCCTCTTCCCTACTCACCTTTGGCGAAATGAAGAAAAATATGCCTTAAGAAATAAATTCTTGGATCTTCATCAAAGTCTGGAGAAGTCGATTGACCCTAATGACCCTAAGAGTTATGCATCTTTTGAACTCACTGACTATGCCCCCGAAGTAATGCACAAGGAAGCAATGACATACCTTGAAAAACAGCAAAAAAATGAGCCATTTTTTATGTTTTATGCTTCGCCTCTGCCACATGTACCGCTCCAAGCTCCAGCCAAATGGGTGAAACATTATCAGCAGAAAATTGGCTCTGAAGAGCCTTACCCCGGCGGAAAAAGCAATACTTACTATCCCAACCGCACCCCGAAAGCCACTTATGCTGCCATGATATCGTATCTTGACGAACAAGTGGGTGATATTGTAAAAACCTTGAAACAAAAAGGCTTATACGAAAACACCCTCATTATTTTTACGAGCGACAACGGCCCTTCCTATGCCGGAGGTGCTCGACCTGAGTTCTTTAAATCAGGCGGGCCATTTCAAGAGCAGTATGGCAGAGGAAAGGGATTTGTTTATGAAGGTGGCATCAGGGTACCGATGATTGCAACCTGGCCGAAAACCATAAAAAAAGCCTCCGAAACCAGCCATATCAGTTCATTTTATGACTTCATGAATACCGTTGGCGAGTTACTCCAAATAAAAACACCCGCAAACGATGGGATAAGTTACCTCCCAACTTTAAAGCAAAAAAAGCAAAAAACACACGAATACCTCTATTGGGAATTCCCGGAAACAGGTGGACAACAAGCCATAAGGATGGGCAAATGGAAAGCGGTAAGAACGGATTTACACAAAGGAATTGTAAAAACACAGCTTTATGATTTGTCAAAGGATATGAAGGAAGAACATGATATTTCGACTTCTTATCCGGAAATCATAAAAAAGGTTGAGGAAATTTTCAACCGTAATCACATTCAGGCTGAAAACAAACGGTTTAGAATAAAGAGTTTGGGAGATGAGATTTAGGCCTTAAGCATCCATTTCTGTCACAATAGAATCGAAAAAAAACTTTTAATTAAGATTGATTTTAGGGAATTTAAGCCAAAGTTTGATTTCTAGAAATCGCACGTTATGATATTTTGAAAAACCGACAAAATCAAACTTACAAGAGAATTAATCCTTTTGCCTAAAAATCGTGAGAAGACCTATTCTATTTAGAGTATAGAATTGAAAATCAGGATAAACTAAACCACGAAAATCGGATGCACCAATCTTTTTCCCAAGCCTAATTAAAAGGAGACTACACTTTACCGATGTCAAAAACAATTATAAAGAAATTATAATTGGAACTTCCTACAAATAATAATTTCTTACAAATTGAAACAATCATTTGAAACCTTTTTTTGTCCGCCCTTTTTCCCCTTTTGGTACTGAAAATATCGCCACCCTTGAACTAATGCTCTAGAAGCTTTAGGGATGAAACCGTATGGACGTCCGCGGCGACCCAATATTTATCAAATAAATGGTGTTTGGCAAGTTTTCGTCTTACTGCATGACAGTGTAAGCTCAGAATAGAAAGACAGCTCAAGTTAAGATATTATAATGTACTTTAGAACACTCTCCGCATCTTCTTGGATTCATTAAAAAGTAAATTAAATAATTTGATAAAGTATCCTTTATCATCGAAAATCCCTCGGTGATGCTTTTTTTTAAAACTTTCTATAAATTTTCGATAAAAAATGTGACTTAGTCCAAATAAGTAGTCCTAATTAGAAATTGAGAGAATCTTTGAAAAACGATTTTCGCTTTCTCAGTTTTATTCGCCTTTCCGTCAGCGAGCTATTCCAATCAACATTTAAAAAAAACTAAAGCTAAAAAAGTCGTTAAAAAAATAAGACTGAGCTGGAGTTAACATTAAAGTTCGTTAATACATTTCTTTTGAGAAAGTATATTTTCATAGAAAAAAAAATCTAATGAACCTAAAACAAAACCACTAAGACGGCCTAGATGGTCGTCTTTTTTTATTTAAATATCAACTTCGAAAGCATTTTATCATCGAACATTTCGTTGGCCAAATCCAACAGTACTGGGTTTGTGATTTTGTCGATATCTTCAAAAATTTTTGCAATGGGCTCTACCTTATCTAAATCCAACAAACTCTTGGCCATCATCAGCATATAGCCTTGTTTACTTTCCTCCGACATGGCAAGTTGGCCCTTTAGTTGCTCTTTTAATGTTTTTAATTGTATTTGACCCAAAGATTTATTTTTGAGATTAAGCAATTCTTTGTCTATCAATTTGAGCGATTTGTTCAGATTTTGAGGGTCCGTTCCGAAGAAAATCGCAAACATGCCCGTATCATAATACGAAGTATAACCGGCCTCTATCTGATACACCAAACCATGCTTTTCTCTAAGACTTAGATTAAATCTGCTGTTCATCCCCGGTCCTCCGAGCAAATTCACCAAGGCAAAAAATGGCAGGCGACTCGGGTGATTCAAAGCAAAAGATGGACGACCGATGGCTACATGTGCCTGATTGTTGTTTTTTTCAATCACTTCATCTTTCGCAAAATATTCAATGGGCGAAGTCCGTACTCTAGTACCTCTCTTTACAGGTATTTCACTCAAAAACTTTTCTGCCACTTTCACAACTTTCTTAAAATCAAGATTCCCTACCACCGAAACGATGATTTTCTCGGTATCAAGATTTTCGTCAATAAATGTTTGAAAATCTTCCCTGGAAAAACCCTTAACGCTATCGGTAGTACCCAATATATTTACGCCTAATTGATGATTCGGAAAAACCACCGTATCAAACTCATCTTGAATGGCATCCTCTGGCGAGTCGAGATACATGGCCATTTCCTCCAAAATCACGCCTCGTTCTACCTCCAGTTGTTTTTCTGGAAAAACGCTATTGAACGTAATATCGGTAAGCAAATCTATGGCTTTCTCAAAATGATGATCAAGAATAGAGGCATAAAAACAGATTTTTTCCTTGGTAGTGTAAGCATTTAACTCCCCTCCCACTGCCTCTAGGCTATTAATTATATGGTATGCTTTGCGTTTTTTTGTACCTTTGAAGGCCATGTGTTCCCAAAAATGGGCAAGGCCAGCTTGATGCGGTTTTTCGTCGCGACTACCAATGTCAAGCATTATGCCACAGTGCACTATTTTTGTATTTGAAACCTGCTTATGGGCAATTCTAATGCCATTTGGCAAAGTATACAATTGATATTCAGACATTATTCGTATTCGATTTCACTAAAAACAACCACAAAGGTACAAAGAAAAACATAAGAAAGCAGATGATATTAATAGCAGAAAGTGGCTCAACAAAAACAGACTGGAGACTCCTTAACGACACCAAGAATGGTTTCGAAACTATCGGACTAAACCCCTATTTTGTAAGTTCCGGGCAAATTGCCGAGGAAATAGCACCACATTTTAGCCCATTTAAGGCAACCAAAATTGATAAAATACATTTCTATGGCACAGGCATAACTGATGACTCGAAATCTGCCATTATAAAAGAAGGAATTCTTAAAGCTTTGGGTTATAGCACCAATATTTACACCTATTCCGATGTTGTTGCGGCAGCACGGGCTCTCTTCGGAAACACCACTGGTATTGCATGTATTCTCGGCACAGGTTCTAACTCCTGCCATTGGAACGGCCAAAAAATCGAATTTCAAATTCCTCCTCTCGGTTTTTGGCTAGGTGACGAAGGCTCGGGTGGACACCTCGGAAAACTACTGATGCTCGATTTCTTACACAAAGAAATGCCCGAAAACATACGAGGAATATTTGAGAAAAAATATGGTAGCATTGAAAGGACAGAAGTTATGACAAAAGCCTACAAAGAAGACAAACCGAACAAGTATTTTGCGAGCTACTCCCACTTTTTATACGAAAACTACGACGAGGCGTACTGTCAAGCCATAATTTC
>CAMCYZ010000228.1 GCA_945885545.1 Spirosoma fluviale
AAACTGATTCGATTTTTGACTTCGAAAATCTGTATTATCTTGAAACTGATATCGAAAGTAAGGCAGCTTCCATTCATACAGAATCCTGTATAATTATTTCTTCTTCAGGCATGATAAAAGGCGGTAGAGTAGAACATCATGTGGAAAAAAATATCGAAAACCCTTACGCTACTATTTTGATGGTGGGCTATGCCACAGAGGACTCTGTAGGTGGTAGGTTATTGTCTGGAGATTTGAAAGATTTGCAAATCAGGAATAAGAAATTTGCAGTAAATGCTGCCATAAAAAAAATAGATGTCTTTAGTGGGCATGGAGATTTAAACGATTTGATTAGCTTTGCAGAAAACCAAGAAAAGAGTAAGCTTAAAAAACTATTTTTGGTTCATGGAGATTTTGATGCCATGACGAACTTTAAAGAAATTTTAGAAACGAAAGGTTACGAAAACGTAGAATTACCGAATCAAAACCAATCATTTGAATTATAAATAGACTTCAATGAGAACTTTATTAGAATTTGAGAAACCAATAGCTGAGCTAGAAGCCAAACTTGAGGATATGAAAAAATTGGCTGAAGACAACAACGTTGACGTTAGTGACGCTGTTAGAAATCTATCGTCTGCAATTGATAGCCTTAGAGTTGAAACGTTCCAAAATCTTACACGTTGGCAGAGGGTACAGCTTTCGAGACATCCTGACAGACCTTATACCTTAGATTATATTGAAAGAATTTGTTCCGAATTTCATGAATTGCACGGAGACCGAACCGTAAGAGACGATCCGGCTGTCGTAGGTGGAATAGCCGATATAGACGGGGTTAGTGTGATGATTATTGGCCAGCAAAAAGGAAGGAAAACTAAGGAAAGGCAGTACCGCAACTTTGGCATGCCCAATCCTGAAGGTTACAGAAAGGCTTTGAGGTTGATGAAATTGGCTGAAAAATTTGGTTTGCCAATTGTTACTTTAATAGATACTCCAGGGGCTTTTCCCGGTTTAGAAGCAGAAGAAAGAGGTCAAGGAGAGGCAATTGCAAGAAATCTTAAAGAAATGATGACCTTACGGGTGCCTGTGATATGTATAATCATAGGAGAAGGAGCTTCTGGTGGAGCTTTAGGAATTGCTATTGGTGATAGAGTATTGATGCTCGAAAACTCTTGGTATTCTGTGATTTCACCTGAAAACTGTTCTACTATTCTTTGGAGAACTTGGGAGTTTAAAGAACAAGCGGCAGAAGCCTTGAAACTGACCGCTGTAGATATGAAACAAAATGGCTTAATTGACGGAATAATAGCTGAACCACAAGGTGGGGCACATTTGAAGTGGGATGAGATGTCAGATACTTTGAAGAAAACCATTATTAAGGAAATTTCGGAACTTGAAAAACTAACACCTCAAGAACGAATTTCTGAAAGAATAGATAAGTTTTGTGCAATGGGTGTAGTTCTAGAATAGTATGGGTTCTAAAACTACCACAAAGGCTATTCTTTTTGATTTTGGAAATGTAATCATCAATATTGATGTTGAAAAGGCTATATTGGCTTTTTCTGAGCTGACATTTAAGTCGCCAGCAAGAGTTAATCAACTTTTTGCAGATGCCGAAGTTTTTAAGAAATATGAGACTGGATATTATTCAGACGATGAGTTTAGGGATGTAATCAGGCAAATTTTGAGTTATCCACTTAATGATCAGGAGATTGACCAAGCTTGGAATGCTCTTCTGTTGGATGTTCCGAAAAAGCGATTAGACTTTCTGGAGTCCATTAAAATGAAATATCCAATTTACTTGCTTAGCAATACGAACAATATTCACATAGAGCAATGTAAACAATATTTTAGGACAAAATTCGGTATTCCAAATTTTGAAACCATTTTTAGCGAAACTTTTTTGTCGTATAAAATGGGTTTGTGGAAACCTGATTATAAAATATATGATGCAGCAATTAGTAAAATCGGTTGTAAGCCTGAGGAAATACTTTTTTTGGATGATAACCAAGACAATATAGACGCTGCTACCGACTTGGGCATACAATGCATAAAAATTAATCCGCCAGACTGTTTTACTGAAATCTTAGAACATATTATTTAGAAATGCTAAAAAGCCCTTACATCAATATTATTCTTTTTGTGGTAACACTAATTACCACTACACTTGCTGGGGCTGAGTGGATTTATGGCAAATCCTTCTTTTTTCAGAGCGACATAATGGGTTGGGCTGAGTTTAAGCAAGGGCTTTGGTTTTCAATTCCGTTCTTGGGTTTCCTAACTACTCATGAGTTTGGGCATTTTTTCATGGCTAAAATCCGAAAGATTGACGTTACCTTGCCCTATTATATTCCAGGATGGTTTGTGGTATTGACCTCGATAGGAACATTTGGTGCATTTATTAAAATTAAAGAAAAAATCAACTCTAAGAATGACTACTTCGACATCGGAATAGCTGGACCGTTGGCGGGTTTTGTAGTAGCAGTCATAGTTTTGGCTTGTGGATTTTACTTTTTGCCAAGCAACGAATATATATTCACCATTCATCCCGAATATAAAAATTTTCAGGGAAACTACCGTGCGTTTTTAGATACTTATCAGACAAATGGCGAGATAATAACTTTGGGTAAAAGTTTGATATATAATTTCTTAGAAAATAACTTGGCCGACCCTGCCTTGATACCCCATAAGTACGAAATTACGCATTATCCACTAATTTTGGCAGGTTTCTTGGGTTTGCTTTTTACGGCACTTAATCTTTTACCTATTGGCCAATTGGATGGCGGACATATTCTATTTGCCCTTATAGGTAAAAAAGCCTTCGATATCGTTTCTCCGATTTTCTTAATCCTTTTGGTTTCATACTCGGGTCTTGGGATGTTCAAATTGACCGATTTTACAATGGCCTACTCTGAAGAACAAGGGACACTGCTTTTACAATTCCTTTTTTTTGTTTATTTCAACTATCTGTGTTTTTCAAGAATATTTGAAAGGAAAATAAATGGATTGATACTTGCCTTGGCAGTTATATTGATTCAATTGGCGTTCTCAATATATGCACCTCAGGTTTCAGGTTATTCAGGATTTTTGGCATTTGGTTTTTTAATTGGTCGTGTTTTGGGTGTTTATCATCCCGAGACTGAGGACAATAAACCTATTGGCCTAACAAGGAAGATTCTTGGCTGGTTGGCGATATTAATTTTCATAATTTGTTTTTCACCTAATCCAATTAATTGAAAATGAACTTTGTGCTTCGTATTATTTTTAAGCTTCTCGGATGGAAAATTATTGGTGAGGTAAATCCAAAAATAAACAAAACCATATTTGCAGTAGCCCCACATAACAGCTGGAAGGATTTTCTGGTGGGAATTAGTACGAGAGCTGTTATGCGACTTGATATTAGGTATCTTGGAAAAGCAGAACTATTCAAGCCTCCATTTGGATTTATTTTTAAGGCTTTAGGTGGCACGCCTGTTTTTAGGTCTGAAAAAATGAATATGGTAGACAGTCAAGTAGCAGTCATAAACTCCTTTGATAAAATTTTGATTGGAATTGCACCAGAGGGTACTCGTAAAAATGTAGATAAACTCAAAACAGGCTTTTATTATATAGCCTACGGAGCAAATATTCCAATCATCAGAGTAGGTTTTGATTTAGAAAAAAAACTGGTGATAATTGCAGAGCCATTTTATCCAAGTGGGGACTTTGCAGCTGATATGAAAAAATACTTTATTCCATTCTTTGAGAAAATTGGAGGATTTCAGAAAAACTGGATAGATAATTATAAAAACGATATTTTTTGATGAAAAAGCAGACTAAATTGATTCGTATTCAAACAGAAAAAACCCAGTTTAGGGAACATTCTACCCCTCTTTACCTTACCAGCAGTTTCTGTTTTGAAGATGCTCAAATGGGAAAAGATTTGTTTGATAATACGCTTGAAGGTAATATTTACTCACGTTTTTCTAACCCAACCGTTCAGGAATTTGTTGATAAAGTTTGTATGTTGGAAGACGTAGATGATGGAATTGCAACAGCTACGGGTATGGCTGCTGTTTTTGCTGGCTTTGCAGCTACCTTGGTTTCTGGTGATCACCTGGTTTCATCAAAGGCTCTTTTTGGTTCAGCACATCAAATTATTACCCAAATTTTACCCAATTGGGGAATTACTCACACTTACATTGACGCCTCAGCACCAAAAGAAGATTGGGAAAAGGCCATTCAGCCAAATACAAAAATGATTTATTTGGAAACTCCGTCTAATCCAGGATTAGAATTGGTAGATATGGAAATGATTGGCGAATTGGCTAAAAAACACAATTTGATGTATTTTGTCGACAATTGTTTTGCAACTCCAATGCTTCAGACTCCTTCGGACTATGGTGCTAACCTTATAGTTCACTCAGCTACCAAGTTTTTTGATGGTCAAGGAAGAGTTTTAGGAGGAATTATCGTTGGCACAAAAGCACTAATTGAGAAGGTAAGATTTTTCTGCCGACAGACTGGTCCATCTCTAGCTCCGTTTAACGCATGGGTTCTTACTAAAGGTTTAGAAACACTCGGTTTAAGACTGGATAGACATTGTGAAAATGCTTTGAAATTAGCCATGGCTTTAGAAGGTGTAAAAGGTGTAAAAAAAGTAAATTATCCGTTTCTACCGTCACACCCGCAATATGAGTTGGCTAAAAAACAAATGACGGCTGGTGGTGCACTGGTCACCTTCGAGCTGGATGGAGGCTTTGAACGCGTGGTGAAGTTTACAAAACTCTTAAAAATTGCATCCTTGACTTCAAATCTTGGAGACAGCAGGACTACCATTACCAATCCAGACACCACAACACATGCCAAAGTATCTAAGGAGGACAAAGCCAATCTTGGAATCTTTGAAGGAAGTATGAGGGTTTCTGTTGGTTTGGAGGATATTGATGATCTTATTGAAGATTTCACCCAAGCCATAGCAGGCTCCAATTAGGAATCTTAGCATTGTTTAATATAAAAAAGCACTTGGAGTAGGTCTCCAAGTGCTTTTGTTTTTATGTATATCACCAATTTCAAAACTCCCAAATAAATCCGATAGTTGGAGTAACCAATGCCGATGGCTCTGTTAAAATTACAGGAATTCCATTCGAGGCATCTTGTTTGATTACACCGCCGTCAGTTGTAGCAAAACCTGTATTGGTTTCGTTTCTTTTGAGCGTGAATTCAGGCACTGTTGGTGATTTGGCTAAGTACCAGTTAGTTACGTCTAAATATAAATCTAAAGCTGTCTTTTTGAAGTTAATTTTCTTGTCAATTCTGATGTCACTGCTATTGAACGAGCCTAAACGCATAGCGTTTAGGCTTGAATAATCATAAACCGTTACTCCTTGGGTAATAAAATTAAGTCTCGAAGCATTTTCGTCGATAGGTGAATAAGGTGCACCGCCTTGCAAGCGA
>CAMCYZ010000229.1 GCA_945885545.1 Spirosoma fluviale
CTTTTGCTGAACTTTAATGTTCCATCCTTGAAATTAGGGATTAAGAGGTTGATACTTTGAGAATTTCACCACAGAGGACACTGAGTTACACACAGATTTACACGGATATAAAACTCTGTGCAACTCCGTGTAATAAAAACTCTGTGTACTCTGTGGTAAAAAATATAAAAAAATCACTTCATCAATTCCCTAAACATCAACTCCGCCACCAATTTATTCCCTGCTTCGTTGAGATGTACTCGATCTGTCGTCAATATTCCTTTTTCTTTGTTTTCAGCGTTGTTGGCGAGGTTATAGTCCAAAAACGCTTTTCTTAAGTCAACTATGCCACATTTATGCTCTTTTGCAAGGTCACGGATAATCTTAGAATACTGGTTCAAATCACCGTCTTGTTGGTTGCTATGGTCAGTCTTTTCTCCAATAGCCGCTGGGGTGGTGAGAATAAGTTTGATTCCTTGCGACTGCATCTTCTTAATCAATGCCACGTAAAATTTCGTAAATTTGTCTGCATCGGTTCCTGTGCCGTAGCTCGCTTTGTGCCAAACATCATTTACACCCACATAAATCACCACAACATCAGGCTTTTTAGCTAAAACATCGTCTTCCATTCTTAGAAAAAGGTCGTACACTTTGTTTCCACCAATTCCAGCACCGATGAGTTCTGAAGTGTTTCCAGCTTTTTTGTACATTTCCTTTAACATAGTGATGTATCCGCCCGGATTTACTCCGGCTTGGGTGATAGAATCTCCAAAGAATATTATTTTTTTGGGATTATCGGCTTTGAAAGCAAAAAGAACTGTGGTTAAAAATAAACCAAACAAGAGAGTTTTCATTTTATGTTTACGTTAAGGTTGATAATTTCAGTCTTCAAAGGTATTTTGTTTTGCTCAAAAAGCACATCTAAATCTTCTAGTTTTGTTTTTAAATCTTCAAAGCCATAGTTTTTGTAGTCGCTGTATTTAATTCCATTCTGGATTTTCTGGTTAAAAGCCTCTCTAAATCTGACACCTCCACCGTTGGTTTCGTAAGAATATGCCAAATAATCCATAGACTTGGTTTTCTTTTCTATCCAATACATAAAAATATCTTGGTGGTCTTTCCCGCCGCCGTCTTCACTAAATTTTACCTTTATTTTGTCATATTCCTTTCCTTTAATTTTGGTTGAACCAACAAGTTCCTTGCTCACTGCCGGATCATTTAAAGGTTTAGGCAAAAGAAAAAAATACGCCACCGAATTGACCGAGCTGGTATATTTGGCCGCCATGGAGTCTGCAATTGTAGTTTTTACTCCATCAATTTTCCGTTCGAAAGAATCGTTGGTGACGATATCCTCAATTTTATGACCGGAGCTATCAACCTGCATTCGGGTGTAAGTATACTTCCCTTCTTTATTTTTGATAGTATAGTGCATATTCCTAAAATCAAAAGCAGCATCCAAGTCATCGTACTTTTTGCCCCCAGAGATTTCAATGCACTCATCTACAATAGATTGAGCAGTGGGTTTACAAGCATAATTTACAAAAATTAAAAAGACCAAAGCCGAAAAAAAACCAAATTTTTCAGGAAAGTTTCTCATAAATATTTTTATTAGAAATTAATAAACAGAACCGAATTCGAATATAGCTTTTTTTAAATATTTTTGTTAAAATTTCAACCATAATTATCAAACGATGCAGATTAGTATATTTAAAATCCGGAGTCTCTTTGTTGCACTTTCCTTTATTTTCTTGGCAAATTCTTGCAAAAAAAATACTGGGAATGAAGAGTTTCTAGTCATAAGCGACAACTCCCCCGACCCCATTAAAAAGGCTCAAGAAGTAAGGGACAAAATGCCCATAAAAATAGCCGACGGCCTCCAAATTAAACTTTGGGCAAGCGACACCTTGGCTCCAGACCCCATAGCGATGTCTATCGACGACAACGGAGCGGTGTATTTGACCCGTACCAACCGCCAAAAAAACTCTGAATTTGACATCCGTGGCCATCAAAACTGGATGACCGAATCTATCGGTTTGCAAACTGTAGAGGACAGACGAGCGTTTCTGAGAACAACTTTTGCACCTGAAAAAAGTGCAGAGAACAGCTGGCTTAAAGACCTCAACGAAGACGGTGTGCACGACTGGAAAGACCTTGCCGTAGAAAAAGAAGAAATCTGGAAAATCGAAGATAAAAATAAAGATGGCCTTGCCGATGTTTCTACAAGAGTTTTCAATGATTTGTATGAGGAAATTACAGACGTTGCGGGTGGTCTTTTGATAAGAGAAAAGGACGCTTTTGTAGCCACCGGCCCAGATTTGTGGCGATTGACAGATAAAAACAAAGACGGTTTTTATGAAACCAAAAAATCGATTAGCCATGGTTATGCCGTACACATTGGCTTTGGTGGGCATGGAATGAGCGGTATCACAGAAGGTCCAGATGGCAAAATTTATTGGCAAATTGGCGATATCGGAGCCAACATCACTTCTGTAGATGGCAAAAGATTTGAATATCCAAACGAAGGCGTCTTGGTACGCTCCAACCCAGACGGAACTGATTTTGAGATATTTGCATCGGGCATCAGAAACACCCACGAGTTTGTTTTTGACCAATATGGCAACATCATTTCGTCGGATAACGACGGCGACCACCCAACCGAACGCGAGCGTTTGGTGCACTTGGTAGAAGGTGCCGACTTGGGCTGGAGGTCTAACTGGCAGTATGGAAAATACACCGACAACAAAAACAATAAGTATAAAGTGTGGATGGACGAGCGACTTTCAGTACCACGTTGGGAAGGCCAAGCGGCCCACATCATTCCGCCTATCATGAATTTCCACAACGGCCCTACCGGAATGCAGTTTAACCCGGGTACAGCTTTTGGAAAAAATTGGCTGAATAAATTCTTCTTGGTTGAATTTGTCGGAAGCCCGGGCGGCTCACATATTTGGTCTTTTGGTTTGAAACAAAAAGGAGCTTCGTTTGAACTCGATGGCGAAAAAGACATTTTAAGTGGCATTTTACCAACCGCCATTCAGTTTGGACCAGAGGGTGCTTTGTATGCAGCTGACTGGGTAAATGGATGGGATACAAAAAACTATGGTAGAGTTTGGAAAATAGATGTTACCGAAAAAGAAAACGATTTGGAGGATTTGAGAAAGAAAACACTTTCATACATGACTCTAAAATATCCATTACAAACGGATGCTATGCTGGCCGATTTGATTGGATTTGAGGATATGAGAATTCGTAAAAAAGCTCAATTTGAATTGGTCAATCGTGGGCAGAAAGGCTTTGTGGTTTTTGAAAATACTCTGAATACTTCAAAAAATCAATTGACCAAAATTCATGCGATTTGGGGAATAGGTATGTTAGCGAGAACAGATGCTAAATATTCTGAAGCTCTTTTGAAGGTTTTGGACGACACTGACACCGAAATACAAGCCCAAGCGGCTAAAACTTTAGGCGAAGTCAGAAATAAAAATGCTGTAGATAAACTAAAGAATCTATTAACGAGTGACAATTCCAGAGTTAAATTCTACGCTACTGAGGCTTTGGGTAAATTGGGAGATAAATCTGCTATCAGCAACATTCTGAGCATGATAGATAAAAATAAAGACGAAGATGTTTATCTGAGACATGCAGGGGTATTTGCATTGAGTAGACTAGGTGCGGAAACCGAAATGCTTGCTTTAGCTAATAACAAAAGTAAATCTTTGAGGCTGGCAGCTGTATTGGTCTTGAGAAGACTAAAAAGCGATAAAATTCAGATTTTCTTACAAGATGAAGACGAGTTTATAGCAGAAGAAACGGCAAGAGCCATCAACGATGATTTGTCCATTCCGGCGGCATTTCCAGCATTGGTAAAAATGCTCAACAATGACAAATTTACTTCCGAGCCGCTGTTTAGAAGAGCCATTAACGTGGCCTTGCGTGTGGGCGACAAGACTTCTTTAGACGCTTTGATAAATTACGCTAAAAAAGAAAAAATTACAGACGAACTAAGAGCCGAGGCAATAGCAGCCTTGGGCACTTGGGCCGAACCTTCTTTGATGGACAGGGTAGATGGCCGATACAGAGGCATTATAATAAGGGACTTAAACCAAGTAAAACAAAGTATTGAGCCCCACGTAACGGCATTCTTGAATGCTGAAAATCCTGAAACACAGGTTGCTATCAGTCAGTTGCTATCTAACTTGAAAATAGAATCTTTCAATAATAAACTGGTGAGTATTTTCGAAAATACCAAAGAGCCAAAGGTAAAGATTGCTACGCTGGAAGCACTTTCTTCTTTGAATTATGTTGGTTTAGATAAGATTGTTCAAAACGGCCTTCAAAACGAAAAATCTGAAGTTAGGGTAGCTTCTATTGGCTCCTTATCAAAGCTTAATATCGACGAAAATACCCTGAATGAGATTGTAAAACCTATCTTCGAGAAAGGGACGATCAGAGAAAAGCAAAGACTCATAGGCACCTTGGCCAATATGCCAGTGGCTAAAACTGAAAAAGTATTGGGAGCCATGATAGACATGATGGCCACAGAAAAATTAGATAAAGAACTATTACTCGACCTTTCAGAGGCCGTTAAGAAAACCAATTCAGAAAGTCTTTTAGCCAAACTCAACAGCACCAAAAAGTCAGACGATTGGTTTGAAGAATTCAAAGTAGCTTTGTTTGGTGGTAATTCATGGGAAGGAAGAAATATTTTCAACAATAACTCTACTGCTCAATGTGTTAGGTGTCATTCCACCAATGCAGGTGTAGCCTCCACAGTTGGGCCGAATCTGAGCAAAATTGGCAGTAAACTTACTCGTGAAGTTCTACTGGAAGCTTTAATTAAACCTAGCAATAGGCTATCGCCTGGCTTCGGGCAAGTTAGTTTGACCTTGAAGGATGGACAAGAAATAACCGGAACTTTGATGTCAGAAAACGAGCATGAATTAGTATTGGCAACTTCTGACGCCGAGCCAACCAAAGTAGCTTTATCGAGAATAGCAAAAAGAGAAAATATGCCATCGAGCATGCCACCAATGGGCGATATCTTGTCGAAAAGAGAGATTCGTGACTTGGTAGAGTATTTGGCTGGGATGAAGTGAGGAATGAATAATTAAAGTAATAGGGGTCAAAAAGCCTCTATTACTTTATATAAAACTTCCCGCTTCGGGATAATTATTTATAAAACGAATACTCGTATCATCGAAAATATATAATAATTGAAACGTTCATAACTAAGAATTTAGCTACGGAGAGAAATGATTATTTCTTTGCGTCTTTCCGCCTTAGCGGTAAATTATAAACATATGAAAATTACCATTGCCTACTTAAACGATATAGTTTTAAAGCCCATAATTTCCGAGGATGATTTCAAACGGGCGTCAGAAATTATCGATAACTTAATCGATGCTGACATGATTGAAGAACCCGATTTAA
>CAMCYZ010000230.1 GCA_945885545.1 Spirosoma fluviale
AGCCCAAAGTTTTTAAGATTGGGCTATTTGCAAAAAAAATATTGATGTTTATTTTATAATACGGTTCTGATAGGCAGTGGAAGACAAAGTAGCTATAAAAATAATAAGGTACGACAAGGCCGTAATGCCACCATAAACCAGCATTGCCGTAATACAGCCCCTTACGTTTTTATTCAAAGCGGCTTTATCATTATCGGTAATCAGATAAACGATAAGAATCCCCTAAATACCTAAACAAAATCCCCACCAAAATTTAGGAAAACCTGCTGGTCTCAAGGGGTCATCGCCTCCGATACCCGATTTGGCCTCGTTACTAATTCCCAAATCTTTCAAAAGCTCAGGCTGATCTTTTATGACACTATCAATTGTTAGAGCGGGGTTGGCTGTCACAATGGCCTCCAGTTGGTTGAGTTTCTTAAACGCCAAAGAAAAATCTTTTTTTGAAGTGGATCTGATGCAAAAACGCCAAATGAGATGCCTGAACTAGTAAAAAGAATGAGTAATCTTTTCATGAGATTATAATTTTTTATGGATGAAACTTAAAATTCAAGTACAAAAGTCTTGCAAAAATCTATTTTTCCAAAAAAATATATCCCCTTCCTATAAACACCTAATCAACAAAACTATTTGAGCATAAAAAAACCCACCGTTGGGTGGGTCTTTTTATCGTTTTTTTTAGTTTTAGAAAACAGTCAAAACAGCGGTAAAAACATAAAATATGACCCAAACACCCGCTCCAACAAGACAGCCCATCAAGGCTTTCTTAGTTTGAGCACTGTCTTTGTCTGTTAATACATAAACCAATATTAAACCTACCCAGCTTAAAACACATCCCCACCAAAAAGCAGGAATTCCTGCTGGAAGATCTGAGGACGCGACAACAGAAGCTGAATCAGCCTCTATACTAATGTCAGTTAACAATTCGGAGTTTTGTGACTTCAAATTATCAAGAGTAGTGCCTTCGTTATTTTGAACGAATTTTTCAATTTTGTTTAGTTGCTCAAATTCGGCATCGATATTTTGTGCGTCAAAATTGATAGGCTCGGCTGCTATAGCCATAGTAAAGCTTAATGCTAAAATGGTGATTAGGGCAAAGATTTTTTTCATGATTAATAAAATTTAAATATTTAACGTACTATAAAATTAAATATTAAAATTATAAAAACTAATAAATGCTCAAAAAAAAATTTCACAAATGAAAAACAATTGAAGTTTGGTTTAAACCTGCTTTCATCCGACTAAAACTAGCCTGATTTGATGTTTTTTTTGAAAAAATACAACACTGCATAGTTGCCTGTGCACTATTTATGTCCATTTCTAGGTCTCAGATCTAAAAAATCAGTAGTAGAAATAGATTAAAACCAGAATTTTCAATCCTAATATGGACATTTAAATTTATTCCCCAAGATTTACTGAACAAAGCAGTAAAGGATTACAAAAGTGATGCCTATTACAAGCGATGTTAAGGTTGATAACTAGCCTATCTGATTACAACTAATTGACAAAATAGCCCAATTGCACAAATTCCGTTGGGGAATAGTGGTCTTTTTTCAAAAAACTAAAGCAGAATTTTCTACTGAGCTGTTATTTCTCGGACAGCGTAAACGGTATTAAAAGCCCAATATGAAATCTTTCCCACGACCCACAAAGCCTTGTTTTTTCAGGCTTTGAGCTCAGATAGAGGATATTGTTAAAAATTAAGTTTAGAGACCAATAGAACACAGATACAAGTAACACGGATTTACACTGATTTTGGTAATATTTAAATCTGCACAAATCCGTCCAATCCGTGCCATCTGTGTTCCAAATAATCGCAAACAAATAGAACACAGATGACACTGATACAAGTAACACGGATTTACACTGATTTTGGTAATATTTAAATCTGTACAAATCCGTCCAATCCGTGCCATCTGTGTTCCAACATACACGCAAACAAATAGAATACAGATGACACTGATACAAGTAAATCCGTGCCATCTGTGTTCCAAAAAACACGAAAACAAAAAAAGCCCCAGAACTATTTCAGTCTGAGGCTCAACTATAATCAAACTTAAACTTCTATCAAATCTTCGCCAAAATAGCATTAAAGGTAGCACTCGGACGCATAGCGGCTGAGGCTTTTTCAAATACCGGCTTGTAATATCCGCCTGTATCTTGTGGTTTGCCTTGAGAACCAATCAATTCCGCATCGATAATGGCTTCGTTAGCAGTTAGTTCAGCTGCTATTGGCGTAAAGGTGGCTTTCAAGTCAGCGTCTTTGTCTTGAGCGGCCAATGCCTGAGCCCAATACAATGCCAAATAAAAATGACTTCCACGGTTGTCAGTCTGACCAACTTTACGTGCAGGCGATTTATCATTGTCAAGGAATTTGCCAGTGGCTTCGTCCAAAGTATCTGCCAATATCTGAGCCTTTGGATTGCCAAATGTATTTGACAAATGCTCGTAGGCTGGAGCCAATGCCATAAATTCACCCAGTGAATCCCAACGCAGGTAACCTTCCTCTAAAAACTGCTGAACGTGTTTCGGAGCCGAACCACCAGCACCAGTTTCAAACAATCCACCGCCATTCATCAAAGGCACGATTGAGAGCATTTTGGCCGAAGTACCAACCTCCAAAATAGGAAAAAGGTCGGTGTTATAGTCACGCAATACGTTTCCGGTTACCGAGATGGTATCCAAACCCTGAACGATTCTTTCCAACGAAAACTGGGTAGCCTCCATTGGTGTCATGATTCTGATATCCAATCCTGTCGTATCGTAACTTGAAAGGTATTTATTTACTTTATCGATGATTTGGACATCGTGTGCACGGTTTTTATCTAACCAAAAAATGGCAGGAGTACCCGTTGCTTTTGCTCTGTTCACGGCCAATTTCACCCAGTCCTGAATAGGCAAATCCTTGGTTTGACACATACGGAAGATATCGCCAGTTTCTACAACTTGCTCCATCAAAACGGCTCCAGATTCGTCAGTTATCACAACTTTTCCCTCTGATGCCATTTGGAACGTTTTGTCATGTGAGCCATATTCCTCGGCAGCTTGGGCCATCAAACCTACGTTTGAAACACTTCCCATAGTTACTGGATTTAAGGCTCCGTTTTTCTTGCAAAAATCTATCACTACTTGATAAACACCTGAATAACAACGATCAGGAATTACATATTTGGTATCTTTTCCTTTGCCATCTGGCCCCCACATTTGGCCTGAAGTACGAATAGCGGCAGGCATTGAAGCGTCAATGATAACATCACTCGGAACGTGCAAATTGGTAATTCCCTTGTCAGAATTCACCATAGCCAAGGCGGGATTATTGGCATAAGCGGCATTAATATCCGCTAAAATTTCTGCTTTTTTGGCAGCATCTAATCCTTCGATTTTTATCAACAAGTCACCTACACCGTTGTTAGGATTGATATTCAATTGGTTAAAAACCGTGGCATGTTTTTCAAAAACATCCTTAAAAAATACCGAAACTGCTGCACCAAAAAGAATGGGGTCTGAAACCTTCATCATGGTAGCTTTTAAATGTATCGAAAATAATACATCTTCAGCTTTGGCATCAGCTATTTCTTGTGCCAAAAAGGTTTTCAGTTTGCTCAAACTCATCACCGATGAATCTATGATTTCACCGTCTTTCAAGACAGTTTTTTCCTTTAAAACCTTTTCGTTTCCAGCGACATCCACAAAAGCGATTTTCACAGTTGTAGCTTTTTCAACTACTACAGATTTTTCGCTTCCATAAAAATCACCCTCAGACATGCTGGCCACATGTGATTTAGAGTCCGCACTCCAGGCTCCCATGCTGTGTGGGTGTTTGCGAGCATATTCTTTCACTGCTTTTGGAGCTCTTCGGTCAGAGTTACCCTCACGCAAAACTGGATTTACAGCACTTCCTTTTATTTTATCGTATTTTGCTTTGGCAGCTTTTTCTTCGTCAGTTACTGGGTCCTCAGAGTAAGAAGGAACTTTGTAGCCTTTTTCTTGTAGTTCTGATATAGCGGCAGTTAACTGAGGCATAGATGCACTCACGTTAGGTAATTTTATAATATTTGCATCCGGAGTAGTAGCCAAAGCCCCCAAATACGTCAAGTCGTCTGATACTTTTTGCTCATCGGTAAGGTACTCAGGAAATACCGCCAATATTCTTCCAGAAAGTGAAATATCACGGGTTTCAATTACTACATTGGCGGGTTTTGAAAATGCCTCCACTATGGGTAAAAACGAATACGTGGCCAAGGCTGGTGCTTCGTCTGTGATAGTGTAAATTATCTTTGCTACTTGTGTCATAATAAGAAAAGGAGATTTTGAAAACTAATTTTAACCTTAAAATACGGTCAGGTTCTTTGTGAAATTTGACAAACGCAAAGTTAATAATTCTATCGAAAATTTTATGCTCTAGTTTAAAAATGATGTATTAAATTTCGAAGAATTTAAAAATGGTGGTCATTTATTTGCCACGGGCTAAAAAGATTAATCTGATATGAAAAAAATAGTATACTTTCCGTTTTTCTTATTTTTCTTAGTTTTAGAAGAACATGGATTTTGTCAAGATTTCCAATCTGAACTTTCCGCTCACCGAGAAAAATACAAAGCCGAAACCAAAGGTAGATTCCCTGAACAAGTCCAAGATTTTTATGAACCAAATGTCAAATTTATGATCGCCGCCACTTACAAAAAACCAAGGAGACCAAAGACTATTTCGGTGCCTACTTCGGGCGTAAAAATCAAGGATTACACCGAGTTTGCCTTGGTCACTTTTGAGGTCGATGGCCAGAAACACAAAATAATGACTTACCGCCCATCACCTGCTTTGCCACTATACAGAAATTTGGTTTTTGTACCCTTTAAAGACCCAACCGCTCCCCAAGACACCTATGGTGGCGGTAGATATATAGACATGGGCGTGGCAGATTTCAAGGATGGCAAGGTTGTAATGGACTTCAACAAAGCTTACAATCCCTACTGTGCATTTTCTGATGGTTGGAACTGCCCCATTCCACCTAAAGAAAACCACCTACAAGTCAGAATAGAAGCCGGTGAAAAAGTACCTTTGACTGGGCATTGAGTTGGTTAATTTGGTAATTTGTTCATGTGATAATGCAGTAATTTGGCAATTTGGTGCTGATAAATAATTTAATTCCAGATTGACCCTAAAACTAAATTCTCGATACCTAGATTTGAAATTTATCCATTCGAATATAAACAACCCATTCTTACAGGACATTCTAGAGACCTATGTACCTTTAGATTTGCATAAAAAAAGCTGATAAAGAAAAATGAGTAATTGGGTTAAATTTACGACGGTAATTTTTCCTAAGTGGGAAGTAAGGAGAACCTATGCTGTGTCTTAGATTCAAACCTATACATAGATTCAGGCCCTACCTCCCT
>CAMCYZ010000231.1 GCA_945885545.1 Spirosoma fluviale
ATAAAACGAATTGAAATCCTTATTGATTCAAAATTATTAAATTTTTGCTATTCTTAATCCTAAAGCTGCTATTTATTTTGCAAGTTCGAGTAATTCGTCTAGCGTGTCGGGATTACTCGGTCTCTTTGCGTCTGGGCTAACAATTTTACCGGTTTTGTCTATAATCATATACCTCGGTATACTACGAATCATGTAAAATTGCGAAGCTTTTGCCGACCATTCGGGTGAAACCCAAGCGTTCTCAAATTCCTCTAAGCCGTTAGATTTAATGCCATTACGCCATTTGTCTTCGGTGTCGTCAATAGAAATATAAAGGAAAACGATGTTCTTCTTGTCTTTTTCTGATAAGCCTGAATGCATGGTTTTTGAATGAGGAAATTCAGCCCTACATGGTCCGCACCAGCTTGCCCAAAAATCTACATAAACCACTTTGCCGGCATATTTGCTAAAATCAAACAATTTGCCGTTCTTGTCAGTAAACTGAATGGCCGACTTTTTTGTTGCTTTTTCGTCTTCTTCTTTCCTTTTGGTGTTGGCTATGGCTTCATTAGCAATGATTTCTTTCATAAAATCGCCCTCGAAAACAGTTCTTAAGTCTTTGTTTTTAATATTGTTGGCAATGTTTCGGGTAGTTTGTGCTCCTAAATATTTCTTATTATTCAATAGCAATTGTGCAAGAGAAAAGTCCAAAATTTCTCCTCCGAAGTTTTTTAAGGCAAAATCTGATTTGTCGGTTATAGATTGAAGTTGATTGGCGTACTTTACAAAATCCTTTTCCGCAGAGTTTTTGTAAGTGATGTAATACAGCAATAAGTTTCGATAAGACTTGTTATGAATCAAGTTTTGTTCATTCATCATTTCGGCCTTTAGGCCATCCACCATTACAGTTGGTAGAGAAATCACACGTCTAAGCTTTTGGTCGCCATTTCCTCTTTCTATCGGATACGCAAATATCAAGTGCCAATAATTAAACTTTATCTCTTTTTCGAGGTGTGCGGCCAAGAATTTCGACACTTTTGCTTTTTTGAGGAAATCCAACTGAGCCTTTCTTTGGTCATAAAGATCCATTTCCAGTTGGTCGATATTGGCGGTAAGCAGATACTTGTATTGTTTTTTGGTATCAAAAAATGCTCCAAATTTCTTATTGAAATCTTTTATAAAATCTTCATTTTCAGGTGATTTTAGTTCGTTTTGAAGTGAATCATATCTGGCGAAATTGAATTTTGGATATAAATCAGCACTATCGGCCAACAAACCTTCGGGAAATTGGCCAAAGGCTTTAAAACTTATAAAAAGAAAGACAATTAATTTTTTCATCAAATCAAAAATGGTTTACTATCTACTAACAAATTTTGTTCCTAAATATTGGATTCTATGACAATTTGTTGAAACAAGGCCTATTTCAAATCAATTTTATAAATGTACACTTACTAGAATGATAAGAAAAAAGCCTGAAGAAATTAAATCCTCAGGCCAAAATATTAAAAATCACTGCATAGCTGTTCCATCCGTGTAATCTGTGTTCCAAAAGAACTACACCACCACATTCACAATACGCTTCGGTACAACGATGATTTTTTTCAATTCTTTTCCTTCCATCCACCTGATAACCTGTTCGTTAGCCAATACCTGCTTCTCAATTTCTTCTTTGGCCATGTCAGCAGGGAAGTTTAGGTTTACCCTCACTTTTCCGTTGATTTGGATTGGATATTCGAAACTATCTTCTATCAAATAGGCAGCATTAAACGTCGGAAACGCAGTTTTGGTGATACTTTCAGTCTCGCCAATTTTCTCCCAAAGTTCTTCAGCAATATGCGGAGCGTAAGGAGAAATTGTGATTAACAAATCTCTTAAAATTGCCTTTTTATGACATTTCAAGTCAGTTAATTCGTTCACACAAATCATAAATGAGCTCACCGAAGTATTGAAAGAGAAATTTTCCACATCTTCGGCTACTTTTTTGATGGTTTTGTGCAAAGATTTTAGCTCGTCTTTAGTAGGCTCTTCGTCTTTGAAAATCGGATTGCCGTTTTGATCGAAAAACAAACGCCAGAATTTTCTTAAAAATCTATAAGTTCCTTCAATTCCACGAGTATCCCAAGGTTTTGACTCTGTCAAAGGCCCCAAAAACATTTCATACAAACGTAAAGTGTCGGCTCCGTATCTTTCTACCAAAGTGTCTGGGTTAACCACATTGAACTTCGATTTTGACATTTTTTCTACCTCAGAGCCACAAATGTATTTCCCATCTTCTAAGATAAACTGTGGGTCTTCGCCAATATCGTTTCTCGTAGTTTTGAATTTTTCCAAATCCAAAACATCAGCATCAACGATGTTTACATCTACATGAAGTTTTACGGTTTCGTATTGATCTTTTAGCCCAAATGACACAAAAGTTGGTTTTTCAGCATCTTTGACTCTGTAAACAAAGTTGCTTCTACCCTGAATCATCCCCTGATTGATCAATTTCTTGGCAAATTCCTCTTGCTTTACATAGCCCAAATCTTTTAATACTTTGTTCCAAAAACGGCTATACAAAAGGTGACCAGTAGCGTGTTCGGTTCCACCCAAATACAAGTCAATATCTTGCCAATAATCCAAAGCTTCTTTTGAGGCAAAATCGGTGCCATTGTTGGCATCCATATAGCGATACCAATACCAGCTACTGCCTGCCCAGCCCGGCATGGTGCTCATTTCCAATGGATAAGCCTCTGTTGAGCCTTCTGGTGTGTAAGTCCAATCTTTGGCTCTTCCCAATGGCGGTTCGCCTGTTTCGGTCGGTTGGTATTTGTCTATTTCAGGCAAAATCAATGGCAAATCTTTCTTATCTACCAAATGAGGCACAAGCGTTCCATCAGCATTCGGCTTGAAATATACAGGAACTGGCTCTCCCCAATAACGCTGACGAGCAAAAACGGCATCACGCAAACGGTAATTTACTTTTCCTCGGCCAATTTTGTTTTCTTCTAAATATGCTACTAATTTCGCAGTCGCTTCCTTGTAATTCAGGCCATTTATCATGCCCGAATTGATATATTTTCCTTCTTTTGTGGCATCCGCTTGCGTTTCGATGTCAACTTGAGCATCCAAAATCGAAATGATGGGCAGACTGAAATGCGTTGCAAAGTTCCAGTCACGCTGATCTCCTGATGGTACACCCATCACGGCACCTGTTCCGTAACCCGCCAAAACATAATCAGCAATCCAAATCGGCACCCGCTCGCCGTTGAAAGGATTGATGCAGTATGAACCCGTAAACGCACCAGAAACTTTCTTGACATCAGACATACGGTCCAATTCCGAACGTTTTTGGGTTTCTAGGATGTATTCTTCTATGCTTACTTTCTGCTCGGAAGTAGTCAAATCGGCCACCCATTCGTGTTCTGGAGCCAAAACAAGGAACGAAACGCCATAAATGGTGTCAATTCTTGTCGTGAAAACTTCTATTTTTTTGTCCGAATTCTCTACTTCGAATTTTACCGAAGCACCGTTGGATTTGCCAATCCAGTTGCGTTGCTGGTCTTTCAAAGATTCTGACCAGTCGATGGTATCCAAACCAGAAATCAATCTGTCGCAATAGGCCGTAATACGCATCATCCACTGACTCATTTTTTTCTGAATCACCGGATACCCGCCACGCTCCGAAACGCCGTCTTTCACTTCGTCGTTAGACAATACCATGCCCAATTCTGGACAGAAATTGACCACTGATTCCGCCAAATAGGTCAAACGGTAGTTTAAAGAAACCTCATATTGCTTTTCTTTCGACCACGAATTCCATTCTTCGGCTGTAAATTCTGGTAATTCTTCGTCACAAACGGCTTTGGCTGCATTTGAACCGCCTTTTGCAAACAAATCGTACAAAGTAGCCACATTTTCGGCTTTGTCAGATTCTTTGTTGTACCAAGCATTAAACAATTCCATGAAAATCCACTGCGTCCATTTGTAGTATGCAGGGTCGGATGTACGCACTTCACGCGACCAATCGTAGCAAAAACCGATGTTTTTTAACTGGCCAATATAAGTTTCGATGTTTTTCTCTGTCGTAATAGCCGGATGCTGTCCCGTTTGAATGGCATATTGCTCGGCTGGCAAACCAAAAGAGTCAAAACCCATGGGGTGCAACACATTGAAGCCCTTGAGTTTTTTGTATCTGCTATAAATGTCAGAGGCGATGTAACCGAGCGGATGACCCACGTGCAAACCTGCCCCAGACGGATACGGAAACATATCCAGCACGTAGCATTTAGGTTTTGTGGTGTCTATTTCAACTTTGTTGGTGTGGTTATTATCCCAATATTGTTGCCATTTTTTCTCTATCTCTCGGTGTCTGTACTCTGCCATCGCGTTTATTAAATCAAATTTTCCGCAAAATTAGCGATTTTTGGTGGAAAATCGATAACTAGCTTTCACTTATGGAACTAGTTTCACAAATTGAGCAGCTAATGAATTGATTTTTCCAATAATTTTATTAAAATCAGTTTCCCTTGTTTTATTTAGCTGATATTTTGATATTTGTACATAAAAACTGTATCAAATGGAAACTGTTTTAGTATATCCAAAAGAAGAGGAAGACATAAAAACATTAAAAAAAGTATTGAAAGCATTAAACTTTAAGTTTGAGGTAAGTCCTTATAATCAAGAGTTTGTTTCAAAAATCAAGAAGAGTTCAAAGGGAATTGAGAAAGGTGAGGTTATAACGGTTGATCCCAAAAATCCATGGCAAAGTATATTGTCCAAATAAGTAAATCTGCTCAAAAAGATTTGGTTAAAATACATAAATCGGGAAATAAATCTGACATCGAACGACTTTCAAGAATTATCGAAGAACTTTCAGAAACTCCCTACACTGGAATTGGAAATCCAGAAAAACTAAGATTTGACTTAGCTGGTTTTTGGTCTCGAAGAATCAACAAAAAAGATAGATTGGTTTATTCGGTTGAAGAGTCAATTGTAACTGTTACAGTCGTTTCTGCTCTTGGGCACTATTTTGATAGGTAATTTTTCCTTGACCTTAATCATTCAAAATAAGCGTTAGTAATTTTTGGAAAATAATTTGAAATCATTGAAAATATGTAAATCTTTTTCATGAGATTTTGGATGGATAAAATCAAAAATTTGAATAAATGAGGTATATTTCAAAAATGATTAAATTTGTAAACAAAATTGAATAAGAGTATGTCCAAAAGTTAGTTGAAATTAAGAGATTCTTTTTCAATGTTTTGGATATGATTTTTAATTTTTTCTTTTAATTTTTCCAAATTATCGTAGTTTTTAACTTTATGTAATTTAGGTTCTATTTTTAGCATTGCTGCCGCCATCC
>CAMCYZ010000232.1 GCA_945885545.1 Spirosoma fluviale
TGACAGAGTCAATCGACGAAAAAGATCTGATTTTGGGGGTCAACAGCCCCCAATCATCAGTGCAAAACAAATCTCGGAATCAAGATATCATCTCTGAAAATGATATTAAAAATAGTTTAAAAACGGTCAACGTTATTTAGGCATTGACATTGGCCAATTCCAAAAGTTGAAATTGATAACAATCCAGATATGAAGCCTGCAGACCAAAATCCTGGATATTAATCATTTAAAAATAATGGGTATTGAGGTACAAAAGTGTGGCTCAATACCTGTTTTTTCGCTGTCACCATGTAATTATATCCAAAAAATTTTTTTTTTTTGAAAATCTAATTTAAATAATTTTCAATACTAACGTTTTTAATATTATGAAATTTAAAATAACATTCAATATAAGCCTTTCCCTTTTGATGGTTTTTATGTGCCAGTTTTCTTTTGGCCAAAAAAACTTCAAAGCCGATGTCATTATTTATGGCGGAACGGCCTCGGCAGTTATGGCTGCAGTGCAAGTAAAAAAAATGGGCAAAACCGTGATTGTCGTATCGCCCGATGTACATTTGGGAGGGCTTTCATCTGGCGGTTTAGGATTTACAGATACAGGTAATAAGGAAGTAATTGGTGGACTTTCAAAAGAGTTTTATCAACGACTTTTTACCCATTATGACAGTGATAAGGCTTGGATTTGGCAAAAAAAATTTGAATTTGGCAATAAGGGACAAAGTACTGTAGCCTTAGACGGAACTCTGAAAAGCATGTGGATATTTGAACCTCATGTAGCCGAAAATACTTTTGAGCAATTTGTTAAAGAGTATAAAATCCAAGTTTTGCGTAACCAATGGCTCGATCGCTCAGCCAAAGGGACTATAAAAAAAGATGGAAAAATTGTTTCTTTTAAAACGCTTAGCGGCGATATTTTTAATGGCAAAATGTTTATTGATGCTACTTATGAAGGAGACCTTATGGCAACAGCCGGAGTAAGCTACCACGTGGGTCGTGAAGCCAATAGTGTTTACAATGAAAAATGGAATGGTGTACAAACAGAGGTTTTTCAGCACAATCATTATTTCCAAACCAAAATTAGCCCATATAAAATTGAGGGTGACCCAAGCAGTGGCCTTTTGCCTGAAGTATCTGCCGAACCTGTCGAAGCTTATGGTTCAGGGGATAAAAAACTACAAGCCTATTGTTTTAGAATGTGCTTAAGCAATCACCCCGACAACCGCATACCTTTTTCTAAACCCGATGGCTATGACCCCGCTCGCTATGAGCTATTAGCACGTGTGTTTGCTTCGGGATGGCGTGAAACTTTTAATAAATATGACCTTATTCCCAATCGGAAAACAGATACTAATAATCATGGCCCGTTTAGTACCGACTACATAGGTAAAAATTATGATTATCCAGAAGCTACTTACGAAAGACGTAAAGAAATTATAAAAGACCATGAATTATATCAAAAAGGCTTAATGTATTTTATGCAAAATGACCCCAAAGTGCCCTCCGACGTACAGGATAAAATGAAACAATGGGGTCTGCCAAAAGATGAGTTTACCGACAACGGAGGTTGGCCTCATCAGCTTTACATCAGAGAAGCTCGCCGAATGATTGGTGAATTTGTGATGACTGAAGCCGATGCCCTTGCCAAAACTAAAGTACCAAACCCTGTGGGAATGGGATCCTATTCATTAGACTCGCACAATGCACAACGCTATGTGAAAAGTGATGGCTATGTGCAAAACGAAGGAGATATTGGGGTGAAGCCCGAAAAGCCCTATTCTATAGCATACGGCTCACTATTGCCCAAAGAAAAGGAATGTAGCAATCTCTTGGTTTCGGTTTGCGTTTCAAGCTCACACATAGCCTATGGTTCTATCCGTATGGAACCTGTATTTATGATTTTGGGGCAATCGGCAGCTACGGCGGCAGTTTTAGCTATCGAAAATAAGGTTTCACCCCAAAAACTGCCCTATGAAAAACTGCGTAAAGTACTTTTAGAGGGTAAACAGAAATTAGAATTGTAAATCAAATCATAAAGCCAACCATGTACATTTTTCAAAAATCACTGACCGCAATTATCATTTCGCTCTTCTGTGTTTTCTCTGCAAACGCCCAACAGAAAAATTTTGACATTGTCGTCTATGGCGGCACAACCGCAGGAGTAAGTGCCGCAATACAATCATCACGACTTGGCAAATCGGTTGTACTCATCGAACCTACCAAAAGAATTGGTGGCTTAACAACAGGTGGTTTGGGCCAAACTGACATTGGTAACAAACAGGCGATTGGTGGAATAAGCCGAGAGTTTTACCAGAATATAAAAAAATACTACGATAATCCAGCCAACTGGAAATGGCAACAAAAACAAGACTATCAGGACAGTGGACAAACAAGAACAGAAAGAGGGGAAGCTACAATGTGGACTTTTGAACCATCGGCCGCATTGCAAGTTTTCCAAGAAATGTTAGCAGTTGAGAAAAATATTACCCTTGTATATGAACAGCGATTGAATAGAACACTAAAGGGGATTCGTAAAAAGTCGGGGATAATTAGTGCCATACAAATGGAAAATGGGCAGTGGTATGGTGGCAAAATGTTTATTGATGCTACTTACGAAGGCGACCTATTGGCCCTTGCAGGCATTTCTTATACCGTAGGTAGAGAATCTAATGAAGAATTTGGCGAAAGCCTAAACGGTGTTCAAGCTAACATTACTAGCTCCTCCTTGACGGGCGTTGTTTCAAAAAATGGATTTAATCATAATTTTGTAGATGGCGTTGACCCCTATATCGAAAAAGGTAATCCTAAAAGTGGGTTGCTGCCTTTTATCGAAAAAGAGCATCCATCCAAAGACGGTACTGGTGATAAACGTATTCAGGCGTACTGCTACCGTATGTGTTTGACTAATCATCTAGAAAATAAAATTCCTTTTGAAAAACCTACCAACTACAGTGAATTGGATTATGAACTGTTGATTCGTAATTTTGAAGCAGGCGAAAAAGTCAGTGATTTTCCTTGGATTAACTCAAGTATGCCCAACCGAAAAACCGATACAAACAATAGACGCGGGTTTTCAACTGACTTTATAGGCCAAAATTATGCCTATCCAGAGGCATCCTACAAAGAAAGGGAAGTGATTGCAGAAAAACACCTGAACTACCAGAAAGGATTGATGTGGACCTTGGCTTATCATCCTAGAATTCCAGATGCTATGAGAAGCGAAATCTCAAAATGGGGTATGTGCAAAGATGAGTTTATAGAGGGACAGGGTTGGCAACAGCAACTTTATGTTAGAGAAGCAAGAAGAATGAGGAGTGATTTGGTGATGACCCAAAAGCAATGTGAAGGCCTAATGATTGCACCAAACTCAGTTGGAATGGCAGCATACGGAATGGACTCTCACAATGTACAACGGTATGTTACAAAAGACGGCTTTGTAAAGAATGAAGGAAATGTAGAATCTAAAGTAGCAGGGCCTTTTTCAATCGGTTATAAAGCAATTATACCAAAAGAAACCGAGTGTAAAAATTTGGTAGTCCCCGTATGTTTAAGTGCTACCCACATCGCTTTTGGTTCTATCCGTATGGAACCTGTTTTTATGGTTTTGGGGCAGTCGGCAGCAACTGCGGCAGTTTTAGCAATTGAAAACAAGGTTTCTCTACAACAATTACCTTATGAAAGGCTTCGAAAAGTATTGTTGAAAGATAATCAGGTATTGGAGAATTGAGTGAAATATGGTAAAATATAGAGCAAGGCTTCTACTGTCCATCTATAATTTGGCAAGTATTTAGAAATTAGTCACTATAAATCAATGTCGTTTAGTTCAGCTCCTATTTTAAGTCTCTCTCCCTCCGGAGAGGTAGGAGTCGCGTTCGACTTTAGGACGGTCGGCCACTGCCGTGGGCTTTTAGAGTTAAAACAACCTGAACTAAACGACATTGCAATATAAATGTATAAGAAACATTGAAAACCTTAGAATAAGTTTTTAACTTTATTCCAAAAACTATATATGACCCTTTCAAAAGAAAAAACCAACCTTCAATACCTTTTCAGTATACCAGTAATTGTGGCAGCTTTAGGCTACTTCGTAGATATTTATGATTTGCTACTTTTTGGAATCGTGCGAATACCGAGTCTAAGAGATTTGGGTTTAAACGACGCCGAGGTTTCCAGCATTGGGGCATCTATCTTAAACTGGCAAATGACTGGCCTTTTGTTGGGCGGAATTTTATGGGGAGTATTAGGTGACAAAAAAGGCCGCCTTTCTGTACTTTTTGGTTCAATACTCACGTATTCTCTTGCCAATATCGCTTGTGGATTTGTGCAAAACCCCGACATGTACAAAGTCATTCGCTTTGTAGCGGGCATCGGCTTGGCAGGCGAATTGGGTGCGGGTATTACGCTAGTGTCGGAAAGTTTACCCAAGCAGCTACGTGCCATCGGAACTTCTTTAGTGGCGGGAATAGGCTTATTGGGTGCAGTTTTTGCCTATTTTACAGTAGAAATTTTTGCTTGGCGAACGGCCTATTTTATTGGTGGAGGTATGGGCATTACCTTACTTTTATTAAGAATTGGGGTTTTTGAATCTGGTGCTTTTTCAGCTATAAAGGAACAAAAACACATCATTAAAGGGGATTTTTTCTCTTTCTTTACCAATAAAGACCGCTTGGTTCGCTACCTAAAATGTATTGCAATAGGGCTACCAACTTGGTTTGTGATAGGTATTCTAACCACATTTAGTAACGAATTTGGTAAGGCATTTAATATTGCCGAACCCATCAAGCCTGGCCTAGCTATTATGTGGTGCTATGTTGGCCTTTCAATAGGTGATCTATTAAGTGGATTCCTGAGTCATGCCCTACATTCTCGCAAAAAAGCGGTGGGCTTGATGATGCTTTTCACCTTATTTTTTGCATGTCTTTACTTGTTCTACGGACTTCATACCAGTACTCAATTATACGGTGGATGTCTCTTAATGGGCATTGGAATTGGCTATTGGGCAATGTTCGTAACGATTGGAGCGGAACAATTTGGCACAAACCTACGAGCAACTGCCGCGACCACCATTCCAAATATGGTACGTGGGACGGTGGTTGGAATGACCGCTCTGTTTGGATTCTTGAAACCGACTTGGGGGGTAATTTACGCAGGTGCAAGTGTGGGGCTAATCTGTTTTGTGCTTGGTTTTCTTGCCATTGCCACCATTTCAGAG
>CAMCYZ010000233.1 GCA_945885545.1 Spirosoma fluviale
TTCTGTTAAATCATTTTCTAAGCTTTCATTTTTGATTTCAAAATTAATATTTAAAGCTTTAGCCATATTTGTAAAGGCTTTTGTCTGCTTTTTATTATTTGGATGAATAATTATACTTTCCATCTTGTTTAACATTTTGAGAAATAGATCAGTAAGTATATTGAATTATAAATGATATCGAAATGGGTTATCTAAATCCAAGGCTTAAAATAATTATATCTCCCTTGAAACCAAAAAAGACACTCCCTGAACATCAGAAAGTGCCTTCTCAATATTTCACCAAAATCGTAAATCAATAATCTACAATCGTAAATCAAATCAACCTTGCTTAGTCAACTGCACGTTCAATATCAATTTCACGTCGTCGCTTACTACTACGCCACCCGCCTCGGTAACCGCTGACCAGCTTAAACCGAAATCTTTACGGTTAATTTTACCAGAAATTTCGAATCCGGCTTTGGTTTGACCGTAGAAATCAGTCATTAATCCACCAAATTCAGCGTCAAGTTCTACTTCTTTAGTTACGTCTTTGATAGTTAAGTTTCCTCTCAAGACGTTATTTGCATAAGATGTTGAAGCAAAACTCAAAGTTGGGAAAGCTTCAGCGTCAAAAAACTCACCTGATTTCAAATGACCGTCACGTTGCTCGTTTCCGGTTGAAATAGAATCTATTTGTGCCGAAAAGCTGATTTGAGCGTTTTCAAATGAGTCATCACTTGTGGTTTCTGCTGTTGCGTCATAGGCTTTGAAGTCACCAGTTACAGTGCTGATCATTAGATGTTTTACTTTGAACTGCACTTCTGAGTGCATAAGGTCGATTTTCCAGATTGCCATCGTATTAATTATTTTTATGTTATTACAAAATATGTATATACATTAATAACGAATAATTATATAGCTCGGTTCAAAAATCAACGCTTTTTTTGCTATTTTGAAATGAATACTTCCTATCTTCGAAACATTAATTTTTTTTTCAACTTATTATCAGTTTTTGGGTTTATCACAATATGTTGCATTTTACAAAATTTGAACTTTCTCAAGAAGCCGACTGGGTCACTTTCGTTCATGGAGCTGGAGGCAGCAGTGCTATTTGGTATAAACAACTCAAGCATTTTAAGCAGCACTTCAATGTTTTATTGATAGACTTGCGAGGCCACGGGAAATCAAAAAAAGTGGATTATAAGTTTCTCAAGAAATATACCTTCAAAAGCATAAGTTCGGAAGTAGTAGATGTCCTTGATTATTTAAAGATAACATCAAGCCACTTTGTGGGTATTTCGCTGGGCACCATCATTATTAGGGAGATAAGCGAGCATTTTCCGGCAAAAGTAAAAAGTATGGTTTTGGCAGGTGCTGTTATGCAGCTCAACTTGAAAGGCCAAATTTTGATGAGATTGGGAGTTTTGTTGAAGTCTGTCTTGCCTTATCTTATTCTTTACCGGATTTTTGCTTTTATTATTTTGCCCAAAAAGAGCCACAAGGAGTCACGTAATCTGTTTATCAACGAAGCCAAAAAACTTTATCAGAAAGAATTTCAGAGATGGTTTACTTTAGTTTCAGAGGTTAACCCACTTCTTCGTTTTTTTAGAATTAAGGACGCTGGAATTTCTACGCTCTACATTATGGGTTCTGAGGATCACATGTTTTTACCATCTATTAGAAAACTCGTAGCCAATCATAAGTCAGCAGTACTTAAGGTGGTACAGAAAAGCGGGCATGTTGTTAATATAGACCGACCACTTGAATTTAATCAACTGACTGTTCAGTTTCTTCAATCTTCGCTAATTTGAGGTGTTTTTTGGAAAAAGCTAAGGATTCATTTTTAAACCAATGGCTTCAAGCAAAAGAGACGCATTGAAACTTTTGCAAACGCCCTCTTTTATCAAATAATCAAAAATAAGCTCTCCGTGGGCTGTGGAGTATTCAAAATAGAAGTTTTTGACCTTATCGGTATATTTTGCGGAAATTTCCGATAGTCGCAAATCATGTGTGGCCAACAGTGCGATGGCGTTTTCATTGACGAGTTTTTCAAATAGTGCCATAGAGCCTTTCAGCTTGTCTTCAGAGTTGGTTCCTCTTAGCATTTCGTCTATCAAAAAGATATGTAACTTGTCGTTTTTCAAGGCTTGTAACACCAACTTTATCCGTTCAATTTCGGCTTTGAAGGTAGATGCGTTTTCGTAAATAGAATCCGTGATTCGCATGTAACAAATCGGCTCCATGCCAAGTCTTAAATCTAGCTTTTCTGCAAAAACGGGAGCTCCCATATTGGCCAAAATTAAATTCATGCCGATGGTCCTCAGAAAAGTACTTTTGCCCGACATGTTGCTGCCCGTGATAAGGTTTACTTGGTTGTGCTTAGTCAGCTCAAAATTATTGCAAATCGTTTGGTGGACTTTTATCAAGGGATGCCCGATTTGTTTAGCTGCTATGAAGGCATCATTGTCTTCATGAAAACTCGGGAGGCACCATGCTGGATTATTAAACTGTAAAGTGCTCAAACTGGCGTAATATTCTAGAGTTGCTATTCCCTTAAAAATCTCCTTGAAGAAATTGGGATTTCGTTCTATCCATTCGCCTATCTTGATTGTTTCTATGGGTTCAAAAGGCCTGGCACTTGTCAAAAATAGCGAGGCAATCATGTTTTTACGCATTTCCAGACGCTTCACAATTAAAGAAAAATCTTCAATTGGGTTTTTAGATTTCAAGTCAGCTCTTGGGAAATCTTTTAAGGTTTCTTGCAAAACTTTAGATGTAAATTCTTCATTGGCAATTAGTTCTGCGGCCTTTGAGAAACTCTGCAAAGCCCTACCGGTTACTGATAATTGTTCGAGATAGGGTTCTGTGATTTTTTTATTCAGGCCATTTAGATAAAAATGAAAAAGCACCAAGCCGCCAATTCCGAAACCAATGCCTTCAAATTTTAGAAAATAAAAACCCACAAACAAAGCTATCCAAACGAGAGGAACGATTTTGCCATAAAATTTCAAGAAAGTACCAAATGCCAATTTCGGTGGCATTGTAATTTTGGATATTTGATGAGAAGAATCAGCCTTTGTATGAGGAATATGAACCAAAGAAGCTAAGAACTTCAGCCGCCAGCTTGTTTTTTCTTTTAATTCGGTTGTGGCTTCTTGTTTTTTTTGCAAAACCTCTCTATCGGATTCAATTTCCAACATACTTTTTGCCAATAATTCTAGCCCCCATCTTGTTTTTGCACGATTTAGAAGTTGAAAGAGTGAGTTCTGGCCAAACAAATCTAAATCTGCCGAAAATATGTGGTGTGGGTTTGAAAAGTCGCTGCCGTCGCTGTAAATTGAGTTCGGTTCGTTGTTTAATATCCCAATTTCATTTTTCAACAAGTTCTGTTGGTTATCATTTTGGTGTAAATCTTCTTCGGTACTTTCATGATATTTCACCAAATAATAAAAGCCACCTAAAAAGATAACCAATGCGACGGCACCCAAATTAGGATTAAATGAAAATACCTTTATCAAACAAAGTAAGCCTACTATCAGAAAAACAAGACGATAAGTGGAGGTCTTATTATAGGTTTTCTGCAATACTTTTCTATTTTCTAGAAGCGACTCTTGTTGTGTTTCGTAAAACTGTATCATTGAATAATATGGTTGAAAAGGCAAAAATAATTCAGAATTAATCAAATAACGGTTCAAATGCCTATTTTTGTTCCATGTCTTCTTTTTTTGAAACCAAAATAGAATCCCTACGTGGTGTTGGCCCACAAAAGGCCGAGTGGCTCAATAAAGAGCTGGGCATTTTTACTTTCGCCGACTTGCTCGAGTATTATCCCTTTAGACACGAAGACCGCACGCAGTTTCACCGAATAGCCGATATAAGTGAGGATATGTTTGCGGCTCAAATTGTTGGAAGAATAGCCTCCATTGAACTGATTGGCAGCGGCGTGGGTAAACAGCGTTTGGTGGCAACTTTCAGAGATTCTACGAGCCACATGGAGTTGGTTTGGTTTCAAAGTATCACGTATTTTCAGAAATATCTCAAGCTCAATGCCGAGTATGTGGTCTATGGCAAACCGGTTTGGTTCGGTGGCAATTACTCCATAACCCATCCAGAAATAGAGCTTCTTACGCCAAATAATTCTAAAAAAGGGTATTTTCAGGCTATATATTCGCTTACAGAAAAACTAAGAAAGCGATATATTGAGAGTAAATTGATTAGTATTTGGGTCAAAAACCTTTTGGATATTGCCGATTCATACATCAACGAAACCATTCCTGAAACTTTACTTACAAAATATAGATTGGTTGCTAAGAAACATGCCTTAAGATGGTTGCATGTGCCAAAATCTCAGGCAGAACTACACCAAGCTCAGAGAAGGCTAAAATTTGAGGAACTCTTTTATAATCAGCTTAGACTTATAAAGTTGAGTTTGGTTCGGAAAAACGAATATGCCGGTCAAGTTTTCCAGAAAACGACATTAATTTCAGAATTTTATAATAAGCATTTGCCTTTTGATCTAACTGGAGCTCAAAAACGGGTTATCAAAGAAATATTTGCAGACTTGAAATCAGCCAAACAGATGAATCGGCTGATTCAGGGAGACGTGGGAAGTGGCAAAACAATTGTGGCGTTTATTTCGATGCTTATGGCCATTGATAGCGGTGCACAGGCTTGTATGATGGCTCCTACGGAGATTTTGGCTCAGCAACATTACGCCAATTTGAAAAAATACGGCGATTTGTTGGGAGTAAGAATTGAAATATTGACAGGTTCCTCAAAGAAAAAGGAGCGGGCGGTTATCCATGAGGCTTTACTTAGTGGGGAGTTAAAAATATTGGTAGGCACACACGCACTTCTAGAAGACATTGTGCAGTTTAAGAACCTTGGACTCTGTGTTATTGACGAACAGCACAGGTTTGGAGTGGCTCAAAGGGCTAAACTTTGGGAGAAAAACAGAAATTTCTATCCGCACATGATGGTCATGACGGCTACGCCGATTCCAAGAACTTTGGCCATGACGCTTTTTGGAGACTTGGATCATTCTGAAATAGATGAAATGCCACCGGGCCGAAAACCGATTATTACGGTACATCGTTACGACGCCAACAGGTTGAAGGTTTTTGAGTTTATGCGTGACGAACTTAAAAAAGGTCGACAGATTTATATGGTCTTTCCGCTTATTGAAGAATCAGAAAAGCTGGATTTAAAAAATCTGCATG
>CAMCYZ010000234.1 GCA_945885545.1 Spirosoma fluviale
ACTAAAAAAATACTCCAAAATTTGACTTTGATACTTTGTCGGTTCTTAACAGTCTTGTTTTAAGCCAAGTCTGGCTACGAATCTAATTCTGGTATTGCCGATTAACGCACTCCCGAGCCACTTTTTGCTCTAAAACGCTGAACTTACAAATCCTGAAATCTGCTGTTTCGGCCTAGTTTGACTTTGATGGCCAAAACTCCGATTGTGCAAAATTAGCCAATGAAGATTCTTTTGAAAGTTTTATCTCTGAATTTATTACGATTGTAAAATCTTTTTTGATATCCAATTGTCCTAAACCGGCAATTGGCATAAAACACCTGACAGAACTAAAAGTGGCTCTGGTGTTTTTTTTAGCTTTTTTTACATCATAATTGTTTCGAATAATCAAAAAAGGCCGTCTTGCTTTTGTCCACTTTTTTGTAATTGCCAAACAGTGTTGTTAGCAAGAAAATTCCTAGTAACTTTTTAAAAAGGTTTTTAAGGAAATCATTCAATCTTATCTATGCTTGTGGCTAAATAGAAACACAATTGGTGTGGTTTTTATAGGGGAGAGGGAAAGCTTAGTCTCTTAAATCCAACCTTTGAATAAAACATAAAATGATAATTTCTTGATACGGTTTTATCTCCTTCTAAACAAAGCCATATCTGTTTACTACCCATTTTAAGAATGCGATAATCCCCAAAGTTTTTCAGATGAATGTGCATCGCATCAAAAGAAGTACTTTTTCAAGTGTTCTTGAAGAGCGAGAATTTGAAGTTAAACCAAGAAAATTACAGAAAGATGAAGGAACCTTGTCTGTTTTTCGGATGGAATAAATATATTTGTTTCTGATACAATATTCAATCTTTAAAATTAAAAATGAACAGAAGAGAGGTCATACGAAATGTAGCCTTGATGTTGGGTGGAACTTTCTCAGCTCCAACAATCATGGCTATGGATAAATGGGAAGCATTTTCCTCACCCCAAAACAACAATTCTTCATTCTCTTTGACAGAGACGCAACAAAAAATCGTTGCCGAAATTTCAGAAATGATCATTCCCAAAACTGATACTCCTGGAGCCAAGGCTGTAGGAGTGCCTGCTTTCATTGTAATGATGTTGAAGGATTGCTATAAGGAGCCTGAGCAGCAGAGCTTCATAGAAGGTTTGGCTTCAATGGAGAAGGTGAAGTTTCTAAGTTTGAATTCGGACGAAAGGAGCGGCGTTTTGAAGCTATTGGAACAAGAAACCAAGAAAAATACAGGAAAAGCAATTCCTTTCTGGAGATTGATAAAAGAACTGACACTTTTGGGTTATTTCACCTCAGAAGCGGGCATAAAGGCCTCATTTGAATATGTGCAAATACCTGGTAAATTGGAACTTATCAAACTAAAACCCAATCAGAAATCTTATGCTTATTAGCCCCCAAAACCCCCAATGGGAGAATGAAAAATGGATAATTCAACATTTATCTTAAAATCAAAATGAATTTAAATATAAAAGCAAACAAAAATAACACTTTCGATGCCATCGTGGTTGGTTCGGGAATGTCTGGCGGCTTTGCAGCAAAAGAACTGACAGAAAGAGGTTTAAAAGTATTAATGATAGAGCGTGGCCATGAAATCAAACATGTAGAAGACTACGATACCGCGATGAAAGAACCTTGGGATTTTGAACACCGAGGCAAAACCACCAATATTTCAGCTGAAGAACGCTGGGCAAATAGTAGGTTTTGGGGACTTGGAAGTGAAGAGGTTGTGCATCATTTGACTAACGACAAAGAAAATCCTTATATCGAAAAACGTGCTTTTGACTGGATTCGTGCCTATCATACTGGTGGTAAGTCTATGCATTGGGGTCGTCAATCTTACCGATGGGGCAAACATGATTTTGAAGCCAATGCAAAAGAAGGAATTGGTATAGACTGGCCAATTCGATATGAAGACATAGAGCCGTGGTATACGCATGTTGAGAAATTTGTGGGTATTAGTGGTCAAAAGGAAGGTTTAGAGGTTTTGCCTGACGGCCATTTTTTGCCAGCAATGCCATTGTTTGCTCCCGAGGCATATTTTAAAAACAAAATGTTAGAGAAATTCAATCGGCCTGTTACGATTGGCCGAGTGGCGAATCTTACACAACCTCAAGATATTCATACGGTTTTAGGTCGGGCATCATGTCAATATAGAAGTAAATGTAACAGAGGATGTCCTTACGGTGCATATTATAGCTCTTTGTCAGGTTCAATTCCAGCAGCCATGCGAACCAAACGTTTGAGTATTTTGCACGATTCTATCGTTTCTGAAATCATTTACGATGAGCAGAAGAAACGTGCTTCGGGCATTAGAATCATCAATCAGAATACGATGCAAACTGAAGAATATTTTGCCAAAATAATCTTCTTGAATGCAGGTTCTATAAATACAGCTGCTTTGATGTTAAATTCAAAGTCCAATCGTTTTCAAAATGGTTTTGGTAACGAAAGCGACCAAGTGGGTAGAAACCTTATGGACCATCAATTGGGTTCAGGAGCCTCGGCCACTGTAGAGGGTTTTGAGGATGATTACGTTTTTGGTCAACGCCCCAATGCCATGTATATTCCACGTTTCCGAAACTGGGGTGATGACAAGCAAACCGCTTATCTGAGAGGGTTCGGTTACCAAGGTGGTGCCGTAAGAGACGGCTGGGAACGAGGTGTTACAGCCGATGGATTTGGAGACGACTTTAAACAAAGTCTAACAAAACCTGGCCCTTGGAGTATAAGAATTGGCGGTTTTGGGGAAATTTTACCTGACCCTAACAATAGGATCTTTCTTGACCCAAACAAAAAAGATAAATGGGGAATACCTATGATCGTAACTGATGCCGCTTTTGTAGAAAACGATTGGGCCATGCGTAAAGACATTGTTGCAAGTGCCGTTGAAATGCTCGAAACTGCAGGATTTAAAAATGTAACTCCTTATGACCGACCAACGCACATGGGCTTGGGCATACATGACATGGGAACTGCGCGCATGGGCCGCGACCCGAAAACTTCAGTCTTGAATGCATTTAACCAAGTGCATGATTGCAAAAATGTGTTCGTAACAGATGGTGCCGCCATGACATCCGCTTCATGTGTAAACCCATCTATTACCTACATGGCTCTAACGGCCCGTGCGGCTGATTTTGCGGTGAAGTCTCTAAAAAAGAAGGAATTATAAAATGAAATTTGGTCGGGGTGTATATGCTTTGCCTCGACCTTTTTTCTAGAATAATAATTGTTTTGTGGAAGAGAATCATCGACATAAATAATCATGACTACCAATATCCAAAAGAATAATTTGGTCATCTTGAATTATAAAATCTAGTAAAATTCGGCATTTCATATTTATGCTAACCGGATAGAACTCTTGTAAATTTCCTTGTAATTTTTGAAGACGAAGCGAAGGGTGGAATGGATTTACTTCTAATAAAAATAAAGTCTTAGAATATTGATTTTTAAGCTCAAGATGCTGTTTTTTGAATTTTTCAAGGCTTTTTTCGTATCGCCTCGAACTCAATATTTTAATCATTCCAAAGCCTCTTTATATGTTCATCCAAAGTTTCAATTACAAATCTGCCCTCCTTAATATCTTGTCTTGCCTCGGCCAATGCCTTATCTAGCTCATATTCTCGTAGTTCATCAAATTTTTCAACTTTCATTACTACGTGTTTCACTTTACCTCTTTCCGTAATACCCACTTCGTCGAAATGTTCCATTTCTTCTTCTATGGCTTTTACACCTCTTACTTTTAGGTCATTTGCAGCTAACATATTGAATCGTATTTTTAATAGTACCAAAAATAGTATGAATAAAAGTACTGTTAGGCAAGTGATTTCTTTAAAATTTTAGATTTTTGTATTAAATTACTCTCCAAATTATACAAAATTCCCAGACCTCAATTAGAATTAATTTTATTTACCCTAATTTTTTTCGATTACATCCATGCTTTTTAAAACCTTTCAATAAAAAATGAGCTGAATCGGTAAGTCTTTATTTTTGGCTAAAAAAAATCAGTAAAAATGGTAAATGATGCCGTAATAATGTTAGTTGGAAATATAACAAAAAGTAAGACCTTTGCATTAGAATTAAAGGAACTCTTTCGATGAAGTCAATTTCTATCTCTATTTTCTTGATATTTTCTTTTTTTTTGTACTTTTTCTCAGGATACTGACAGTACTCAGACTCCCAGTTTTTTGAGAGGACAAATTACTGCTACGAATAACGGCGTTTCGCTAATTCCCGCATTTTCGTTGGGGAAACCTGCAGTTTTGTTCGATATGAATGTTGGCAAAGGTCGATTAAGTTTTGATCCCATGTTTAGGTTTGGTATGAATGGGAAACCATGGGCTTTTGTATTTTGGTGGCGATATAAACTTATTCAACAGAAAAAATTTAACCTTGGTTTGGGAGCTCACCCTTCGGTAGTATTTCGGGATGTTTCGGTGACAGAAAATGGAGTTGCCAGAAACTTCCTTGCAGCTCAAAGATATTTTGCATGGGAGGTTTCACCCACCTATTTGCTTGTCAAAAATGCCAACTTAGGTTTTTACTATTTAGGCTCAAAGGGTCTTACAAAAGATGTTATTCAAAATACCACTTTCCTTGCCTTGCGAAGTGTTTTAAACTTGAAAATATCGAATAAGTTTAGTTTGGGCTTAATTCCGCAGATATATTATCTAAAAATGGACGACAAAGATGGCAAGTATGTAAACGCCACACTTAATTTATTCAAAAGAAATTTACCTGTTTCGTTGAATGCCGTGGTAAGCAAGGCCATAAAAACGGAGATTCTTGGCAAAGATTTTTTATGGAGCCTGGGCTTGGTTTATAACATTAATAACCAATTCAATAAATCAAAATAATAGTTTAATTCAAGCCCCTCCACTCATTTGGACTTACCCCAACTTTTTGTTTAAAAAGCCGTGTAAAATGTTGGGGGTATTTAAACCCCAGTTCATAAGCAACTTCACTGATAGATTTGCTCTTATCTATAATTTTATCTTTAGCTAAGTCTAAGATTTTTAAATGAATAAGTTCTAAAGTAGTTTTTCCAGTTTCCTTTTTTAATAAATCTCCTAAATAATTCGGCGAAAGGTGAAGTTCTTCAGCAAAATATGTAACAGATGGC
>CAMCYZ010000235.1 GCA_945885545.1 Spirosoma fluviale
ATTTTTTTGATTGTTTCCACATTTCTCGGTTTATTTTTTGTGTTAAAAATTAAGTTTTCGTGGCACTTTTTAACAAGAGTAAAATTTCTCAAACCGTATGTAGAGGTATCAAGAATGGATTTGAAATTGAGCAATGTCCTAAGGATTAAGGTCTTGATGATTTCATTTGGGCGAACATTGGTTTATAACTTACAGTTTTGGTTTTTTTATATGAGTTTGGGCGTAGATTTACCCAAAGCGATAGTATTTATTGGTGTGAATCTTATGCTATTGGTGAAGACTGTTGGCGGCGGACTGAATGTCTATGGTGACTTAACCCTTCGAGAGTTTATCAGCGTTCATTTTTTCGGCATATATCACGCAAACGGTGGCCTTATTCTTATTGCTACTTTTGTCGTTTGGTTTGTTAATATATTTCTTCCTGTCATTATAGGCTTATTTGTTAAACCCAAAATATGATATACTTGGCATCTGGTTTTGTTATTCTGTATTGTGTTTTACTTATTGTTTTCATTGTAGTTTGGTTATCCCAAAATGCCAAATACGCTACATCTGATTTTCCTCAATCAACCGGGATGACAATTATTGTGGCAGTCAGAAATGAAGCCCAAAACATCGCATTACTGATTGAAAGTATAGTAAAGCAGAATAATGTTATCTTGGAACTTATCATAGTCGATGACGCCTCGGAGGATGAAACTGTTAAAATAGCAGCAGGCTATTTAGAAAAGCTTGATTTAAGAATTTTATATTTGACTGAAGAAGAAAGAGGTAGTTCTCCAAAGAAAAATGCAATTACAAAAGCCTTAAATATTGCAAAATATGAGCTGATTTTCTGCACAGATGGTGATTGCATTTTATTCGAAAAAACACTAAATCTGTATGTGCAAATGTTTCAAAATGAGCAAATTAAATTCATTTCTGGGCCTGTTACATTTTTAAATTCAAACAAAGGCTTCTGGGCAAATATTTGGGAGAAATTACAAATCGTAGAGTTTGCATCCTTGGTCGGAAGTGCTGCCGTTTCTATTTTTCTGGGTAAACCCAATATGTGCAGTGGAGCTAATATTGCCTACCGTAGATCGGTATTTCAGGAAGTCAATGGATATGAGGGTAATCTAAATTTGGCTTCAGGAGACGACGAGTTTTTGATGCATAAAATTGCCCAGCAATACCCCGAAGGAGTATTGTTTGCCAAAACAGAAGCGTGTATTGTGCAAACTACAGCCTGTGAAAGCATAAATGATTTCTATAATCAACGGAAACGATGGGCAAGTAAATGGACACATTATGAGTCTTTACTACCCAAATTACTGGCTGCATTTGTGTTTTTTGTTAATGTTTCTACTTTGTTTTTGGCTTTTTTGTTTTCTTTAGAAATATTAATAATACGGTTTTTGATTGAATTTGTGTTTTTAGGATTAATTCTGATGTTTTTGAATAAAAAAACTGCTGTACTTTATATTCCTTTGGTTCAAATCATTTACCCATTCTATGTCATATTTTTTGGTATTATTTCTATTTTTATGAAAAAAACCTACACTTGGAAACAAAGAACAATGCAATGACTTGGCTATTTGAAATATTATTTCCGAGGTATGCTTGGAGGATAAAAACTTCAGACAAAAAGATATATTTGACCTTTGACGACGGTCCAATTCCTGAAGTGACTGAGTGGGTTTTAGATGAATTAAAGAAATACAATGCCAAGGCCACTTTTTTTGTTATTGGTGAAAATATCAAAAGAAATTCCGAGATATTTCAAAAAGTACTAACTGAAGGACACCATGTGGGGAATCACACGCAAAACCACATAAGAGGTTGGAGTAAGGACACCGATACCTATTTGGCTAACTTTCAGGAGTGTCAAAAAAGTATTTTAGAACTGAAACCGTCGAGCACAAACCTTTTCAGACCACCCTACGGACAAATAAGGAGATTACAAGCCAATGAAATCTTGAAAACACATAAAGTATTGATGTGGAGTGTTTTAACTAGAGATTATGATGTCGATTTAAATGCTCAGCAATGTTTAAATAATGCAATTGATAGAACTGAACCTGGTTCCATCGTACTTTTTCACGATAGTCTAAAGGCACAAAAGAATTTGTATTACGTTTTGCCCAGGTTTTTAGAGCATTTTTCTAAAAAAGGCTACGAGTTTTGCACTATCGAGCTTTGAATGGGCTTATTCTCCAGATGGCAAACAAAGCTACAAAAATAGACATGACCTGCATTAATGCAAAGAAGTGCTGTTGGTTTTGAAATGTAAAATAGGCCATCATAAAATGCCCAAAAAGCATAATGAGCCAACCAATAATACTCTTCTTTTTAGCCAGAAAAAATATGGCAAGAATAAAGTCCAGAGATATTATAAACTCTAAGAAAGTGCTCTTTTTAAGAACAAAATAGAGCAAAATAAGCAAAAGAGCCATGACTAAATATAACAGATTTTCATGTTTTGCTTCTTCTTTGTGATTAAGGAGTCCAAAAGTTTGAATGGCCATAAAACCAACCTCGAGACCAACCAATAGATACATTTTTAGGCTAAAAAAATAGAATACCGCCAGTATTGAAGCCAAAATACCTATCTGCCAGCCCGATTTTTTGTTGAGACTTAGAAGCACTTTATTGATAAAATATAAACCGGCAACGGCAATCTGGAGCATTTTTAATATTTTTATTCAAAAGTAAGCATTAATCAAAGATTTGTTGTGTGTCTATCTGCTTGATTTGTAGAAGGATTTTATCCTCCCATTCTTTTTGCTTGGCATTTGCGAGACTGTGATTGGTTTCCTCGTCGTATTGTGTTTGCATTTTGTGGGTGGTTCGGTAAAATTCTAAATATTCGTATTGTATTCTACTGATTAGATCGTCGCGTGTGTCTTCTTTGAAGGTTTTGATTTTTTGCAAAAAACGAAGGGTATTCAGGTAACAAATATCAAAATGCAACTGCTCATGAGAAAGTGCATAGGAGGTTTTGATCTCGGGTTTTGCCCACGACATGTTTTTATCGGTGTAAACTTTTGGGGTTATTTCTGCTATAATGACATTATTTTCGACCGTAAGTTTGCTGTCAAACCCAAAACTGGTGAAAATGGCCGCTCCATATTGGTGGTTGTTTCTGACGGGACCGTTGAAGTCTGCCCAAGTTACCTTTCTTTGTTGGTAGTAAACGGTATCTATGGTAGGCTTGGCATAAAATGGTTTTATAGTTACCTTAGAGTCCGTAGCGAAGGCTTCCAGGTTTGACTTCGAATTTTTGATATAACCAATAATAAATTTGAGCCCATTGTCAAGGGTTTCTGTGATCTGTTTTTCCACGTTCGGAAGCATGGATGCTTGTAATGTTCGGCTGTATTTGGCGGAATTTCGAGAATTACAAAACTTAGTGGACTTCTCTTCATTTTCAAAATAAGCCTCTATTTCATATTTTATGTTACCTGAAATGCTATTTTGGTTGCTCAGGGTTTCGGTAACTGTAAAATCCTTAACGATTATCTTCACTTTTACTTTCTTACCTGAATTATACAGTTTGTAATAATCCTCTATACTTTTGGAAATGCTTTTTCTAAATCCAATATTTTGCTTTTGTTTGTCAGCCGTAAAAACTTGACCTACAAAAGTGGACTTGGTGTCAAATTCGACACTAAGAATGTCAAAATCAGTATTTTTTATGCTTGCGTCTTTTTTGGGAGTGGCCAAATAATACTGCCCAATGCCCATATTTTGGACAAAAAAAAGTAAAGTAAATGAGAGGAATGTTTTCAAGTTAATTATCGGCTTCTTTTCTAACATTCAATAAACGCTGTAACCAGGATTTCATTACTTCTTGTTCCTCTTTTGGGTCAACTTCTAATTTCGGAATAGCTTTTAGGTCGGGCTGCCCGGCATCCACCCAGGCAGTAAACCATATATCGCTTATCATTTTTATGGAGGCCTTCATTCGTCTTTCTACTTGATTATCAAGCATTTTGTGATATTCTTTCGAGAAGTTTCTGGAGTAAGCCCTCACCGTGATACCATTTCTTTCTTCTATCGTAAATTTCTTTTCTTCATCTATTTTTTCAGTTAGTATTTTTTCAAAAAGCAGCACAGAATCTAAGGCGGCGTTGGCATTTAGAACCCCAGCCCATGAACGTTTTTGGATGTTATTTTCATATTCGGCTTTTCCAATCAGTAAATCATAATCTTTGCTGTAAAGTTCGGGAAGTCGAGACTCCCAAAATCCATGAATGCCTAATTGGTTGGTTAACTGCCCGTTATAATTTCTTGTGGTGTGCAATGGAACGTTGGAGTCGGCTATGTAATGACCTAAGTCAGTGGCAATTCGCAAAATATCCTTGTTGTTTCTTTTGACAAAAGCCTGTGTAAGCTGAAAAGTCATTCTCTGAATCTGCCACGGTACTATGCCATGGGCTAGGAGGGAGTCTTCGGTGAATTTTTCTTTGGCTTGTGCCCAATTGAGTTTGGGTAAAATTACTCTAACCGAATCGGGATAGTCGTCTAAATCTATAAAATGACGGGGAGCTTCGCCCACAACTGCGTATCGTCTTTGGTCGGGATTTACAGCGTTATCTGTCACATAATCAATATTTTGCTTGAAGAAACTGAGCATTTCATTGGGTAAACTATATACGGCCAATCTGTTGATGAGGCTGTGGGCATAAAAACCCCAAATTGGTGGGTCTTCAGCTAGTTTTGGTGGGAAAAACAAGGTAGAAACTGCCAAGTAAAAGTTTAAAAGCATTGGGCCAAAATTTAGTTTTTCAAACCTAATAATTAATAGCTATAAATCTAGAATAAAATTTGATAAATTTGCAAATTAACATGGTCAAGAAATGAAAGACAGACTCGCTCGCTTGGGTATTAAAGACACCAATTTTGGTATTTCGACAGGATTAAATTTTTGGGAAGGGAAAGGAGAAAAAATAGACTCGTTTTCGCCTACCAACGACAGCCTGATAGCTTCTGTAAATTTAGGAACTGAACAAGATTTTGAGAAAATAATAGTGCAAGCACAAGAGGCCTATTTTGATTGGAAAACTATTCCGGCTCCGAAAAGGGGTGAAATA
>CAMCYZ010000236.1 GCA_945885545.1 Spirosoma fluviale
GATTAGCTGAAAAATGATTTTCACATCCTCTAATATATTAGGAGGCTAGGGGGATTATGTAGATGGATTTGTAATCATTTACCTTGCTGTTAACATTGCTGTTGGGAATCAAAACCAACGGGTTTTACTACAATTATAAATTCTAACTAATTCATTATCAATACTAAAAAATCAATCACCACTAACGAGCGTTTCTTAAACGCTAGATCTAGGTTCTATTCTTAGCAAGGCTACTTTTTGATTATCCGTTATTTAAGGAATGATTTTCATCCTTTTTTTGTATTAAGACGCTGACACTGTAGCGGATTTTGGGTTATTTGACTACAAAATTAAATTTACCACTTCCTAAAATTGTATTATTTGGATAATAAGTAGTAAAGGTACCTACAATTTGGCCAGGATAGGTACTTTTTTCAAATACTAAATTTGTTTTAGTATCAATTAAAGTAAAGCTTTCATTATCAAGCTTCCCATAGAATGAAACTATCGTAGGAGAGATGCCAGAACTAAAATTTTGAGAGATAGACGTATATGTTTTCCCGTTAGAAATTGTTGTTGGGATTTCAATATCTAATCCTAAATCATTTTTATTGTCAATAAGAACAAAAAATAACCATTTACTTCCAGTAGTACCAAATTTCTTAAATTGGAGTGAAAAATTTCCATTTTTTGATGGAATAGGAGTGTCTACATAAGTAGTTGTATAAGTTTTTCCATTAGTTTTAGTGAAAGAAAAAGTTCCATTTGAGCTTTTTGCTGGTTCTTCAGACTTCTCACAACTAGAAATAAGTGTTGCTAAGAGTAAAATCCACGTTAAAAATTTAAATGCCTTCATATCGTAAGTTTGTCTTTGGTGATTATTTTTCGAAAATATCAATAGTCATGTATGCTTCTAAAAGCAAAAAGCTTGGAGCAATGTTTGCGGGTGCAAGGTATTCGACTTACTTGCCCGTGAAATATCCAACAAAAAACTTTCCAGCTGTTGGTCTATATTCTTCTCATGCAAGCCACTTGAATCAAAAATTATATGCTTTTCATATAACTGCATTATGAGATAAGTTTTCTCAATTCTTCTTCTTCCATAAACCGCTAAAAACTCAGAAGTATCAGATTCTAAAAGGCCATTTAAAATTTGAATCTCGTCTATTCTACCAGCAACTTTCAAATCGAAACGCATTTATAGTTCGCCAAATCACAAACAAATCTACATAATTTGGCGAGATATAAAAATTATAATTCTCCAAATTACATAAAATTATACACAACTTGGCGAATTATAAAAAATACAAATACATATAAATAAACATTTTAAATACTTTAAACTATAAATTTAAAAAATACAAAGCAAGCCTAATTTTTTCGTAACCCATATTGCCTTCAAAGTGTTCGAAGATAGTTTTTATACCATCGCCTTTTTTGAATCCAATTTCTTCGGTGGCATCTTTGATGACGTTAAGATCCCAAGGGTCTATTAAGACAGATAAATCTATTTCATGACCGTCCTCCTTCATTTTTATGAGGTGAGAAATAACTGTTGATTGGGCAATAGCACGTTGTTGGGCAATTTCCTCAACCGAAAAACCATCTTGATACAATTGAAATGAAACCGCTTGGGTTAAGCCTTTGCCCATGCGGGCGGCAGATTCTTTATTTTGATTTACAAATTCAAAGATTTCCTTCATAAATGCCTCGCCAAATCGTTTGAACTTCTCCTGCCCTACTCCCGAAACTTCTAGGAATTGAGCTTTAGTAATGGGTTTTTTGGCGGCCATATCAACCAAAGTGGCATCTGAAAAGACGATATAGGCAGGCGAACCAATGGCGTCGGCAATTTGCTTCCTAAGTGTTCTGAGTTTTTCAAATAACTCACCTTTAATTTGTTCTGATTTACTTGCTGTGCTCTTCAATTGTTCAGCTTCAGCGGCTTGCCTTTCTGATGGTGTTATGTATTCTGATATTTCAACAGTTCGTTGGCCTTTCAATATTTGGCTACTCACTTCATTCAATTTGAAAGTGTGGCCTTCGTCATAAGCAATATCAAATGCCCCGTAGTTTAACAATTGCAAGATATAATCCACCCAAATTTCAGGTTTGAGGTCTTTACCCACACCAAAAGTCGGGAGTTGGTCGTATCCATTTCGAATCACACTTTGATTTCGGCTGCCCCGTAAAATATCCACCAATATGGTCAAAGCTATTTTTTGATTGGTTCTAAATATAGCCGAAAGAGCTTTCTGGGCCAAAACGGTGGCTTCGAATTTCTTCCTTGGATTTTTACAAACATCACAATTGCCACAGTCTTTTCCTATGTCCTCATTAAAATAACTTATCAAAATTCGCCTACGGCAAATATTTGCCTCGGCATACTGCTTCATTCTATCCAACTTGGCCAGCATCAACTCCTTTTGACCGTCGGGCAGTTCTGAACTTTTTATCATATCGGTACGGGTCACGATATCTGCAAAACTATAAAAGAGAGCTGTTTGAGCGGGAGTGCCATCACGGCCAGCACGGCCAATTTCCTGATAAAAACTCTCTACATTGCTGGGCATATTGTAATGAATGACCCAACGAACATTGGATTTGTCGATACCCATGCCGAAGGCAATAGTCGCCACAATAATCGGTGTCTCGTCATTGATGAAATTCTCTTGAATCTTTGAACGTTTATCAGCCGCTATGCCTGCATGATAGGCCTCCGCCTTAAAGCCGAGCTTATTCAAGCTCTCAGCCACCGATTCGGTAGATTTCCGACTTAAACAATAAATTATACCTGATTGGTTAGGAACTTTGTTTAAAAAAGACTGAATTTGTTGCAGGCGTTTTCTACCCGGCAATACCTCCAAACTGATATTTGGCCTATCAAAACTACTGATAAAGGTATTTTCTTCAGGAATTTGTAATTGTTTACAAATATCTCGACGTGTGACTTTATCGGCCGTGGCGGTTAAAGCAACCACCGGAATATCTGGAAATTCGTCCTTTAAAATAGAAAGCTGACGATATTCAGGCCTGAAATCGTGTCCCCAAGATGAAATACAATGCGATTCATCTATTGCAAAAAGCGATATGTTGAGCTTTTTAAAATTCTCCACCATATTCCCAGCAAAAAGCTTTTCGGGAGCTATGTAAAGCAATTTTAATTCACCCATTTTTGCTGCCCAAAAGACAGCATCTTGCTCATCATTTGCAATACTCGAATTCAAAAACGAAGCCTTAATTCCGTTACTTCTCAAAGACTCAACTTGGTCTTTCATGAGGGCAATTAATGGTGAAATCACCACCGTAAGCCCATCATTAACCAAAGCTGGAACTTGAAAACAAACAGACTTCCCTCCGCCCGTTGGCATAAGAACCAATGCGTCTTTTTTGTCTAATATATGGTCAATGATTTCGGCTTGCAATGGCCTAAAAGAATCGTATCCAAAGAATGTTTTGAGTGCTGTGCTTTTGTTCATTTTTTAAAACATTGAAAATAAAGGTTTTGAATGCCACAAAATAATGACTTTTTAATATTTCTAAAAAATTCGAATTTTATTGCTAAAATTTTGAGCAAAAAATTCACTCAAAATCCTCATCAACCTTTGAGGAATCTACAGTGGCTGAGTTGATGATTTCTAGTTCTTTTGCGGTGAGGTTTCTCCACTTACCGATGGGCAAATCGAGATGGATGTGCATAATTCTAACTCGTTTGAGCTTGGTTACGGAATAGCCTAAATACTCACACATTCGCCTTATTTGGCGATTTAAACCTTGAGTAAGAACAATTTTGAAAGTGTATAAATCTATTTTTTCGACTTTACATGGCCTCGTTACCGTATCGAGAATGGGAACCCCTTTGCTCATTTTAAATAAAAAATCTCGGCTGATGGGTTTATTTACGGTTACCACATATTCCTTCTCATGGTTGTTTCTTGCTCTAAGTATTTTGTTTACAATGTCGCCGTCACTGGTTAATAAAATCAAACCTTCTGAGGGTTTATCGAGCCTACCGATAGGAAAAATCCGTTTTGGATGATTGATAAAATCGATAATATTATCTTTCTCTGCTTTTATATCTGTAGTGCAAACTATCCCTACCGGTTTATTAAAGGCCAAATATACATGCTGCTCTTTGGGCTCAGAAATAAGTTTTCCGTCCACTCTTATTTCATCGCCTTCTTGGATTCGAGTTCCCATTTCGGGTACCTTTCCGTTGATAGTTACTCTACGTTCTTCAATTAAGGTATCGGCTGCTCTCCTTGAACAAAAACCTACTTCGCTCAAGTATTTGTTGATTCTTGTGCCTTTGGATTCTTGATTTGTTTCTTGATTTGTCATCTAGGTGTTGTAGTACCACAGAGGGTCACAAAGTTTTACACAAAGTTCCACAAAGGTTTTGGAATTAAAAAAGAAAATTTCGAAACTTAGAAGAAGACGACGGTATTTAATTTTGGCAAATACCTTGTACAAAAAAACCTCTATGGACAATAAAATATGGGAGCATATAATTAATTGATAATATGTAAACTAACCATTTGAAAAACCAAATATATACTTTTTGAAACTTGGACAATGTCAAACCGCTACCCAAAAAAATATTGTATTCCAATTCCCGATCTTGATTCGGCCTTGCAAATGACAGAATATAGCTCTCCAAAAATCTAAAATAATGAAGATGAAATATCTTTGGTAGCCGCCACCTATAGAGAAGTAGCCAAAGTTAACCAAATGATTTTAAGTAAAAACGGAGAGTTGTTTTATCTTTTTAAACTTAAACATCCAGAGATAAAACTTGTAGATGAAGAAGCACACCCAACAAAAGCAGGTGCATTTCTAAATGCTTACATTTTTTACGAACTTTTTACCAACAAAAAAGCCAAAGAATTAGAATTCCTTGGCAATTTAGATATCAATATTGCGGTAAAATTAAAAATTTCGTATCTAAAACCAAACCTTAAACCCCCTCATCCCAAAGATTTTCGACCGTATAATCTGAACCAGGAAGACACCAGAAGTCACCTTTGATGTAGCGGTAATTCATGTTTACAGCGTCTATTTGTGCCATTT
>CAMCYZ010000237.1 GCA_945885545.1 Spirosoma fluviale
GCCCGAAATTACGGCAACCTCGGTTTTGGAGTCCTCACTGATGACCTTCGGAATTTCGTTTTCCTGCAATCCCTGATAGTTGGACTGACTCATTTTCAAGGCCGCCGGAAGATTCATCCAAAGCTGAATAATTTCCATTTTACCGCCATTTTCTCGATGATTTTTCGAAAGATTTTCTGAGTGAACAATTCCCTTAGCAGCGGTCATCCATTGCACGCCACCACTTTTTATCACCGACTGATGCCCATGCCCATCGGCGTGTTCTATTTCTCCCTCAAAAATAAAAGTCAGCGTCTCGAAACCCCTATGCGGATGCGGCCCAAATGGTAATCCTTGGTTATATGGAGCAAATTCATGCGGCCCGTGGTGATGCAACAGTATAAACGGGCTGATTTGCTCCAATCCAACATCCGGTATGGGCTGATACATTCGGTGTTCTCCCACTCTTTGGGCTGAAGAACTCGTTATTTTTATTATTTCTTTTTTCATGATTTCAATTTTCTCGCAAAGCCGCAAGGTCGCAAAGAAATTATCATTTCCCGTTGACTCCTACAAATATGCCAAGAATGTTTCTTTACTTTAAAAAACCATCGGGACTTCCATCAATAGTATTTCAGAATCAGCATTCGCCGTTATTTCGAAAGTATGGGTTTCCGAAATACCCAAACCGTCTCTTCTCCCCAGTAATTTACCTGCTATTTGTGCCGAGCCCTCCAAAATATAGACATAAACGCCATTTTGAACATTATTTAATTTGTATGTCAAAGACTTTTCCGCCGACAAGTCTGCCAAAGTAAACCAAGACTGCTGATTCATTTTTATTCCTTCATCTGATGTACCCAAAGGAGAAACCACGGTTTGAAATTTATCTTTTCTAGCCTCCAGATCAAAGACTTTTTGTTCATATCTTGGGGCAATGTTTCTTTTTTCGGGAAATACCCAAATCTGCAAAAACTTGACTGGATTTTTAGAATCTTCATTTTTTTCAGAATGTGCAACACCTTTTCCGGCAGACATAATCTGTACTTCGCCTTTCCTAATCACCGTCTTATTGCCCATGCTGTCTTGGTGCTCTAAAGCACCTTCAAGCGGTATCGAAACTATCTCCATATTATCATGTGGGTGTTTTCCAAATCCCATTCCGCCCGAAACATGATCATCATTCAATACTCTCAAGGCTCCAAAATGTTCCCACTGAGGATTATAATAATTTGCAAAACTAAATGTATGATAAGAATCCAACCAACCATGGTTGGCGTGCCCTCTGTCGTTGGCTGCTTTAAATATTGTTTTCATATTAATTACATTTGTATTTCATGTACTACTTCTTTCATGATTAATAAGTTCCTAATATTTTAAATTCATGAAATAATTTTCCTATTTTTAATCAAAATAAACAGACTAAACTATGAATTTTTTTTTACCGCTCTTGCTTGTTGCTTCATTATCAGCTTTTTCGCAAAGGCAATTTCCAGAGATTGATTCTTTTGGTGGTGTTTTCCCGATACCAGAAGCCGAACAATTGGTTGATCCAAGTAAAAAATACAAAGCGGTTTTTGATATAACTGCAGCCGCCAAAAACCAAACAACAGAAATGAATCCAGGTTTTGAATCCGTGGCTAGATTTATAAATTTACACGGCTTGGCTGGTGTTAAGAAAGAAAATTTGGAAATTGTGGTAGTAATTCATTTTCAAGCCACTCCCACTATTTTGAGCGACGAGGCTTTCATGACAGAGTATAAAGAGAAAAACCCCAATACGGAGGTAATAAATAAATTGGGGGAAAGTGGTGTGAAATTTTATGTTTGTGGACAATCGCTAAGAATGCGTAAACTTGTCGATTACAAGAAAAACAGTAACATAAGAGTAGCATACGGAGCTCTTTTAGCCTTGAGTCACTTCCAAAGTTTGGGGTATTCTCTGATTACTTTACATTGATTATGCAACCAATTCAAAACAAAATACATCTTTAAACAAAAACACTATTTAACAGTGAAAAGAGTAATTTTAAGCCTAATCGTAACATTTACATTTTCAACCATTTTTGCAAACGGCGAATTTGAAAAAACTATTTCGGACAAAGAATTTGAAAAAATTCAAAAAATAGAAACATTCGTTAAGGCTAATCCAGAGGTAACTTTGGAAGTTTTGCAAAAAACAAATTCAGAATTATTGACGAACGTAGAATTGCTTGACGAAACCTCAACAACTTCAATAAATGCCGTTAAAGATATGCCTATTCTTGGAGGATTTTGGTGGGGCTGCTGCCTAAGTGTGCTTGGCCTAGCATTGGTATATTTTATCACTGACAATGACAGAGAACAAGTCAAAAAAGCCTTAATTGGATGTATTATTGGCACCTTATTGTTCGGAATTGGTGGCCTTTTAAACCCTTTTGGATGGTAAGGTTAATCTACTGAAAAATATTTATAACCTCTTGAGAAATCAAGAGGTTTTTTTGCTAATTTTATTCAAACATTTAAAATAAAATGAAACATCCATGACTTAGTCTTTAGACAAACAGAGAAATGATTATTTCTTGGCGTCTTAGCGACTTTGCAGCAAATTATAAAGATATGGAAAAGAAACTTAAAAGAACAACAGGAAAAGAGGCGATGTTTTTGGGTATTTGTGGGGGTTTGGGCAAATATTTCAACTTAGACCCAACCATAGTTCGGGTATTCGTGGCTTTAACGACATTTTTCAGCTTTGGTTCCTTGCTTATTGTTTACTTCATTTTAGCTTTCATTATTCCTAAGGAAGATTCCAGCAGTATTTAATTTTTTCAATTCCTAAATAAAAATTCAATTCAATTGGAATATCCAACTGACTGCCAACATTTTGCCAAATCTCAAGGCATTTGGAAAAGAATTCACTAATTTTGCAGCCAATTTCAAAAAAACTAATAGCATGTTAAGGACACATACCTGTGGAGAACTTCGAATTTCTAGTCTTGGCGAATCGGTTACTTTATGTGGCTGGGTTCAGAAAGTAAGAGACAAAGGTGGCATGGTTTGGGTAGATTTAAGAGACCGATATGGCATTACCCAATTGATATTCGAAGAAGGAAAAACCGCGGCTGATGTATTGGAAAAGGTAAGAACGCTTGGGAGGGAATTTGTAATAAAAGCAGAAGGTAAAGTAATTGAGCGATTAGCAAAAAACGATAAAATAGAAACGGGTGCAGTAGAAATCCTGGTTGAAAATATCGAAATTTTGAATCCTGCCAAGTTACCTCCATTTCTTATAGAAGACGAAACAGACGGTGGCGATGAACTCCGCATGAAGTATCGTTATCTTGATTTAAGAAGAAATACTGTTCGTCAAAACCTACTTTTGAGACATAAGGTGGCTCAGCAAACGAGAATATTTCTTGATGCTCAACAATTTATAGAGGTAGAAACGCCAGTTTTGATAAAATCAACTCCTGAGGGAGCAAGAGATTTTGTAGTACCTAGCAGAATGAATCCGGGCGAATTTTATGCTTTACCTCAATCGCCACAAACGTTCAAACAACTATTGATGATTTCGGGCTTCGACCGTTATTATCAAATAGTGAAGTGTTTTAGGGACGAAGATTTAAGGGCCGACCGCCAACCTGAGTTTACACAAATAGACTGCGAGATGTCATTTGTGGAGCAAGAGGATGTATTGAATATGTTTGAAGGATTAATCAAACATCTTTTCAAAACGGTTAAGGAAATTGACCTGCCAGAAGTGCCTAGAATGACCTATGCCGATGCCATGAGATTCTACGGATGCGACAAGCCCGACATCAGATTCGACATGAAGTTTGTAGAACTTAATGAGATGGTTCAAAACAAAGGATTCCAAGTTTTTGATGATGCCGAACTCATCGTAGGTATAAACGCAAGTGGCTGTGCAGAATATACAAGAAAACAAATAGATGAACTAACCGAATGGATGAAACGCCCACAGATAGGTGCCAAAGGATTGGTTTACATCAGATTCAATGCTGATGGAACTGTTAAATCTTCAGTAGATAAGTTTTATACCGAAGAAAACCTAAAAGCCATCGGCGAGAAATTCAATGCCAAAGCAGGCGACTTGATTCTTATCATTTCAGGCCATGCCGACAAAGCAAGAAAGCAATTGAACGAACTCCGTCTCGAGATGGGCAACAGATTAGGCCTAAGAAATCCTAACGAATATAAAGTTCTTTGGGTTGTTGACTTCCCACTTTTGGAGTTTGGCGAAGATGAAAATCGTTGGTTTGCAATGCACCATCCGTTCACCGCACCAAAACCAGAGGATGTGGCTTTGTTAGACTCAGATTTGGGTAAAGTGAGAGCCAATGCCTACGATATGGTTATCAACGGTACAGAAGTTGGTGGTGGTTCGGTAAGGATTTTTCAGAAACCATTGCAACAAAGAATGTTCGAAATTCTTGGATTTTCAGATGAGGAGGCTAAAAAACAATTTGGTTTCTTGATGGAGGCCTTTGAATACGGAGCACCTCCGCACGCGGGTTTGGCCTTCGGTTTTGACCGATTGGTTTCATTATTTGGTGGAGCAGAATCTATCAGAGACTTCATTGCGTTCCCGAAAAACAATAGCGGCCGTGATGTAATGATAGACTCACCCTCAAGTATTTCAGACCTGCAATTGAAAGAATTAAGTATAAACGTAGCGTTGAAATAAACCTCGCTTAATATCTATCCAAAAAAGAGCTATTTCGACAGATTTAGCTCTTTTTTATTTTACAACCTTATTAAAAACGAAAGCTACCGCAAAACCTATAAAAATACCCAAAACGTCTGCAAGGATATCCAACAAATCAAAACCTCTGTGAAAACTTTCTGGCAATAAATACTGTACCACCTCTATAAAAATGGCAAAAAAAGTAAGACCAATTAGAACTTTAATATAATTTTTCATATACATAAACCAAGAAAAACCCAATACTGCAAATGCCACAAAATGGGCTGTTTTATCATCAGTTGAAACATCTGGGATATTTTGGGAAGGCATAAAACATAAAAATCCAACGA
>CAMCYZ010000238.1 GCA_945885545.1 Spirosoma fluviale
AGGAAGCGATATAGTTAAATATTTCATCTTATTCAATTTGTAAGCCAATTTAGCTCAAATTTTGTATTTTTTGATTTAAAACGGAATATTTCTTCTCAAATCTCCACTCTACCATTTTCCAATTTCAAAACCCCACGAGGACAAACCGCCGAACAAACTCCACAACCAACGCACGATGAACGTACGATGTCTTCACCTTTTTGGGCGTACGCACGTACGTCGATGCCCATTTCACAATACGTAGAGCAGTTGCCACACGAAATACATTGTGAACCGTTGGTGGTTATTCTAAATCTCGACAAAAGTTTTTGTTGAAATCCTAAAACAGCAGCCATAGGACAACCAAATCTGCACCAAACTCTGCTGCCTAAAATAGGATAAAAACCAACGCCAACTACCCCACTGAATGCCGCACCTATGAAAAAGCCATACCAAGACCGTAAAGTGTAAGAATCTATAAAAAACACGTTGGTATTGCCAATAGCCATATTGATAATCAAAAATGCCGAAATAATTCCTGAAGCCCAATAAATGCCTTTTCGTGCATCTAAGGCCAGCTTTTTGTAACCGATTTTGAAAATATACAAACTAAAAATCCCCAAAAATACAATAACTCCAACCAAGAAAAGCTTAGGGTCTAAAGCTGCCTTTTCATTAATTAAAAAAGAATAAATAACCGCTACTGTTGTGATAAAAACAAAAAGCAGTACCGAATGAATCAACCAACGTTCTATTTTCCAGGCTTTTATGGATTTATCTGACAGTTGTCGGAAGGAATCACCAGCGGTTTCGGCCAAACCACCGCAACCGCAAACCCAAGAACAATACCATCTTTTTCCAAAAAAGTAAGTTAGAATGGGTGAAATCAAAAATATCATGCCTATGCCAAAGAAGAGCATAAACATTCCGAGATTTCCACCACCCAACATGGCCTTCAAATGCCAGTCTTCGAAGAAATAGTAGTTTAGCGGCCACATATTCTTAAGGTCTTTTGCAAAATAATCTAATTCCGGATTGAGCTTAGCCAAAAACTCAGGCAATAAAAATGCAAACGCCAACTGGAAAAACATAACTGAGCAGGTTCTTACAATTTGGTAGGTATTGTGTCTGTATTTCAGAATAAATTTAACGCCAAAGCCCAAAATAGCGACGGTATAAAGCGTGCCATACACAAACCATTGGCTAGCACCGTGGCCATTTAATGCAAAACTCAAAGGGTCAAAAAAAGCAACCAAACCAGTATTTCCTTCTTTATGAAGACCCAAATATTCTGGAAACCAGTAAATTACGACATAAAATGCGGTAAGCACAAAACCGAGAATCCATGCCACAATTCCTTTTGAAGACACACTTTTAAACCAAACCTCATCGTTTTTGATTCCCGACAATTCACCTGCATATTCACCGAATGAATACACCACAATTCCCGCTAAAATCATACATAAAGAGATGTATAACAAAGCTGAACCATTCAAAAGATTGAAAAGTGCCGCCATAAGAATTAACATTCCGCCAAAACCCAAGCTCAAACCTGTCTTTTTACTTAAATCTAAATTCATAATTATCTATAATTAAGCACTTTGGACAATAAAACCATTTTTAACTTCTTTTTCATACTTCTTATAAAACTCAGGGTCAAAATTGGCCTTGTCGAGATTTTCCATCACAAAATCTACACTTTCTTTTCTGTCTAAAACCTTCTCAAAGAAATCCTGACGCATTCTAATTCCGAAAGTATTTATTCCTTCAAAAACTCTGTTTTCTTTATCAAATACTATTCTGACAGCTTTATTTTCTTTTTCCCAATAATATTCTTCTTGATATGCATTTAGTTTAGCGGGTGCAAGGCCGTAAGTCTGATACTCAATATCAAAAAACTTGGCCGAGTTAAACCAATTTCCCGGATTGTAGGCAGTCTTTTTCCCAGCCAATGTTTTTGCGAGGGTTTGTCCCATTATTTTTCCGGTGTACCAAACCGCCTCTATTGGCCTTCTACCCTCTTGCGGATGCTGAATTTCGGCACAGTCGCCTACTGCGAAAACATTAGGAACATTGGTTTGTAAATATTCATTGACCAAAATACCCTTATTGATATTCAAGCTGGAATTACGAAGAAAATCAACATTGGGACTTACGCCTACAGTTAACCCAACAAACTGACATTCAAAACTTTCTCCTTCTGAAGTCATAATAGACTCCACCGAATCTTTTCCTTGAATTTCTTTAAGTTCTGTATTTAATTTTAGGTTTATTCCATGTTCTAATATATGTTTTTCAAGCATACGGCCTTCATTTTCAGACAAAACCATGTCCCAAAAACTATTCTCTCTGACCAAAAAAGTAACCTCTATTCCTCTCGAATTCAGCATTTCGACAAGCTCTACTCCTATCAGTCCACCGCCAACAACCACTGCTTTTTTGATTTTTGAAGCATGGTTTTCTAAAAATTCCAAATCTTGTTTGTGATACAAACCCGAAACACCTTCTAAGTCTTGCCCCAGCCAATTGTATTTATTTGGTTTAGAGCCAGTTGCCAAAACTAAAAAGTCGTAAGGAAGAACTTCATCATTCTCTAAAGAGATTTCATTTTTTTCTGGAAAAACAGCATTCACCCTTCCTTTTTTAAGTGTTATGTTGTTTTTTTTCCAAAAACTATTTTCATAAGGTTGTGTATGTTCAAACTTCATGTGTCCCATAAAAACATACATGAGGGCTGTACGTGAGAAGAAATATTCAGATTCCTCAGATACCACGGTGATTTCACAATCGGAAAGCTTTCTGAGTTCTATTGCGGTAGTTATTCCTGCCACACCATTACCTATGATTACTATTTTTTTTGGCATAACATTTCTATTCAAATCCCAGAATCTGTTGTCACTTTTTCAGAGATAAAACGTAACTCAATATTTTTAATCGGATTCTTTTTGATTACTCGCACGAGTTTCTTATTTTCATAAACATATTTGTCAATGTTGTTTTCTATCTGACAAGTAAATGTACCGTCTTTATTTTTCTTCACGTTGTTTAAAAGTGCATAATATTCAGAATAAAACTTTTGATCATTGATTGGTTCGTCAAAAAACAATCTACTGGACGTCCAATTTATGTCTGAATTGATAGTTTTTTCAAATTCTTTCTTTTCTTGCTTGGATTTCACCTCATAACTTCCATTTTTTAAAGCAGTCGTCGTAAAAAAATCGCCCTTATTGGAATTCACCTTTGCCTCAGAATAGACTAGGCCGTTTTTATCAAACTGACTACTGACCTCGTATTTTACCTTTAAAGTATAAACCAACAAATTCACTTTAACATCACTTTTTATATGGTATTTTACCACACCCTCGCCCAGAGTCTTTTTTGTTGCATGCATCTCTCCCACTTTAAAACCAGCCACTTCTATTGCATATTTTTTCAATTCAGTAGTGTGTTGACCAAAAACGGAACATGAAATAATTAGTGCAAAAAAAAGAAATATTTTTTTCATAATTTCGATAACTTCAAACGTCCTATAAATAATGTAGGCAAAGTACGCATTTAACCTTCAAACAGAATGTCATTTAAGTCACAAAATATAATGTTTTATTTTTTTTGACTTTATAAAATGTCTAATTTGCTTTCAAAATAACAAAATGTGAAACAAATCATTCTAATCTTTCTTTTTTTGGCACCTTTTCTTGGTGAATCACAAGAAAAGGCAAACAGTTTAGTTTTTTGGGAAAATCTAAAGAAACAGTGTGGAAAATCATTTGAAGGAATGGCAATTGCTGGAGCTGACAATGAGACTTTCAAAAACAAAAGACTTGTAATGCAAGTCATTAGTTGTGAAGAAAATGTCATCAAAGTCCCATTTTATGTCGGAGAAGACAAGTCAAGAACTTGGGTTTTTACTTTAAAAGGCGATAAAATTGAGCTCAAACACGACCACAGACACGAAAATGGCGAGCCAGATAAAGTAACGATGTACGGCGGTACAAGTTCAAATATCGGACAAGCAGGATTACAAATGTTTCCTGCGGATGATGCAACCACCAAAATGCTGCCATTAGCTGCAACAAACGTTTGGTGGGTTGAGCTCAAAGATGATTTTTTTAGTTATAATCTCAGAAGAATTGGCTCTGATAGACTTTTTACGGTAAAATTTGATCTTAAAAATCCTCTTCAAATAGATTGGAAACCTTGGGGTTGGAAGTAAAAAATGACGAAATGATTTCAAAAAAAGAAACTTACGAGATAATATTCAAGCATGATACCAAAAAAGGCAGATTATTTGACGTGGTTTTACTTTGGCTAATATTGATTAACGTTTTAATTGTAATCATTGAAAGCATTCCTCAAATCCAAAAAGATTATTTTAAGTACTTCTACTTTTTTGAATGGGTTTTTACAATCATTTTTACTGTAGAATATGCACTCCGTGTATGGTCATCACTTAACTATCAGAAGTACATATTCAGCATGTGGGGAATAATTGACCTCCTAGCAATACTACCCAATTACCTTGCTTTATTCTTGATGGGTACTCACTATTTGATTTTGATCAGAATACTTAGGTTATTGCGAGTTTTTAGGGTGTTGAGATTAGTGCAATTCAATAGAGAGGCTCAGTATATGCTACAGTCTATCCAAAAAAGTGCCTATAAAATCGGTGTCTTCTTAACTACGGTTGTGTTTATCACTGCTATTTTAGGCACAATTATGTATGTTATTGAAGGTAGCGAAAATGGCTTTACGAGTATTCCAATTGGCATTTATTGGGCCATTGTAACCCTAACCACCGTAGGATTTGGAGATATTGTTCCACAAACTGTTCTGGGCAAAATATTGGCTTCTGCGGCCATGATTCTGGGATATGCCATCATTGCCGTACCAACGGGCATTATAACCGTCGAAATGTCAAGAATCAGAAATACGAAAGTAGTTTGTGATAACTGCAACAAAAACAACCCTGAAGACGCAAACTTCTGTAATAACTGCGGAGT